>JALRCR010000262.1 GCA_023257255.1 Gammaproteobacteria bacterium | reverse complement strand
ATCTCCCTGCCCGAAGCGGAACATGCTGCTCACGCCTTGGCCACGCATTGCTGCCACCTGCTCGACCACTGCGATGTGCCGTGTGTCATCTTCCGGCGTCAGCAGATCGTGCAGCGTGTGCAGGTCCAACTCGGTCTTGCCCTTAGCATTGGGCAGCGTTGGCATGTCGTAGACGTAGAGGCTGCGGATGGCTGGCCTCCAAATCGCGATGGCCCCGCTGAAGCCGGGATCGATGCCGATGATGACCATCAGTCCACCTTCGGCTGCTTGTGGTGCAGGCCCATCGACTTGGCTTCACGAATGCATACCGACCGCATCCATGTGCTGACAGGCATCGCCATCTCGGCGGCAGCGACCTCAATCAGGGCAAGCTGCTCCTGATCGCACTGCACGCCGATTGTCTTGTAGATTTTATTCATGTGATCCTCCTGTTTAGTGCGCCTGGCAGGCGTAGGGAAGTCATGCGCAGCGTCCTCATCGTTTGATCCCCGGCGCGGCGAGCGTGCCGCCCTCGGCGTTTTTGGCCAGGAACATCGTCAGTCCAATCGCGACCTCGGAGCCAAACTTGAGCTGCGGCAGGCGTTGCTGACGGAAGCAGTCCTGTAGCCGCCATTCCATGGTGCGGAGTTCACCCTGCGAGATGCGGTAGGCCGGCCAGTGGGTGTAAGCCTCGCGCGCGCCGGCGGCGGTGGTGAGCTGCGGCAGTTCCTGCAGACGAATCCGCTTGCCGGCGTCGCCATGGCAGGTGGCGCAGGCAAAATCGTGCGGGCCGGCGCGATAGCTGAACACCGCCTTGCCGAGGGCGTAGGCCGCCTGTTCGGCCGGGTGCTGCATCGGCAGCGCGATGGGCTTGCCGCGCGAGGCAGCCACCACATAGGCGGTCAGCGACTCGAGTTCAGACTTTTTCTCGCCGTCGCCGAACTTCACTTTCAGGAATTCCTCGCGCGGAATGCCCTGCAGCGTGGTGACGCAGCTGACGAGCCGGGTTTCGAGATCCTGTACCTGCTGCGTGTCGTCGAACCAGCGCGGCAGCTGGGCGTAGGCCCCTTCGATAACGCCGGGTCCCAGACCCAGATCGCAGGCCGTGAGATTTGCCTGCTTCGGGCCGCGCGCCGTATGCCACAGGGCCTCGCCGCGCGACTGCCAGAGTTCGGCCGGATTATCGTCGCCAAACATCTCGCGATATTCGGCGATCGCGTCCTGGGTGCTGGTCTCGGCCTGCGCGGCGCCGGCCAGCAGCAGGAGGCTGCCGACCAGCAGGGCGCGGCGGGTGGCGCGCGGGGTGTTCATCCAATGCTGACCTCGTCGCTGCGGCTGTCGCCGGCCGTGTCGGTCCAGGTGACTTTCAATTTGTCGCCTTTCGCGCCGCCTTTGAAGCGGAAAGACAGATACGGATTTTTGGACACTGACGGTCCCCAGTCGGCGGACAGTACGTCACGGCCGTTGCAGCTGGCGGTGACTTTCGTGATGTAGTGGGCCGGCACTACTGCGCCTTCGGCGTCTTTGCGCTGGCCGGTTTCCATCACGTGGGACATCAGGATTTTGACTTCCACTTTTTCGCCTTTGACGGCCGCGCGAATGCGCATCGGATCGGACATGGCAGTTGCTCCGCGCTTAGCCGCCGCAGCCGCCAAGGGTGACCTTGACGAGGCGGTCGGTGTAGAAGGCGCCGGCGTCGGTTTTGACGACGGCATGAATCAACGAGCTTTCAGCGACCTTCACCCGGGTCGCCACATAGGCGTCGGTGCCGTCGGGAAAACTGAAGCTGGCCGACATCACATGCGGGTTTTTCTCGACCAGCAGCAGGATTTCGCGTGTACCGGGCAGGGTGCTTTCCACTTCCACCGGCACCGCCGCGCCGTTCTCCGCGATATCCGGCGCCTTGAAGCGGATGGCGTCGGACTTGGTCGGGTTCGCGATGCCCAGCGCTTTCAGCGCATCGGCAAGAGCCTCGGCGGCAAAGGCGGCGCGGGTGTCCGCTGCGCGCACGAGGCGCGGTAAAAGACCGCTGGCAATTGTCAGCGCGGCAAGTCCGGTATGGCCTAGCCGCTGCAGGAAACGTCGACGCGCAAGCATCATGGGGGTGTTCTCCTCAAAGGTAACAGGGGTCAGGGCGCGGCCGCGCCGGCCAGAATCCAGCCGAGTATCTGATCCAGCGCGGCGTCCGTCACGGTGGTCTGGGGCGGCATAAGCGCGCTGCCCCACACGCCGCTGCCGCCGGCGCGGACTTTCTGGCGCAATTGCGCCGGCGCGTCCGCCACGGCCGCGTAGCGCCGCGCCACGTCGGCGAAAGCCGGGCCCACGCGCGTCTGCTGGGCGGCGTGACAGGCGAGGCAGCCGTTGCTGGCGGCGAGCGCCGCCGGGGTCGGCGCGACGGCGGCCGGCGCGGCGACCACAAACTGCCGGAAATGAGGCGAAAGCTCGCCATAGAGCTGGTGCGCGAAGCCCGCGGGCAGTGCCGAACTCACCTGCGGCGGTGTTTTCAGACAGTCCTTCATGCAGGTGGCATTGCGCACATCGGGCTTGCCATCGGTGCGCATCATGCCGTGGGTCTGGGTAAAGCCCCGGCGGTTCGGCATCTCGACCTGGGGCAGACTGCGCTCGTCGAGCACCGCGTCGGCCGGCAGGATGTCGTTCAGGTTGAGCACATAGGCGGTCACCGCGTAGACCTCGTTCACGCTGAGCGCTTTCGAGCGATTAAACGGCATCGCGCGGTTGATGTAGTCCCAGAGCGTGGTGGCGTAATCGAGCTTGCTGCCCACCGTGCGCTGCGGCGTGGCGGTGCCCAGCGAACCGACCCCGCCGGCCAGCGCGAGATAGTCGGTGCTTTCGCCAAAAGTGCCGTGACAGCTCGCGCAGTGGGTGTCGTAAACGACCTGACCTTCTTCGACCGAGCCGTGGCCCGGCGGCAGCCCGACGCCGTCGGGGCGCACGTCGATGTCCCAACTGGCGATTTCATCGGCGGCCAGCGGCTTGCCCAGCGCCTGCCAGGCCGGCGCGGCGCTCGCGCTGGCAGCGATGAGCCACAGGCCGAGCGCCAGCAGTCTAGAGCTGCACATTGTGCACCCCGCCGTCGGCCGCGACCTGCCAGGTCTGAATCGCGTTGTTGTGATAAATGGAGCGCGTGCCGCGCACTTCGCGCAGCTGGCGCAGCAGCGGCTGCACGTAGCCCGTGTCGTCCATGCAGCGGCTTTGCAGCAGCGCCGGCGTGCCGTCCCAGACCCAGTCGTGGCGGAAGCGGGTGAGGGCTTTACTCAGCACCGGCTCCTGCAGACGCGCGGTGTGCCAGGAGCGACCGCCATCGGTCGAGACGTCCACCCGCTTGATGCGCCCGCGCCCGGACCACGCGAGCCCGGTAATTTCGTAGTACCCGCCCTTGTCGAGGAGCGTCATGCCCGCCGAGGGCGAGGTGATGACGGACTTCGCTTCCTGAATCCAGGTGAACTGGCGGCTGATGCCGTTGGGCATGAGGTCTGAGTAGTGCAGCGTCTCTTCGCGGGTGTGCCAGGGCGCGTCGCCTACTTCCAGCCGGCGTAGCCATTTCACGCTGGACACGCCCTGCACGCCGGGCACCACGAGGCGCAGCGGATAGCCGTTTTCCGGGCGCAGCATCTCGCCGTTCTGGCCGTAGACCAGCAGCGCATCATCCAGCGCCATCGATAGCGGAATGGTGCGGGTGAGGCTCGCGCCATCGGCGCCTTCAGCCAGCAGATAGCGCGCGCGTTTGAGGTCCACGCCCACCGCATCGAGAACCGTGGAAAGCAGCACGCCGGTGTATTCCGCGCAGGACAGCATGCCGTGGGTGAACTGCACCGTCGGCACGGCGACGTTGCCCCATTCCATGCCGGAGTTCGCTCCGCATTCGATGAAATGCAGCCGCGAGACAGAGGGCAGTCGCAGGATGTCGTCCATGCTGAACAGCTTCGGCTGTGCGACCAGCCCGTGGACCGCCAGACGGTGCTGCACCGGATCGATGTCGGGCAGGCCGGCATGGTCGCGCTCAAAGTGCAGGCCGTTGGGCGTGATGATGCCAAACAGGTTTTGCAGCGGCGTAAAGGCGATGGAGGATTCGTTGGTGCGGGTCAGGCCGGGGCTTTGGCGCCGGATGATGTTGGCCTCGAAGCGCGCGGGCCGGCCGTAAGGACTGCTCGCCACCGGCTTGCCCAACTGT
>JALRCR010000261.1 GCA_023257255.1 Gammaproteobacteria bacterium | reverse complement strand
CACCAGCTACAGTTTTGCCGCCGGGGTTATCGACCACGTCGGCGATTTCGACGCCGGCTTCTTCGGCATTTCCCCTCGCGAGGCCGCGCTGATTGATCCCCAACAGCGGCTGTTGCTGGAACTGGCCTGGGAAGCCTTGGAAAACGCCGGGATCCCGCCGCGCAGCCTGCGCGCCAGCAAGACCGGCGTCTTCATTGGCATTGCCAGCGCCGACTATTCCTATCGACTGATTGACGATCTCGCCGCCATTGATGCGCCCGCTGCCACCGGCAACGCGGGCAGCATCGCGGCCAACCGCCTGTCGTGGTTTTTTGATTTTCGCGGCCCCAGCATGGCCATTGATACCGCCTGTTCCTCGGCGATGGTCGCGTTTCATCAGGCCTGTCGCGCGATCCAGAACGGCGAGTGTGCGCAGGCCTTGGCCGGCGGCGTCAGCCTGCTGCTCCACCCCTATGTGTTTGTGAGCTTTGCCAAGGCCACCATGCTCTCCAAGCAGGGGCGCTGCCGGGTGTTCGACGCCAGCGCCGACGGCTATGTAAGGGCTGAAGGTGGCGGGGTGCTGGTGCTCAAAGACCTGGAACAGGCGCTGGCCGACGGCGATCCGGTGCTGGCGGTCGTCGCCGGCAGCGGCGTGAATGCCGATGGCTATACCCAGGGGCTCACCGTGCCAAACGCCGCCGCGCAGGCCGCGTTGCTGGCAGAGGTCTACGCCGCTGCCGGCATCGATCCGGAGGAAATCGACTATCTCGAAGCGCACGGCACCGGGACGGTAGTGGGCGACCCCATCGAAACCCGCGCAATTAGCGCGGCCTTGGCCCGTCATCGCAGCCCGGGCCGGCCGCTGCCCATCGGGTCGGTCAAAAGCAATATGGGCCATCTGGAAGCTGCGTCCGGCATTGCCGGGCTGGTGAAGGCTGTGCATTGCCTGACCCAGCGGGTGGTGCCGGCCACCATCGGCGTGGTGCAGATCAACCCGCACATTCCCACCGCCGAATGGAATCTGGAAATCGTCACCCGCAACCGCCCGTTGCCGGCGGAGGGCCGGCTGGTGGTGGGCGTGAATTCGTTCGGCTTCGGCGGTGCCAACGCCCACGTGGTGCTGAGCAGTTTTGAAGGCCGCAAACCGGCGGTCTCCGCCGTGCCGGTGAAGTCCGTGCCGCTGGTGCTCAGCGGCCACGACGAGGCCGCGCTGCGTGCAAACGCGGCGCAACTTGCCGAGGTGCTGGCGCAAACGCCGGCGCTGAAACTCCAGGACGTCGCCTATCAGCTCAATTACCGGCGCGACTGGTTACCGCAGCGCCTGTTGGTGCAGGGCAACGCCTCGCAGGTGGTACGGGCGCTGCGCAGCTACAGCGAAGGGCAGGAGACCGAACTCGATCTGGTCACCGGCAGCGCGCTGGCGGCGCCGGCCAAGCTGGCCTTCGTCTACGCCGGCAACGGCGCGCAGTGGGAAGGCATGGGCCGGCGCCTGCTGGCCACCTCGCCCTTGTTCCGCGAAGCGGTGGATGAAGTCGACAGCCTGTTCCGCGTCTGGGCCGGGTTTTCAATTCTCGATGAGCTGCTGGGTCTGCCGGGTGAAAACCGCTATGCGGCGACCGAGATTGCCCAGCCCGCGCTGTTCGCCGTACAGGTCGGGGTCACCCGCCTCTTGCGGCAACAGGGCGTGATGCCAGACGCGGTGCTCGGGCACAGCGTGGGTGAAATTGCTGCCGCCTGGGCGGCCGGCGCGCTGTCGCTGGAAGCGGCGGTGCGGGTGGTCTACGAGCGCAGCCGCTTGCAGGGCGCAACGCGCGGCACGGGCGCCATGACGGCGGTAGGCCTCAGCGCAACGGCCGCGCAGGAACTCATCGATTCACTTGCGCTGCCGGCTCAGCTGGCGGTCGCCGCTGCCAACGGCGCAAACGACTGCACGCTGGCAGGCACGACGGCGGCGCTCGCCACGGTGGAGGCCGCGTTGGCTGAGCTGTCGGTGTTTTACCGACGACTGGATCTGGACTACGCCTTCCACAGCGTGCACATGGACGGTCTGGAAGCGCCGCTGCACGCGGCGCTGGGCAGCTTGGCGCCGACGGCGACCACGCTGCCGTTTTATTCCACCGTCACCGGCGCGGCTTTGCCCGGCACCGCGCTGGATGCCGACTACTGGTGGCAGAACATTCGCCGGCCCGTGGCCTTCGAGGCCGCCGTGGCCGCCGCGCAGGCGGATGGCATTAACGTATGGCTGGAGCTTGGGCCGCATCCGGTGCTGGGCGCCTACCTCCGCCGGGCCGCGGGCACGGGGCTGGTCCTGGCCAGCCTGAGCCGGCGCGACGATGCGGCCTCCGCCGTCTGGCGGGCCGGCGCGCAGGCTATCGTGGCCGGCGCAACGCCCGACTGGAGCGGCTTTTTTCCGCGTCCGCGCCCGCCGCTGGCGCTGCCCAATTACGCTTGGCAGCGCAAGCGCTACTGGCATCCGGTTACGCCCGCCACGCTGGGGCTGCTGGGGCGGTACGCGCGGCATCCGCTGCTGGGCTACCCGCTGCCCCAGCATCCGGACGTGTGGGAAAACACCCTGGATATAGCGCGCTTGCCGGTGCTGGCAGCACACGCGGTGGGTGAAACCCCGGTATTGCCTGCCGCCGGCTTTGCGGAACTCGCGCTGACCGTGGCGCAGGAGCGCCAGACCGGCGAGTGGCTGCGCGTCTGCAATCTGGAAATTCGCGCGCCGCTGACGCTGGGGGCAGACAGCACGCGGTTGCTCCGCACGAGTCTGCTGGCGCGCGAGCGTTTGCTCAGCGTGCAGAGTCGGCCCGAGCTGGCCAACACCGAATGGCTGCTGCACTGTCAGGCAGAACTGCCCGCCGACGGCCTGCCGCCAGTCGTGATGCCGGCGCCGCCGGTCCTGCCAGCGCACCCGGCCGATTTCGATGCGGCTAGCCACTACGCGCAGACCGCGCGGCTTAACGTGCAGTATGGCCCGGCGTTTCAACGCGTTGCCCAAGGCTGGACCGACCCTCACAGCGTGCTGGCCACGCTGCATGCGGATCCGGCTGACGCTGCCTACACGCTCTCGCCGATGGCGCTGGACGCGGCCTTTCAGCTGATTCTGCCGCTGGCCGCCGCCGGCCAGGAGCCGGACGCCCCACGCCCCTATCTGCCGGTGCGGATTGGGCGGGTGATCGCGCGCCGTGCGGGCGGCCCGGCGCATCTCATTCGCGCCAGGCTGGGACAACTCTCGGCGCGCAACCTGCGTGCGAGCTTTGAACTCTTTGACGCCCAGGGCCAGCTGCTGGCCCTGATCGAGGACGTCAACTTCCGGCGGATGCCGGCGGCGCAGGACCCGCGTCCGCCGCGCCATCTGGCCTGGCGCTGGGAAGCCCTGCCGCCGGCACAGCCCGCGCGCGCCGGTGGCAACTTATACCCCGCGCTCGCCGCGCGCCTTGCGAGACTCGGCGAGCAGGCGTCGGTCGACGCCTTTCGGGGGGCCTACGTCAACGAGGTCGAGCCGCTGCTCGACCGCCTCTGCAGCGCTTATCTGCATCAGGCCTTGCTGGGCCTGGCGGACGCAAATGGCCTTATTTCCACCGAACAAGCGCCCGCGCTACCCCACTGGTGGCGCAGCCTGTTGGCAGAGGCCGAGGCGGATGGCCTGGTCACAGCCACCCCGGCTGGCTGGCAGCTGCTGTTGCCCGCCGCACCGCTAGCCTCGTCGATCGAGGCCATCGTGGGCTCGCTGGTGGCCGAGCACCCGGTGTGGTTTGAACTGGTCCTGCTGGTGGCGCGCACCGGACAGGCTTTGCCCGCGCTGCTGAAGGGCGAACTCGCGTTTGCCGGCCTGCATGCCCGCGGACTGTCTCGTGCTGCCTTGCTGGAACGCGTGCGCGGCGTTGCCGGGCGCGCGCAGCTGGGCCGCGCGCTCAATGCACTGCGCGAGTTACCGACCGAGATAGCGCCGGCGCGCGTGCTGGAAATTGCCGAACGCCTGCCCTTGCTGCTGAGTGAGGCGGGTGAGGTGCCCCTTGCGGAACGCGGACGCTATCGCTTTGCCAGCGCCGCAGCCCGCACGCTGGCGCTGGCCGATGCCGAGGGTCGCGACCGGGGCGTCGAGGTCGAAGTCGACGCCGAGGGAGCGCATCAGTTCGTGCAGACGGTCGCGCGCATCGCCGAGCTTCAGCACACCGCGTCGGCCGACCGGTTCGGCACCGAGGATGAT
>JALRCR010000260.1 GCA_023257255.1 Gammaproteobacteria bacterium | reverse complement strand
GTTCACGCCGGAATTGCTGGCCGCCGCCGGCGCGCTGGAAGTGGGTACCGGCGCGCGAATTGCCGGCGATCCCGGCGCCCGCCTCAGCCTCAACAGCGACACCCGACTGTGGGTTAACGGCGGCTTGAGCGCGCCTGGCGGCAGCATCGATCTGACGCTGACCGGCGAAATCAAAGGCAACAAGCTGGTCAGTTTCCTCGATGCCCAAACGCTGTGGCTGGGACCGCAGGCGAGCCTGTCAGCGCCCGCGGCGTTTACGCCGGAGCCCGGCCCGAGCGGCCTGCTGGCCGGACGGCTGCTCAACGGTGGCAGCATCAAAGTCAGCGCGCAGAGCGGGTACTTGATCGCCGAGGCGGGCAGCCTGCTTGATGTGCATGCGGTCAGCAGCCTGCTCGACATCCTGCCCGGTGGCGCCTTGCCGAGTGCGCGCGAACGCCGGCTGGTGCTGGGCGGCGACTGGTCCCTGCAGCGCCCGCAGCCGCGCGCGGCCGCGATGTTGCCGGCGCTGGCTGGCGCCGAGCGCCTCGTACTGGTGGCGCACGAGCTGGGTAGCTGGGATTCGAGCGTCGCCACCTACCTGGCGGCCGTGCTCCGCCACTGCGGCGCGCGCGGCATTGAAGTCGACCAGCGCGATCTGCCGGACGGCCTGCGCCGCCTGCTGGCGCTGGCCTTTGCGGTGCCGGCGCGCCCGGATGCGCGGGGCCTCGCGCCGCGCAAGGGCTATGTGACGGCGGTCGGCGAGGCCAGTATCCGCCTGTGGCGGGATCTGCCGGCGATGGTCGAGTTCGTGGGCGAGATCATCCTGTCGTTTCAGCGGCTGCTGCGCGGCAAGGCGCGCTTCCAGCGGTCGGATCTCTGGTATTTCATTGAAGATGCTGGCGTGCGTGCGCTGCCGATTGTGTCGCTGATCAGCTTTCTGGTCGGCACCATCCTCGCCTACATGGGCGCGGTGCAGCTGGCGCTGTTTGGCGCGGAAATCTACATCGCCGATCTGGTGGGCTTAGGGATGGTGCGCGAAATCGGCGCGCTGATGACCGGCATCATCCTCGCCGGCCGCACCGGCGCGTCCTACGCCGCCCAGCTCGGCACCATGCAGGTGAACGAGGAAATCGACGCTTTCCGCACGCTCGGCGTCTCACCGATCGACTATCTGGTCTTGCCGCGCATGCTGGCGCTGATTTCCATGGTGCCGCTGCTGACGCTGTATGCCGGCATCGTCGGCTGTCTTGCCGGCGCGCTGGTCGCCACCACGGTGTTCAACGTGGGCCTGTATGAATACTTCAACGAAACCATCGCCGCGCTCAGCCTGAAGCACGTGCTGGTGGGCGTGCTCAAGGGCACCGTCTACGGCGCGCTGGTGGCCTATGCCGGCTGCCTGCGCGGCATGCAGTGCGGACGCAGCGCGCAGGCCGTGGGTGAAGCCACCACCGCGGCGGTGGTGCTGGGCATTCTGCTCATCACCATTTCGGCCTCGGTGCTGACGATCGTGTTCCAGAAGATCGGGATTTGACCGTGGGCAAGCCGCATATCGAAGTGCGCGGGCTGACCATGGCCTACGGCGACTACGTCATCCAGCGGGATTTGAACTTCACCATCAACCGCGGCGACATCTTCGTCATCATGGGCGGCAGCGGCTGCGGCAAAAGTACGCTGCTGCGGCAGATGATCGGCCTGCACCAGCCGGCCAAGGGCGCGATTCTCTACAACGGCGTGGATTACTGGGCGGCTACCGAGGAGACGCAGGCCAGCCTGCGGCGCGGCTTTGGCGTGCTGTTCCAGGCCGGTGCGCTGTGGAGTTCGCTGACGCTGGCAGAAAACGTGGCGCTGCCGCTGCGCGAATTTACCCGCCTGCCGAAGGATGTGGTGCAGGAAATCGTCGCGCTCAAGCTGGCGCTGGTCGGGCTTGCCGGCTTCGAGAATTTCTATCCGTCTGAAATCAGCGGCGGCATGAAAAAACGCGCCGGGCTTGCGCGCGCCATGGCGCTGGACCCGGAGATTCTCTTTTTTGATGAGCCGTCGGCCGGGCTCGATCCGCTGAGTTCCCAGCGTCTGGATGAATTGATCCTTGAACTGCGCAACGGACTGGGCGCCACCATCGTACTGGTGACGCACGAGTTGCCCAGCATTTTCGCAATCGCCAACAATTCGGTGTTCCTGGACGCCGACACCCGCACCATGATCGCCAGCGGCGATCCGAAGCTGCTGGTCGAGCAGGGACCGGACAAGGTGCGCCATTTTCTGAAGCGAGGTCTTAGTGAGTCGTAAAGCAGATCCCAAACTCATCGGCAGCTTCGTGCTGGGCGGTGCCGCGCTGCTGGTGATGCTGATCATCCTGCTCGCCGGCGGCAGCTTCTGGCGCGACAGTCCTTCCTACACGCTCTATTTCGAAGGCTCGACCACCGGGCTGCAGGTCGGCTCTCCGGTAGTGTTTCGCGGTGTGAAAGTGGGGGTAGTCGAAAACATCAGCCTGTCGGTGGATGAAAAAACATTTCTGGTGCTGGTGCCGGTGAAGATCCGGATGGACGTCTCCGCAGTCGAGTCGATGGAAGGCACCACGGCTTCCTTGAGTGCGATGGGCGGCGACTCCGCGCTGCTCAAGCAGGGGCTCCGCGCGCGGCTGAAAACCTGGAGCTTCCTGACCGGTCAGCTGTATATCGATCTCGATTTCTATCCCGACAAACCCGCCGTGTTGCACGGGCGCAAGGGCACGCCGGAAATCCCGACCTTGCCGACCGAAGTGCAGGAGTTTGCGAACAAGCTGGACAAGCTCAACATCGAAAAGCTGCTGGACGACGTGGCGGTCATTTCCAACTCCATCCGCACGCTGGTGTCATCGCCGGCGGCGGTGAGCGCGCTGAAAAATCTGGACGCAACGCTGGCCAATTTGCAGGCGCTGACCGACAGCCTGAACCACCGCAGTTCGAGTCTGGCGGATGACACCCGCGCGGTGCTGCAGGAATCGACCGCGACGCTCAAAGTCAGCCGGGACGCGCTGACCGAAGCCGCGAACACGCTGCGCGCCGGGCGCGAAACCCTGACCCGGGTGGATGAAGGCGCGAGCAATGTGGCCAAGCTGACCCGCGCCGACTCGCCGCCCATTCTGGCGCTGACCCGCGCCAGCGAAGAGTTGGCGGCAACCGCGAAAGCGCTGCGCGATACGGCCGGCGAAGATTCCGCCGCCACGGTCAATCTGAACACCATGATGCAGGAGACCACCGCCGCCGCGCGCGCGCTGCGGGTGCTGGCCGAAGCCATCGAAACCCAACCGGAGTCGCTGCTCAAGGGCCGTAGCAGCGCGGAGGATGCCCCGTGAAGTTGCGCGCTGTTTTGAGTTTGAGTCTGTTGCTGGCGTTGGCGGGCTGCACCCGCACGCCACCCGCGCAGTACTACGTGCTGGCCGCGCCGGCCGGGGAAACCGCGCTGGCGCCGCGCACCGGGGCGCTGGTAGGCCTTGGGCCGATCGGCCTGCCTGGCTATCTGGACCGTCCGCAGATTGTGACCCGCAGCGGCGAGAACCGGCTGGACCTGGCCGCCTCCCGGCGCTGGGCCGAGCCCTTTGATGAATCCTTCAAGCGCGCGCTGTACGAGCAGCTCGCCGCGCTGCGGCCTGAGCTCCGCTTTCTCCACTATCCGTGGAAAGCCTCGCCGCCGGTCGCCGCGCGCATCGCGCTGGACGTGCAGCGCTTTGACCGCGGCAGCGACGGCGCGGTCACGCTGCTGGCCCGCTGGAGTGTGGCCAGCGGCACCGAGGCCGCCCCCGCCCAGCGCGCCAGCCGCATCAGCGTGCCGGTCGCCGGCAAGGCGGACGACTACGACGCGCTGGTCGCCGCGCACGGGCAGGCGATTGCGCTGCTGGCGAAGGACATCGCGGGGGCCGTGGCGCCCTAGCGCTTCCCCTGTAGACGCGGCGCTGTCGCCAACCCCAATCGCGGCGCACGCGCCGCGCCTACGGGGGGCACTGCCCCCGCCTAATACCGGTTCATCACCGTCTCGGCGAAATAGCGCATCTGCCCCACCGGGTCGTCGGTCACCTGAAACGCAAAATGTTTCAGGCCCGCCGCTTCGAGCGCGCGGATTTTCTCGATCACCGCATCTGGCTCGCCGATCAGCGCGGCGGCTTCGGCGACTTCGGGCGTCAGGAATTCCTGCTCGTCTTCCCGCGTGTACACCAGATGTCCCTCGTGCAGCAGCAGGTGGCGGCGCTCGA
>JALRCR010000025.1 GCA_023257255.1 Gammaproteobacteria bacterium | reverse complement strand
TCGGTGCGCATGCCGGCGGTCTGGCGGATGCGCTCGACGATTTCGCGTTTCAGCTCCACAAACTCCCGGCTGTGCTTCAGGTCCTGCCGCCGATCGCTGCCGAAAGGCACGTCGTAGATGGTGTCGATCCGGCCCGGCCGGGGCGCCATCAGCACCACCCGCTGGCCCAGATAAATCGCTTCCTCCACGTCGTGCGTGACGAACACGATGGTCGGTTTTTCCAACTTGAAGACATGCAGGATGAGGTCGTGCATGACTTCGCGGGTCTGGGCGTCGAGCGCGCCGAAGGGCTCGTCCATCAGCAGCACTTCGGGCCGCGACATCAGCGCCCGTGCGATGGCCACCCGCTGCTGCATGCCGCCGGAGAGCTGACTGGGCCAGGCCTGCGCCATTGCGCTCAAGCCCATCAGTTCGAGCAGCGAGTCGGCACGGCCGCTGGCGCGCTCCACATCGGTCTCGGTCAGGTGCTGGCGGTGCGCCTTGAGGCGTCGCGAGAAGCGGATGTTTTCGCGCACCGTCAGCCACGGATAAAGGCTGTAGTGCTGAAAGACCATCGCGCGGTCGGCACCCGGCCCTTCAATGGGACGTCCACCGGCTTCGATGCTGCCGCTGCTGTGATACTCGAGCCCGCCGATGATCCGCAGCAGCGTCGACTTGCCGCAGCCGGAAGCGCCGACCAGCGTGACGAACTCGTTTTGCCCGATTTCGAGCCCGATGTTCTCCAGCGCCGTCACCGGCGTCGCGCCCGGAAACACCTTGCCTAGTCCGCTGACGGCGATGCGCGGCGCCGGCTTCAATGCTTCAGATGCGCCCATGGAAACGCCTTTCGATGCAGCCAGCGGAACAGTTGGTCGGTCAGCAGGCCAATCAGCCCGATGAGGATGATGCCGGCGAAAATCTTGTCGGTCTGGAGGAAGCGCTGCGCCTTCAAAATGGCGTAGCCGAGGCCCGAGTTGGCCGCGACCAGTTCCGCCACCACGAGATAAGTCCAGGCAAATCCCAGCGTGATGCGCAGTGTGTCGATCAGCGCGGGTTTGGCGGACGGCAGCAGCACCTGCTCGATGATCTCCATGCGCGTCGCCCCCATCGTCTGGGCGGCTTCGATTTGCGCGGTCGGCACGCGACGCACGTCTTCCGCCACCATCAAAATCATCTGGAAGAAAGTACCAATGAAGATGATGGCGACCTTGGCGCTTTCCTCGATGCCCACCCAGATCATCACCAGCGGAATGAACGCCACCGCCGGCATGTAGCGCACAAACTCCATCAAGGGTTCGAGCAGCGCCTGCACCGGGCGGAAGGTGCCAATGAAAAGTCCCAGCGGCAGCGCGAACAGC
Source organism: Gammaproteobacteria bacterium (assembly GCA_023257255.1). Classification (GTDB taxonomy): domain Bacteria; phylum Pseudomonadota; class Gammaproteobacteria. Next base: position 23,748 of record JALRCR010000025.1, on the reverse strand, counting down.
GCCGACAGCGCCCAGCCGGCCATCACGCGATACAGGCTAATGCCGACATCGGCCAGCAGGCGATCGGTGGAAAGCCAGCGCAGGAAGCGCGTCCATACCGCCAGCGGCGAGGGCAAAAAGACCTTGCTGAGCCAACCGAGTTCGACCAGCCCCCACCAGAGCAGCAGCGGTGTCAGCAGGCCGACCATGGCGAAGCCGGTGTAGTGCCGCGCGCTGAGCGGGCCACGAATGGCCCACAAGCCCGGCCGGGCGGTCTGGCGTGAGCGGCTCATGGACGATGCGCTGGCGCGTGAAGGTGGTGCATGCATTGCCCTGAGCAACCCGCGTGCCAGCCACACCGCGGCCCGCCAGCGTCGCTGCGGCTACCCGCAGCGCGTGGATTGCGCCCGCCAGCTGCGCCCGAATCGCACCACGCACGGTGCGCGCCGCCGCATTTTGCACCCGACAAGTGCAGAGCCGGGCCATCAACCCGGCGCGCAGGCGACGCAGAGGCCTGCCCTTGCGGCGATCTTCCGCGGCGAACGAGGCTGGCACCCGGCTTGCTATCCCGGTTCATCCCCATCGAGCCGAGAGGATCTGGCCATGAGCAAATTTCAAGTCAACGCACCCCGTCGCGCCCTCAGCGCCCTTGCTGCCCTGCTGCTGGCGGGCAGCGCCCATGCCGCGCCCACGATCAAGATTGGCACCGTGGTGTGGGCGGGCTACGGCCCGTTCTACGTCGCCGACCAGCTCGACCTGTACAAGAAATCCGGGTTCAAGGTGCAGCTGCAGGTCTTCAACGACCCCGCGCTGGTCACCTCCTCGGTGACTAGCGGCGCGATCGACGGCGGCATGATTACCTACGACCAGGCCATCAGCGCGGTCGCCCGCGGCTCGACCATGAAAGTGGTCATGCCCATTGATTACTCCAACGGCGGTGACGCGGTGGTGTCGACATCCGACATTACCAGCGTGGCGCAGCTCAAAGGCATGAAGGTCGCCTACAACCCGCTTTCTCCATCCGATTTCCTGATTTCCTACGCCCTGTCCACCGTGAAGCTCGGCGTGCAGGACATCGACCCGGTCGCGATGCCGCCGGAGTCGGTGACCGCCGCGATGGCCTCGGGCGGGGTGAAAGTGGGGGTGACCTACGAACCCAGCGTGTCGGAAATCGTGAAGATGGAAGGCGGCAAGAAGTTTCACGTGTTGTACTCGTCGAAGGACGCGCCCGGCCTCATCACCGACGTCCTGACTTTTAATGCTGACTACATCGCGAAGCATCCGGCGGAAGTGAAAGCGGTGATTCAGGGCTACGTCGACGGCCTCGCCTATATGAAAGCCCACCCTGACGAAGCGGCAAAAATGATCGGCAAGGCGCTGGGCATTCCGGCCGAAGAAGTTGCCGGCCAGCTGAGCGGCGTCTACAACCCGACGCTGGAAGAGTTTGGCGATGTCTTCGGCAAAAGCGACAAGACGACCTCGCTGTTCGTCAGCGGCAAAGTCATTTCGGACATCCTGAAAGCCAAGGGCGAAATCGAGACGGTGCCGGCGACGGAAGACACCATGGATGCCTCGATTAGCGCCGGCATGCTGAAAAAGTAAGCCCGCATGGTGCCCAGCTTCCGCGTGCCCGAAGGGCGGCTGCCTAACCTGCTCGTGCTGAGCTACACGCTGCTTGGCTACCCGGCCGGTGTGGCGCTGCTGCTGCAACCCGCGCTGTGGGCCAATGTGGTGGGCGTGCTACTCACCGCCCACACCATGGTCTATGCGGCCTACATGCTGCATGAGTTTGCCCACGGCGCGATCTTTCGCACCCCGGCCGACAACCAGCGCTGGGGCGTGTTGATGACCTGGATCACGGGTTCCTGCTACGCGCCCTTTGCCGCCCTCCGGCACAAGCACATGCGCCACCACGTGGACCGCGCGGATGTGCTGACGCTGGACTATCACGCGGTGCTGCACGGCGCACCGCGCTGGGTGTTCCGGCTGGTGCTGGCGCTGGAGTGGGCGTGGATTCCGGCGGTGGAGTTCATCATGCACGGCTACGTGATGCTGCTGCCGTTTCTGCGGCCGGAGCGCAAAAGCGAACGCCCGCGGCTGTTGCTGATTCTGGCAATCCGCGGCGCGGCTTTTACCGCCTTGTTCATGGCGCGGCCGGCGGCCCTTGCGCTCTACGCCCTGGCGTATTTATTGATGCTGCACGTCCTGCGCTTCGGCGACGCCTATCAGCACACCTATGACGGCTTCGCGGTGCTGGAAGGCGGCGACATTCCGGACGACAAAGTCCGCGACCGCGCCTACGAGCAGTTGAACACCTACTCCAATCTGCTGTCGGTCGATCGGCCGTGGCTCAACCTGCTGATGCTGAACTTCACCTATCACAACGCGCATCACGAAAAGCCGATGGTGGCCTGGCATGCCTTGCCGAAGTTGCATGCCGAATTGTTCCCGACCGAATACCGCCAGGTGCTGCCCTTCGGGGCGTTGATTCGCGGCTATCACCGCGACCGGCTGGCCCGCATCACCTCGGCGGATTACGGCGAGGTCGGTGACGGCCCTGACCGCGCGGCACGCTTCCTGGGCGCGGTGGGTGTGTCGTTCCTCACTGCCGTATGAGCATCGATATTCCGACCACTGCGCTGCTCGCGATCGATATGCAGCGGGATTTTCTGGAGCCGCAGGGCTACGCGGCGCGCGCAGGGCTGGACATCAGCCGTCTGCGGGGCGCGATTCCGGGGGTGGCCAGGCTGCTCGCAGCAGCGCGCGCGGCGGGGCTGACCATCATCCATACCCGCGAGGCGAACGCGCCGGATCTGTCCGACGTGCCGCCGGCCTTTCTGGCCGCCACCACCCGCAGCGGGGCGCGAGTCGGCAGCCCCGGCCCGCTGGGGCGGTTTCTGATCCGCGGCGAACCCGGCAGCGCGATCATCGATGAATTGGCCCCGCTGGCCAGCGAAGTCGCGATCGATAAACCCGGTTTCTCGGCCTTCGAGGCCACCGCACTCGGCGCCATGCTGGGCGCACGCGGCATCCGTCGGCTCATCCTCTGCGGCATCACCACCGAAGTCTGCGTGTCGTCCACGCTGCGCACCGCCATCGACCGCGGCTTCGACTGCATAACGGTCAGCGACGCCTGCGCCTCGGCCTTCCCCGACCTGCACGATGCGGCGATGAAAATGATCGCCGTAGAAGGTGGCGTCTTCGGCGAGGTCGCGACGGTTGACGAGGTCTGCGCGCGGCTGGGCGTGGCGTGAGCAACCGGCTGCGCGCGCTCCTGACCGGGCGGCATCGCTACGACAAGACCTTGTCCACGCGAGGGCGCGGGGCGGGCGTGGTGATAGAGGCGCCGATCCTCGCCTATCTGATCGAAACCCCGAACGGCCGCATCCTTTACGACGTCGGCTGCGACTACCAGAAACTGCACGACCCGGCGCAACGCGCCCGGTACTTCGCGCCCGACGCCTTCACCTACGGCGCCCCGACGATGACCGAAGACGAACGCCTGCCGGCGCAGCTGAAAGCGCTGGGGCTACAGCCGGCAGACATCGATCTGGTGTTTATCGGGCACCTGCACTTTGACCATGCCGGCGGGTTGTGCGAGCTGCCGGGCTGCGAAGTCCACGTGCAGGCGGATGAACTGGCCGCCGCCACGGCGCAGGAAGACAGCGCCTACTTTGCTGCCGATTTTGCCGGCCGCGCGCTGCGCACCCAGCAGGGGGAATACGAGGTCGCGCCCGGCGTGCGTGCAATCGCCAGCCCCGGCCACACCGCCGGGCATATGTCGCTTCTGGTGGAACTCGCTGCCGGACCGCCGGTCTTGCTGTGTGGCGACGCGGCCGATCTGCAGGAAAATCTGGAATACGAAATCGCGCCCGGCCTGTGCTGGCGGGAGCGGGAAGATCTGGCGCTGGCCAGCATCCGCAAGCTGAAAAGCCTTGCCCACGAGACCGGGGCCCAGCTTTGGCCCAATCATGATCTGGCCTTCTGGGCCGGTACCATGGCGGCCCGCGGCTGGCACTGAAGGCGCCTGCAATCCGCCGCCCCGGGGGCACCGTATTCCCCTTGCCACGTTGGGCGGGTACATTGCGGCAATGCGCGCTTTACCGCGCAATCTCCATATAAAAATCAATGCCGCCCGGCGGCGAGGTCAACCCCATGGAAGTCGGTCTTCAGTTTATTTTCCAGAACACCCACGACGGCATGTCGGATGCCGACATGATGCGCAAGGAAACCGAAATCGCACTGCTGGCGGAAGAAGTCGGCATGGATTTTCTGCTGCTGCCGGAACACCACTTCGACCCGGGCTACTCGATGATGCCGGACAACATGCAGTGGCTGTCCTACCTCGCTGGCAAAACCAGCCGCATCAAGCTGGGCACCGGCGCCATCATCCTGCCCTGGCACGAAAACCCGACCCGCGTCGCCGAAAAAGTGGCGATGCTGCAGATCATCCTCGGCGACCGCTTCATGCTGGGCTTTGGCCGCGGGCTGGCGCGCGAGGAATACCGGGCGTTCGGCGTCGACATGGGCAGCTCCCGCGAGCGCTTCGACCAGTCGGCTGAAATCGTGCTCGACATCCTCGAAACCGGCATCGCCGAGTACAACACGCCCTACTTCCAGCAGTCCCGCACCACCATTACGCCGAAACCCGAACACGGCTACCGTGACCGCGGCTTCCTGTCGGTCGCCATGACGCCGGATTCGGCGATGGCGGCGGCCACCATCGGCGGCACCATGATGTCCTTCGTGCAACTGCCCTGGGAGCAGCACCACGCGGCGGTCGAAGCCTGGCGCGCCCGCTTCAAGGAACTGCATCCCACCAAGGCGCCCGGTGCGCCGGTGTTCTCGGATTTCACCTTCTGCCACGAAGACGCCGCGGTGGCCGAAAAGGTCGCCCGCCAGTACCTGACCAAGTACTACGCCAGCGTCATTCGCCACTACGATTTCGACGGTTCGCATTGGGGCGAAACCAAGGGCTATCAGGCCTATCAGGCCGGCGCTTCCGCGATCAAGGAAATTGGCATGGAAGCGGCCTGCGAAGGTTTCGTGCAGAGCCAGGCCTGGGGCACGCCGGACCAGATCGTGGAGAAGTGGACCCGCCGCGCGGAAATCACCGGCGAACTCCGGCCGGCGATGGCCGTGTCCTACGCCGGTATGCCTTTCGATCTGGTCAAGAACAGCCTGCGCTTGATCGGGGAGAAAGTGGTGCCGCGCCTGCACCAGGTGGGCGGCGCCCGCCAGCTGGCGGCCTAAGACCGACGCCCGCGACGCCCGGCCCCTTGCGGGCCGGCGTCGCGCTGTCCGCCCCAATCCCGCAAGTCCCCGCCCAGCGCATGCCTACCCCTCGCCCGCACGACAACTGCTACTGGCTGGTGCCGGACCAGCTGCTGGCGGGCGAGTACCCGGGGGATTTATCGCGGGAAGGCATGCGCCAGCGGCTGCTGGCGATTGCCAGCGCCGGGGTGCGGGTCTTCATCGATCTGACGCAGGAAATCGACGGGCTCGCACCCTACGCGCACATGCTGCCGGCGCTGGGCGAGACGCTCGGGACCAGCCTCAGCCACGAGCCTTTCGGGCTGCGGGATATGTCGGTGCCGGCCAGCCCGGCGCGGACCCGCCAGATTCTGACTCGCCTGCATACCCACCACGCCGCCGGCACGCCGGTGTACCTGCACTGCTGGGGCGGCATCGGACGCACCGGCCTTATCGCGGCCTGCTGGCTGGTAGAACAGGGGCACGGAGGACAGGCGGCGCTGGACATCATTGCCGGGCATTGGCAAACGGTCGCCAAGCGCGACCGTTACCCACAGTCGCCGCAGACGCGGGCCCAGCGCCAGTACGTGCTGGACTGGGCGCGACAACGCGCGTCTGACTAGGGCGGTCTCAGGGCAGCGGTCCGGGCAGGATGCCGCACTCGGTGGCGAGCAGGCAGCAGGCTCTTCAGTAGTTAAGCCTGATTCCTTTGGCCGCGAGTACGGCCAACACCGCGCTCCGCACTTTGAAAATGTCAGCCGGACGCTCCGCGCGCAGACGGGCAACTTCGGCGGGCGTGAAAGGCTGGAAAGCAGTCCCCAGCGTGTTCTGGCTGAAATTGAGCAGGACCCAGTTCAGCACTTCGGCCACTTCGTCATTATTGAGCGGCGAATAGGCGATGCCCGGAACCTGCGTGAGAAAGGCCCGGCCTTCGGGAATGCTGGCGAAGTGTCCGGGAATGTCGTGCAAGCTGGGCACATCGTTGACCTTGCTGCCACCGCCGTCCGGCAGATGGCAGCCGGCGCAATGGAGCAGATAGCTCTGGCGGCCGAAGTCGGTGGCACCGACTGTCCCGCAGGACAAAGCCAGCAGCACGGCTGCCAGCCAGTTGCCCCAAGGACCGCGCAGGATGCCCATACGCCTAGCCGGGACGCGTCTCGGCCACGCCCAGCGCCACCGCCACCGTGCAGTGGTAGGCGTTCGCCTTGTTGCCCATGCACCAGTTGACGTCGTTGTGCACGCCCATGCGATAGGCCGGTCGCTCGCCCTGATTGTAGTTACACATGCAGCGTCCGCAGGCCGTGATCCCGCAGCAATCGTTGTAGCTGATGAGGTAGGCCTTGCTCTCTTTCGAGTTCTGGCAGGTCCCGACCCAGGTCACCTTGGAGACTTCGGTGCCGGCCGGACATTGCGAAATCGACCCTCCGCAGCAGGTGCAAAGAAAACCGTCCAGCGCGCAGTAGCGCCAGTAGTCGCAGCTGGTGTCGTCGTCCGAGCTGCCGCTGCCACCGCCGCCGGCGTGGCCGTGACCACCCGTATCGGCATGTTCACCACCGCCGCCGTGGCCGGACGGCGCCGCCTGCGGCGAGCGGTCGTACGGCAGCACCGGGAACAGCACGGCCGTGCCGAGCAAGGTGCGGCCCAGTCGCACCAGTGCGTTGCGGCGCGAGGTCTGCTGCGCGACCTGTCGTGCCTTGCGTTCAAAGAAATCATCGAACCATTGCATCGCTCTCTCCTGCTACCCGGCGTCAGGACGCCGATTGCAAATAATCCTGTACCGAAGACACCCCAAGCTCGCGGGCGGTAAACAGGCTTTCCAGTTGTTCGCGCGAGTTGACGAGCCCTTTGGCCCGCACCCGGCCCGCTTCGTCCAGCAACACGGCGTAGGGCAAGCGGCTGACCTTGAACGCCATGCCAAGTTCGGTCGACAACAGATACGGGAATACGTCGAGTTTCGACTGACGGTAGAACTTCTCGTGCGCCGCGCGCTCGCCATCGCTGGCCAGCACGATAGTCAGCCAGTCCTGTTCGCTGCGCGCGGTGGACTTCAGCACCGGCAGCAGTTTCTTGCAGACCGGGCAGGTAGGGGACAGGAAGAACAGCAGGCTGGCCTTGGCGGCGACGCCGCCGACGGTAATGTCGCGACCATCCAGCGAGGCGAGCGTGAACCCGGGCGCAGCATCGCCCACGGCGGGACCCGCATCCATGATCAGCGCCCCCATGGGCGCGATTCGCTCGTAGATGATCCCCACCTGACGCGACAGCGCGAACACCGCCACCACCAGGCCAAATACCAGCAGCGACAAGACCACCACCGCCGCGATGAGGGCTTGTTCCATCAGGCGTCTCGCAGCGCGACGAGGCGCGGATGATTGCCCAGCAACTGACTGGCGACCGCATACAGACCCGCCAACGTGAAGCCGCCGAACGCGGCCATCGCGTAGTCCAGCCACAGCCACTCGCGTGCCACATGGGGCAGCGCCGCGACACCCAATAACGCGGCGAAGCCGAGGTTACGTGCGACCAGTCCCCAGGAAATCTGCTGGTCGTTACCGCCGCAGCCACAGCTGATTTCGGTCCGCCCCCGCAGCAGGTTGATGGCGATTGCGGCCGTCACCAGCAAGAGCAGACCGATGCCGGCGACCTGCCCAAGCGGACTCGCAGCAGGCACGAGCAGCATCAGGCCGACGACGGTCTCGGCGAGGATCAGGGCGGTGGACGCGGTCGGCACGGTGACCTCAGGAATCAGCTCGTAGTTCTGCAGGGCAGCGGCAAAGATCTCGCGTTCACGCCATTTGGCAAACGCGCCGTGCAGAAACACCAGCGCGCCTGCCCAGCAGAGCACCAGCGTCAGCACAGGGTCGATGAGCGGCAAGGTCATCAGTGGGTTTCGATCAGGATGGGCGCTTCGCCGAAGCCGTCGACCCGCTTCAGCGGGGCCAGCTGTGGCGTGGTGCTGTAGTTGACGAGGCCGGCCGTCAGCGGGTCGATCGCGATCAGCAGCGGCGTCTTCGCGCGGGTAACCGCCAGCGCCACGGCGTTATTGCCGGCGACCCGTGCAACGCGCTTTTTGCTTTTCAGATCGATGGCCCAGATTTCTGCGGCAGGATTCTTGTGGCTGCCTTCAGCGCCATCCGGATGCATGGCGACATAAAACTGCCGATTGGCGTGATTAAGCGCGAACGGCTGGTAGCCACCGGGCCGCCAGTTGGCCGCCACGTCTTCCGGGGTCAGCAAGGACCAGCTTTCGCCAATGGTCGCCACGGCGCCGGCCAGATTGGCGGTATAGATTTGCCCGTGGAAGCTGAGGAAGTAGTAGAGATCGCCCTCGTTCTCGGTCTGGGTGTAAACCGGCTGCTTGTCGGGGTCGAACAGGCGCTCGCTGCGCTGCTGGTCGGCCGGCGTGCCGTCGGGTTTAAGGGTAATGGTCAGCAGCGTGCCGTCACCGCAGGTGGTGCTGAAGCGGTTCTTGGCGCTTTGCGTGACCATCACCCCCCAGCAACCCGGCGTCGGAATCTCGGTGACGAATTTGGCCGCCTTGCGGTCCACCACGGACAGCGAACTGGCCGGCGTTGCGTTCTGCACGATGATGAAACGGCCGTCCGGCGTGGTGTTGATCACGCCCTTGTACGGCAAGGCCTGCGCGTGCTTGGGCGGGATGCCGATTTCCGCTTTGATTTTCAGCGAGTGGCTGTCGTAGACGTCGACCTGATCGGTGCGCTCGCCGCGATTGAGTTTGGCGAGGTAGGTGGTGGCGACGTAGATCTCGCTGCGGTCCGGCGACAGCGTGGCCAGTCCGGTGAAGCCGGTGCCTATCACCCCTTCGTATTTCAGCGTTTCGCCGTCAACGATGTGCATGCGTCCGTCGACGATGTGGGAAATCGCGACATCAGAGACATAGAGCCGGTTTGGCGTGGCCGGCGACAGGTCGCTGACGCTGATTTGTTCGGGCACAAAATCGGCTGCCGTTGCGCTACCCAGCAGCGCCGCCAGCGCGAGGCCCATCCCCGTACGTTTGTAAGACCGCATCCCGCTTCCCCCGTTTGGCTAAGCCCGCCGTGCCGGTTCCCAAGCCTTGTTTCCTGACGAACCCAAGGGCAGTGTAAGCAAAACCGGGCGCGGGCGACTAACAAAAATTGGCAAAGTTCCCGCCTTTTTCGTCGCCGGCGATTTCTGCGTATATTTCAAGGATATTCAGTCCAGCAGCCTGTTGCATGCCCCCGTCCAATGCCCGGACCACCGCCGGTTTTCGTTCCTTGTTCTGTGAGGATGCAGACGAACACGCTCGCAACCTGAGCGCCTGGGAGCAAACCTACGAGCAACTCGGACACGGCCCGTTTACAGGGCGGCTGGATGAAATCTGGCTGGCCGACCTGCAGCTTTTCAGGGAACGCACCAACCAGGGGGTTTTGCAGACCGGTCTGTCCTGGCCGGGTGCCCGCACCTTTGGTGTGCCGCTGGCCGTGGGCGGCCCGGGGACTTTTCTGGGCAAGCCCGTGACCGCCACCACGCTGGTGACCTTCGGCCCGGGGCAGGAACTCTATCTGCGGACACCGCCCATGCTGGATGTGATCGGGATTTCTGTCTCGGCGGCCGGACTTCAGACGCTCGGGCTGCAGGCCGAGGGCTTCGACCCGGAGACGTTTCTGACCGGCAGAAGCCTGCTGCCGCTGACAGCCACCGTCATGCGAGGCGTACAGGGCTACCTGCGGCAATTGTTCGAACTGCTGGAACAGAACCCGCAAGCGCTGAGCCCAGCGGCGGTCCAGCGTCAGGTCAAGGATGCCGTGCTCGAGCTGCTACTCAATGCAATGCGCGCGGCCGACGCAGAACCGACGGTCGCCGCCGGGAGCGCCGCGCACTACGCCGCAGCCCGACTCGCCCGCGACTACATTGCCGCCCATCCGACCGAGCCCCTGACCGTGCTGGACCTTTGTCGGGCGCTGCACCTCAGCCGGCGCACGCTGCAATCGAGCTTCCAGGACGTGCTCGGCGTGAGTCCTCATCAATACCTGCGCGCCGCGCGCCTGAACGGCCTGCGGCGCGCGTTGCGCAGCGCGGCGCGTGGCGCCTCGGTGCTGTCGCTCGCCGCCGACTGGGGCTTTTGGCATCCCTCCAGCTGCGCCGCCGAGTACCGCAAGCTGTTCGGCGAGCTGCCCTCGACAACCTTGCGGCGTCGCTATCTCAGCTGAAGCCGGCGCTTGCGCCCGCGGCAAGCAATCCGATGGTGGCCATCGTCGCTACCGGCTGGACGACGGCCTGCCTGAGCTTCCAGACTGAGCCGCGTTGAGACCGGCAAAACCCGCCTTCAAGGAGTATGAGATGGACATCGGCATTGACGACAAAACCCGCGCCCGCATCGCTGACGGCCTGGCCCACTTACTGGCCGACAGCTACACGCTGTACATCAAAACCCATGGCTTTCACTGGAACGTGACGGGGCCCATGTTCAATACCCTGCATCTCATGTTCATGGACCAGTACACCGAGCTGTGGAATGCGCTCGACCTGATCGCCGAACGGATTCGTGCGCTTGGCCACTACGCGCCCGGCTCGTACGCCCAGTTCGCCGCGCTCTCCAGCATTCCTGAAGAAACTGGCGCGCCGGCCGCGACCGACATGATCCGGCAGCTGATTGCAGGGCAGGAGGCCATCGTGCGCACGGCGCGCGGGCTGTTTCCGGTGGTCGACAAAGCGAGCGATGAACCCACTGCCGACTTGCTGACCCAGCGGCTGCAGATCCATGAGAAGAACGCCTGGATGCTGCGTAGCCTGCTGGCGAGCGACGCCCCGGCCGCGCCGGCACCAATCAAGGAACGGCGCAAACGCTAGCGCGCTAGCCGGTCAGCACACCGCGCTTTTTCAGTTGAAGGATGAATAGCGCGGTACCAATCGCGAGCCCCGCCCCGGCCAGCAGGCCAGGCGCGCGGGCCTCTAGCGCCGGCATCCCGCCCCAGTGCCAGGCTTCCAGCGCCAGAATGCCGAGCCCGGTCAGCACCCACATCGCGCAGCTGGCGGAATCTTTCAGCACCGCCCGGCGCCAGTTAAAGCGCATGCCGGTCAAGGTTTGCCCCAAACCCGACCAGCGCGGCCACCAGCGCGGGACGCGGCAGCAGTACGCCGCATAGTCGGGAAACTTCTCGCGCAGATAGGCTTCCTCTGCCGCCACGATGGCGATATAGGTCAGCACAAAGTACGCGCCGCCCAGCGCATACACCGCCGGCGCGTGATGCACGATGAGCAGGCCCGCGATGATCAGCAGATTGCCGCCGTAGAGTGGATTACGCACATGGGCGAAAAGCCCGTCGGTGACCAGCGCGTGGGCATGCACCCGTTTGTTCAGCCCGCCGCGTTTGATGTAGGCCAGACCGATCACCAGCCAACGGTAGGTTTGCCCCAGCAGTGCCAGCCCGAAACCGAGTGCGTCCAGCTGTCGGTCACTGCTCAAGCTCCCGCCGAAGAGCGCCGGGGTAAAGCCGGCGAACAGCACCAGCATGACCACCGGAAACACTTTGTCGCGATAGTGAAACAGCCAGTTGCCGTAGGCGACGAGCCAGCGCTGCACCATCAGCCACCTGTCCGGCGATGAAGGTTCACGGCGCCTTGACCGCAATCATGGCGGCGAAGTTGTACCAGCGAAATGTCTCTTCCACGTGATTGAAACCCACCTGCTGCAGAAGCGCGCGATTTTCTTCCGGGCGGTAGGGAATGAGCACATTTTCCAGCGCTTCGCGCTTCTGCGCGATCTCGACGGCCGAATACCCATGGCGGGCCTTCAGGTCGTAGTAATAGCGAATGAACAGGCGGTTGAGCAGGCTGGAGGCCATGGTCTGCTTCTCGACCAGAATGAGGCAGCCGTTATCGTTCAGCCCGTCGTAAATCCGCTGCACCACGCGCTCGCGGAACAGCGGCCGGATGAACTGCAGCGAGAGGATCATGATCACCACCGAAGCGTTCTCGATTGGATGCGCCGTGTGCAGATCGGCAAGTTCAAATTCGATACCGCGGGATGGCGCGGCCAGCGCCGCCTTGGCGCGCGCCTTGGCGATCATGTCCGGTGAATTGTCGACGCCGACAAAGCGCGTGCCGGGAGCGACGAAAGGGTCGAGCATCAGCAGCGTGGTGCCGGTAGAGCAGCCAAGGTCAAACACGTTGGTACCCGGCACGGCGAAGTCCGCCGCGAGTTCGCAGGTCATGCGCTGGATCTCGGCATAGTGCGGGACAGATCGCGAAACCATGTCGTCAAACACGGCGGCCGTGCGCTGATCGAAGCGGAAGTCGTTATTGCCCGCAGCGGGCGCGGCAAACAGTTCGTCGCGCGCTGAATTCGCGGTTGAGCCTTGGTAATCGCGTTCGGACATGCGCAGTGCTCCAGTCTGGTCGCCCGACCGGCAAGCGTTGCCGACGTAGCGCGGGCGCCAACGCCCGGGCGGCATCTTAACCGCGGAGCAGAACCTGCCGCACGTCGGGCGTGTCTCGACAAGCATCCGGGCGGGCGCCAGATTACGGGCTCGCCAGCATGAATCAGGAGCACCCCATGCCCTCGCCCCACGGCCTCGCCGCGCAACCCATGTCAAGAAACCCGGCCGCGACCCTGCGCCGCAGCCTCGCTTCCGCCTTTTGCGCGCTGCTGCTTGGCCTGAGCTGTGGCAGTGCCCGGGCAGATCTGATGGTTTTTGCCGCGACCAGCCTGACCGATGTGCTGCCCCAACTGGCCCAGGCCTACGCCGCACAGGGTGGGGAGCCGGTCAAGTTTGCCTTCGCCTCGTCCTCAATTCTGGCCCGCCAGATTGAAGGCGGTGCGCAGGCCGACGTGTTCGTTTCAGCCGATCTCGAGTGGCTGGAATATCTGGACCAGCGCGGGCTGATCGAGCCGCAGAGCCTCGTCACGCTGGCGGGGAATAGTCTGGTGCTGGTGGCGCCGGCGGACAGCCTGCTGTCGGCTGCTGTTTTGAATGCCCAAACACCGCTCGACCAGTGGTTGGGCAGTGGCCGGTTGGCCGTGGGTGATCCGGCGCATGTGCCGGCTGGCCGCTACGCACAGACCGCGCTCTCCAGGCTGGGCCTCTGGTCGCTGGTAGCCAATCGATTGGCGCCAGCCGACTCGGTGCGCACCGCCTTGATGTATGTCGCTACAGGTGAGGCACCGCTCGGGATTGTCTACGCCACCGACCTCAAGGCAGCGCCCGGGGTAAAGCAGATTGCGACTTTTCCGCCCGCCAGCTATCCGCCGATTGTCTACCCGGCGGCCGCGGTACATGGCCGCAGCTCACGGGCGGTGTGGCAGTGGCTGGTGTTCCTTAAAAGCCCGGCAGCCGCGAAGATTTGGCAAACGGCGGGGTTTCAACGCCCCTGAGCCCCGCGCGCTTCAGGCCAGTGCGCGATTGCTCGCGGCGCCGGTCAGAAGCTCCAGCAGTCGGTGCGTGTCGAGCGGCTTGCCAAGGCAAGCCTCGGCGCCGGCGTCCAGCGAGCGGCGAAGATTCTCGGGCGAGGGATAGCCCGTCATGGTCAGGACCCGCAGGCCACGGGTGGCAGGTTCCTGTTTCAACTGACGGCATACCGCAAATCCGTCCAGCGCCGGCATGAACAAATCCAGCAGCAGCACGTCGGGTTTGAAGCTGTGCACCATCTTGCCGGCGTTGAAGCCATCCTGCGCCGTGGCGGTCTCGATTTCCGGGTAGGCCGACAGCAGTTCGGTGACGAAACGCAGTGCCTGCGGATCATCGTCAACCACCAGCACACGCACCGCCAACGGTGCTTCGCTCCGCGTCAGGTCGACCCCGCGCTCACGTGCAAAGCGTTCGACCTCCTGCGGCAAAAATCGGCGGTGACCACCCGGCGTCAGTTCTGCTTTCAGGGCGCCGCGCGCCGCCCACTGGCGCACCGTGATGGGCGACACCATTAGCAGTTGAGCGACATCGGTCGGGGTGAGATAGGGCTTGGACACGCGTCGACCTCCGGCGGTCGGCAAGGGCTTCTGTGTCGTTTATCGGACCGGGAGGGCGGGCCTTTAGGCGCCGTGATTCAGCGGGCAACCGTGGCTTCGACGGCATTGCCTTTGGCGTTATAGGTGACGGACTGGAAACTCATCAGCCGCGCCATCGCGATGCCGCGACCGTGGGCGTGCACGACGCGCTCAGGGTCAAAATCGAGATACAAAGCAGGGTCAAAGCCTTCCCCCTGATCGGTGATCCGAAAGACGATGGCATCGGGCCGCCGCTCAATTTTGACCACCACCACCTTGCGCGCACAGGCCGGCAGAGCCAGCCGACGGGTGATTTCGGATTCCCAGTTGCCAGCCGCCAGCGCAGCGGTCTTATCGGCGTAGCCGAGACCGAGATTGCCGTGTTCGATCGCGTTTAACAGCAGTTCCCACAGGCCGGTAACGACCGCCTCGGGCTGGGGACAGAGCTTGGACAGGAGTTCGGCCAAGGCCTGTGCCTCGTCCGGCGTGCGACAGTGAAACACCCCTGCCTCGAGCAGGCTTATGGCGTTGGCGGTGGATTCGAGATCGCTGCGCAGGCGCAGCCGTTGCCGGAAGTCGTTCACCGCAGAGCGCACCACGCTGCGCAGAATGGCAGGCTCGTAGGGCTTGGTGACGTAGTAGAAAGCGCCGGCCGCGATCCCGCGCGCCACCTCGGCGCTGCTTGCCAGACCGCTCAGAAAGACCACTGGAATATCGCGGCAGGCCGGCGTTTGCTTCATGCGGATGAGCACATCCAGCCCGCTCAGGCCTGGCATCTGCCGGTCGAGCACGACGGCCAGCACGCGTCCGGGGTCGGCGATCAGCCGGTGCCAGGCACGCTCGCCGTCACCGGCAATTTCCACCTGAAAATCCTCGTTTTCGAGAATCGCGGCAGCCAGATCCAGCGATAGCGGATCGTCGTCCACCACCAGCACGGTGTCGCGCTTTCCGGTGGCCGGAACAGCCGCTATGTCTTGCCGGGAGGGAGGAGAGACCAAGGCAAACCGCCAGTTAGTGGGACCAGCGGTCGAGTAAATCGACCGCCCTTCAGACTGTCAAGCAAGCTGGCACTTGGTTAGCTGCGCGCCGGTTGTTGTAATGCGCACATGGATGCTGCTTCCGTCATGCCGGTCTTGCTGCTCAGCCTGCGCGTTGCCGCGCTGGCGACCTTGCTTTGTCTGCCGGTGGCGATCGCGCTGGCCTGGGTGTTGGCCAGGCATCGCTTCCCCGGCCGGATGGTGCTGGATGCGCTGGTTCATGCGCCGCTGGTGTTGCCCCCCGTGGTGGTGGGTTACGGCCTGCTGGGACTGTTCGGGCGTCAGAGTTGGGCCGGTGAGTGGCTGGCGCAACACTTTGCGGTGCAGCTTCCGTTTTCGACCGCAGGTGCCGTCTTGGCCGCTGCCGTAATGGCGCTGCCCTTGATGGTCCGCTCGGTGCGACTTGGCCTGGAGGCCATTGACCGGGGGCTGGAGACCGCCGCGCGCACGCTGGGTGCGGGCCCGCTCGATGCGTTCCTCACGGTGTCCTTGCCCTTGATGCTGCCCGGCATCGTGGCGGGCGCCGTGCTGGCATTCGCCGCCTCCCTGGGTGAGTTCGGTGCCACCATGACCTTTGCCGCCAATATTCCGGATGAAACGCGCACCCTCACGCTTGCCATCTACACCGCCTTGCAGACGCCGGGCGGGGAAGACACGGCGAAAGCCCTGGTGATGATCTCCATGTCACTAGCCGTCGCCGCCCTGCTGGTCGCCGAATGGGCCAGCCGTTTGGCCCAACGCTGGTTGCGCCCGGCGTGATCGAACTCGATTTCATTGCCCGGCGGGGAGAATTCCAGCTCGAAGCCCGCGCGAGTTTGCCCAGCACCGGGATCACGGGCGTATTCGGACGCAGCGGGGCTGGCAAATCCACCTTGGTCAACGCGATCGCCGGCGTCGCGGCGGACGTCAGCGGTCGCATTGAAGTTGACGGGCAGGCGTTTCTCGACAGCGCAAGCGGCGTCCGCCTTGCCATCGAGGCGCGGCGGGTGGGTTACGTGTTTCAGGACGCCAGACTTTTCCCGCACCTCCGTGTCGAAACCAATCTGCGCTATGGCGCACGACGCGCCCCCGCGGATGGGCCTGTGGCTTTGTGGGAGAACATTATCGAGGCGCTGGATCTCTCGCAGCTGTTGCGGCGCTGGCCCCACTCGCTGTCGGGCGGCGAGCGGCAGCGGGTGGCGATTGGCCGCGCCCTGCTGGCCCGGCCGCGCCTGATGCTGATGGATGAGCCGCTCGCGTCGCTGGACGCGCCGCGCAAGTCAGAAATCCTGCATTACATCGAGCGCCTGCGCGACGCCTGCCCGGTACCCATGCTCTATGTCAGCCATGCGCTGGATGAACTGGTGCGGATCGCCGACCACCTGCTGCTGCTCTCTGAGGGCAAGGTGATGGCGTCTGGCCCGTTCATCGAGCTGATCGCAGATTCCGCCCTGCAGCCGTATCTGGGGCGGTTTGAGGCGGGCAGCGTGCTGGAGTGCGTGGTGAAATCGCACGACGAACCGTTTGGGCTCAGCGTGCTCGGCTTTGTGGGCGGGGAGTTGCGAGTGCCGCAGTTGGATGCGCCACTGGGCACCCGCTTGCGGGCACGCCTGCGCGCCCGGGACGTCGCGCTGGCGCTGAGCGACCCCGTCGACCTCAGCATCACCAACCGTGTGAAGGGCACGGTGATGAGTCTGACCTTTCGCGATGGCCCCTACGTGGATGTGCTGCTCAATGCGTCCGGCGCGCACCTGCATGCCCTGGTGACCCGTGAGTCCTGCGCCAGACTTGGCTTGGCCGCCGGGGTGCCGGTGATTGCGTTGATCAAGGCTGTGGCGCTTGACAGCAGGGCCGTGGGCTACGCCCGACGGTCACGCTGAGCGCTTAAGGCTCCGGTCGCCGCGCGCCACTCAGGTGCCCGTTCCAGTAGCGATTGTCCATGCTGGAAATGATCACCCGCCCGGTTCGCGGGCTGGGCGCGTGGACAAAACGCCCGTCTCCCAGATAAATCCCCACGTGCGAGTAGCGGCTCCCTTGCGTATTGAAGAACACGAGGTCGGCGGCGCGCAGGTTGTCGAGCGGGATGGGATCGAGTTGCTCAGCCATGGCGGAGGAATTGCGCGGCAGCTCGAAATTGAATTGTTTGAACACGTGATGCACCAGACCGCTGCAATCAAAACCCCGGTGCGGTGACTCGCCTCCTGCCACGTAGGGCTTGCCCTGCATACTCGCCGCATAGGCGACGAGGCCGAGCGTATCGATGGCGTCTTCGGCGGACACGGCAGAATCCGGCGCGGGTGCGGGGAGCACCGGCGCCACGGTCAGCGGGGTCGTCGCCGGCGGACTTGAGGCGCAAGCGGCCAGCATTGCCAAGGCGGCAAACATGACAGCGCTGCGAATGATTCTGGCGGGTCTTGATGTCATCATTTTTATCTGAGCAATGCAGCACAAGGCGCTAAGTAGCTTGAAGTTTTGTCTGCAAATCACAGAATCGCAAGTCGCCCGTGCGACGCCCGGCCAAGTCCCCGCCGGAATGGGTGATAAAAAGCCAGAAAACGGACGCCACAGTGCTTGACTTTCGACGCTTGAGACCAACTGCGACTACGGCTTTTACACAACGACGCGCAAAACAATTTA
This sequence comes from Gammaproteobacteria bacterium, assembly GCA_023257255.1. Lineage (GTDB taxonomy): Bacteria > Pseudomonadota > Gammaproteobacteria. Next base: position 5,898 of record JALRCR010000025.1, on the reverse strand, counting down.
TAGCTCAGTACTCTCGCTTGGTTTTGTTGATCCAAGGCCAAGTTCTTCTCTTAACTAATTGATTTTTATAGAGCGCAGGCGAGTGGCTACTTTTTGCGCAATTTAACCGGCAAGGTGCTTAATTCCTGCGGGAGACCCCTATGTACGCAATTCATGCACAGACTTATCCACAGAAAATGTGGGTAACTCGGGGCCGGCTCAGAGCCAGTGCTGCGGGCTGTCTGCTATGGCTGTGCGTCAGTCCGGCATTCGCCGGAGACGCCCCCGCGCGGCACTTTCTGACGGTTGAGGCGCAAAACGACGGCAGATGCCAAATCCTCAGCCAGGGCGGAAAACTGGTGGTGTTGCGCAATACCCACCCCGACCGCAGTATCCGTTACCGGCTGGTGCGGTACTTCATGGACGTACCGCAATCGCGGATCGTCGGCGCCGTCGCGCCGGGCGAAGAGGGGCAGAAGCTGGGCTGCAACCGGGTCGACGGCCGAGACCAGTTCTGGAAAATCGAGCGTGCTGATTTCGAGTGAGGAGCAAAAAATGCAGGGAAAGAAACCGCTTGGACCGCTTGTGATACTCGCGCTGCTGCTCGGCGGCAGTTTGGCCGCGAAAGCTGAGACCAGCTACCGCGATCCGGGCGATATGAAAGAAGAAGAACGCATCGCGATGATGGGCAAGACCAACGAGTACAACAAGTGCGTGTATGGCAAAGCGATGGCGGCGGTAGAAAACCTGCCCGACATTCGTCAGGCCGCAGACCAGGCCATGACCGCCTGTCGGCCCGTAATCGATGAATTAAAAGCCCTGGTCGTCAAGGCGGGCTTTGACCCGGGCTTCGGTGACCAGTTTGCGCACAGCGCTCAAAACCGGGTGGTGAAAATGTTGATGCCTGAGCTTGCACTCAAAAAAAGTGGGCACTAGAACAGCGACGCGTCTGGCGGACTGAAGGGATTGATATCGAAAAACCGCGCTGCCAGCGGCGCGAGTTCAGACAACGCCTGCAGATAGACGGCGCGCTTGAAAGGGACGATGAGGCTCACGGAATCCCAGTAGTCGATCCAGCGCCATTGGTCGAATTCAGGTTCCCCGGCTGCCCGCAGATCGACCCGCTCATCGTCGGTCGCGAGGCGCAGTACGAACCAGCGCTGTTTTTGCCCGATGCACAGGGGACGCTGCGAGTGCCGGATATAGCGCCGCGGAAGGCGGTAACGGAGCCACCGGCGGGTGCAGCCGATGATTTCAACATCTGACGGCAACAGCCCGACTTCTTCGTGCAGCTCCCGAAACATCGCCTGCTCCAGACTTTCATCCGGATTAATGCCGCCCTGCGGAAACTGCCACGCCGACATACCGATACGCCGGCCCCAGAATGCCTGCCCGCGCTGATTGAGCAACACGATGCCCACATTTGCACGGTAGCCTTGCGGATCAATCATGGCCTCGGTCACGGGCCCCTCCCCGATTTCGCCACGCCGGAGTCTGCTTGTTCTTTTACGGCCTTCCGTAGCCAGACTCAAGGGTCCGGCTCCCTTTGGGCCGCATGGACTCAAAGGGAGCGTGGACGCGCGAACTGCGCCTAGTTCACCAGTTTGCGAATGGCGTCGCGCTCTTCCTTCAGCTCGGTCTCGGTGGCCGTCATCCGCGCGCGGCTGAAATCATCGATCGGCAATCCCTGCACGATCGCGTAATCGCCGCCCGTGCACTGGACCGGGAAGGAGTAAATCAGTCCTTCTTCGATGCCATAGCTGCCGTCGCTGGGCACCGCCATGCTGGTCCAGTCGCCGGCCGGCGTGCCTGCCGCCCAGTCGCGCATGTGTTCGAGCGCCGCATTCGCCGCCGACGCCGCGCTGGAAGCGCCTCGGGCGTCGATGATCTCGGCACCACGCTTGGCAACGCGCGGAATGTACTGGCTTTCGTACCAGGCCCGATCGACCTGCGACAGCGCACTGGTGCCCCGCACTTCGGCTTGGGAGATATCCGGGTACTGGGTGGTGGAGTGGTTACCCCAAATCATCAGCTTGCGGATTTCGCTGACCTTGGCGCCGGTTTTAGCCGCCAGCTGGGCAACCGCGCGGTTGTGATCCAGACGGGTCATGGCTGTGAACTGGCGGGGATTGATGTCTGGCGCGTAATGCATGCAGGTCCAGGCGTTGGTATTGGCCGGATTGCCCACCACCAGCACTTTGACATCGCGGCTGGCGTGGTCGTTGATGGCCTTGCCCTGCACTTTGAAAATGCCGCCGTTAGCCGCCAGCAGATCGCTGCGCTCCATGCCGGGCCCGCGGGGCTTGGCACCCACCAGCAACGCATAGTTGGTGCCCTTGAAGGCGACATTGGGGTCGTCGGTGATGTCGATCCCGCTGACCAGCGGGAACGCGCAGTCATCAAGCTCCATGACCACGCCCTGCAGGGCCTTCATGGCGGGGGTCACTTCAAGCAGTTGGAGATGGACCGGTTGGTCCATGCCCAGCATCTGCCCGGAGGCAATGCGGAACAGCAGGGAGTAGGAAATCTGGCCGGCAGCGCCGGTCACAGTGACTCGTACGGGATTCTTCATGGTCATTTACTTTCCAGTTGGCTCGCGAGCCCAGCAGTTTAACCGAGTGTCCAGCGACCTTGTCAGCCGCGTTCGGCGACCGGCACGTAATCCCGACGTTCGGCACCAATGTAGAGCTGGCGCGGACGACCGATACGGAAGTCGCCGTCGGACAGCATTTCGTTCCACTGCGCAATCCAGCCCGAGGCACGGGCCAGCGCAAACATCGGGGTGAACATGCTGGTGGGGATGTTCAGCGCCTGATAGATGAGGCCGGAGTAGAAGTCGACATTCGGGTAAAGCTTGCGGGAAATGAAGTAGTCGTCCTCGAGCGCGATGCGTTCGAGCTCCATGGCGACCTCGAACATCGGCTGGTTGAGGTTCATCGACTGCAACAGGTCGTGACAGGCCTTGCGGATGATCTTCGCCCGCGGGTCGTAGTTCTTGTACACCCGATGGCCGAAGCCCATCAGCCGGAAGTTATCGTCCTTGTCTTTCGCACGGGCGATGAACTTGTGGATGTTCTTGGCATCGCCGATTTCGGTCAGCATGTCGATGACCGCTTCGTTGGCGCCACCGTGCGCCTTGCCCCACAGGGTGGCGACGCCGGCCGACACAGCGGCAAACGGGTTGGACTCGGCGCTACCCGCCAGACGCACGGTCGAGGTGCTGGCGTTCTGCTCGTGGTCCGCGTGGAGGATGAACAGCAGGTTCATTGCGCGCAGGGCCACCGGGTTCGCGACATAGGGCTCGGTCGGCCACGAGAACATCATGTACATGAAGTTTTCGATGTAGTCGCGGGCATTATCCGGATAAACGAAGGGCAGTCCCGAGCCGTAGCGGTAAATCTTGGAGACCAGATTCGGCATCTTGGCGATGACCCGGCGCGCGGTCAGCATGCGATGTTCCGGGTTATAGATGTCGGTAGACGAGTGGTAGTAGGACGCCACCGCCGCCACCACACCGGCCAACACCGACATCGGGTGCGCGTCATAGCGATAGCCCTGATAGAACCGCGACAGGTGCTCATGGGTCATGCCATGCATTTTGATTGCATGATTCCACTCTTCGAGCTGGGCGGCGTTCGGCAGGTCGCCGTGAAGCAGCAGGTAGCTGACTTCGAGAAAGCTCGACTTCTCGGCCAATTGTTCGATCGGGTAACCCCGGTGAAGCAGGACGCCCTCTTCCCCATCCAGATAGGTAATCGCACTCCGGCAGGCCGCCGTGGAAGCGTAGCCGATGTCGAAAGTGAACATCCCGAGCTCTTTGTAGAGGTTCTTGATGTCGATTACCGGCGCGCCGTACTGGCCTTCATAGACTGGGCACTCCAGCTGCTTGCCGGTTTTCTGGTCGGTGATGATCACGGTTCGATGGGACATGGGCGCCTCGTATCTAATTGGTGTGGCTGGGCGTAATGGGTCTTGGCACTAGTTGCGTTGCACAAGGCTGGAAGAATACCCGTCCGTATGGAAGGGCTTCAAGCCACTCCTTGAGACTACCGCCGCTGGTCGCGGCGCGGAGGGGCAGCACGGATCGCGGCCCCGAGGTGGGCTTCTGCGGCGCATCAATTCGGGTGACATTGCCAGTACGATGATCAAAGATCGCGCTGCTGTGGCCGACAACTTCGCGTCCTGTCCGCAAGTCGGGCAAGCGGCACAGGTGCCCCCGGTTCCATTCCAAGATTCCCAAAGAGGACGAAGATGCTCTCTTCCTCGTGTCTGTTCAGCGGTAACGCCGCCTTCATCGAAGACCTCTACGAACAATTTCTGGCCGACCCGAACGCGGTCGACGAGCAGTGGCAACACTATTTCGCCAGCCTGCAGGATGCCGCCGGTCCGGGCGACGTCCCGCACGCGCCGGTACGGGCCAGAATGTTCGCCCAGACTAATGCGTCCCGTAGCCATATCGCCGTCGCCCCCGCCGAACATGCAGACGACGGCAAACAGGTCTCGGTACTGCAACTCATTAATGCGTATCGCTTTATGGGCCATCGGCAGGCACGCCTTGACCCGCTCGCGCAGTATGAGCGCCCGCAGGTGCCCGAGTTGGACCCCGAGTTCCACGGTCTCGGCGCGCGCGACATGGAGCGGGTGTTTAACACCGGGTCCTTGGCGGGGCCATCCCGCGCCTCCCTGCGGGACATTCACCGCATCGTGCGCACAACCTACTGCGGGTCGATTGGCGCCGAATACATGCACATCGTCGAAACCGCGCAGAAACGCTGGATTCAGCAGCGTCTGGAGCCCGCGCTCGCGACCCCGAAATTCGACGCCGCCAAGAAGCGCCACCTGCTAGAGCGCCTCATCGCCGCCGGTGAACTGGAGGAGTACCTCCACACCAAATATGTCGGGCAAAAGCGTTTTTCGCTGGAAGGCGGCGAAAGCGCCATCCCCCTGCTCGACCAGCTGCTCGCGGACAGCGGCCGTCACGGGCTGAAAGAAGTCGTCATCGGCATGGCTCACCGCGGTCGCCTGAACGTGCTGGTGAACATCGTCGGCAAGCATCCGGCAAAGCTGTTCGAGGAATTTGAAGGCAAAAGTCGCGAGGCGCGGTTGGGGGACGTCAAATATCATCTGGGCTATTCCTCGGACATCGAGACCCCCGACGGCTCCATTCATGTCACGCTGGCGTTCAACCCTTCACATCTGGAAATCATCAACCCGGTGGTTGAAGGCTCGGTGCGGGCGCGTCAGGACCGGCGCATGGATGTCGAGCGCAATCAGGTGCTGCCCATCCTGATCCACGGCGACGCCGCCTTTGCCGGCCAGGGCGTGATCATGGAGACCCTGAACCTAGCCCAGACCCGTGGTTACAAGACGGGCGGCACGGTTCACCTGGTCATCAACAACCAGATCGGCTTTACCACCTCCGACCCACGCGACACGCGCTCGACCCTGTATTGCACCGACGTGGTCAAGTCCATTGAGGCCCCCGTCTTCCACGTCAACGGCGACGACCCCGAGGCAGTGATTTTTGTCACCCAGCTGGCTGTCGATTACCGCATGACCTTCGGCAAAGACGTGGTCATCGACCTGGTTTGCTTCCGTAAATTGGGCCACAACGAGCAAGACACGCCAGCGTTGACACAACCGCTGATGTACAAAAAAATTGCCGCTCATCCTGGTACCCGCAAACTCTTTGCAGATAAATTAGCTGCACAAGGTTTGGGTGAAACCTTGGGTGACGATATGGTCAAGTCTTACCGCGCTGCGCTAGATGCTGGTAAACACACCGATGACCCTGTTTTGACTAACTTCAAAACCAAGTACACCGTTGATTGGGCGCCTTTCTTGGGCAAGAAATGGACGGATGCAGGCGAAACTTCTATTCCAATGTCCGAGTGGAAGCGTTTGGCTGAAAAAATTTCA
>JALRCR010000259.1 GCA_023257255.1 Gammaproteobacteria bacterium | reverse complement strand
GGCGAAGCCGTTGATGCGGGCGATGACCGGCTTGGGAATGTCGCGGATGATCGACTGGAATTCGTCGATCGGCAGGCCGACGATGCCGCGGCCGTCATACTGCCCATCCTTGGCGCTCTGGTCGCCGCCGGTGCAGAAGGCCTTGTCGCCCGCGCCCGTGATCACGATGCAGCGGCAGTCGGACGTCTCCAGGCTGTCCCACAGCCCGGCCAGTTCGGCCAGCATGGCGCGGCTCATGGCGTTGCGCTTCTCGGGATTGTCGATGGTGATCAGCGCGACGTGCGGCGAGGGGTGGTGGAGATGGATGGGCATTGGGGGTCCTCGGCTAAGGGATTAGGGTCGCGGGATCTTCAGCATTCCAGAGACCGCGCCGCACCAGCCAGCCCCGCGCGTCATCCGCATCCTCAAAAAACCAGCGACGCGCGCTGCCCAGACGAAAGCTGTAACCCCACGCATCCATGTCGGCCAGCATGCGCTCGCGGCCGAACCCCGGCAGCGCATCAGCAAGCAGGATGGAGAGATAGCACACGGCGCATTCTTCCAAATCGTCGCCGCCGGCATCGGTGTGCAGCGTGGCGCGGCGCGCCTCGTCGGCGCACAGGTAATGGCAGGCCTCGTGGAGCGCGGAATGTATCGGCGTATCCGGACGCACCAGAAGTTCGTGGCCGACGAGGCCAGCCTCGCTTTCCCCCCAGTAGCTGCCCGGGATGGAGCTGTTCGACGTGAGATAGCGCAGCGCCAGACCGTGCGGGGCGAGCAGCGCGGCAAGCGTTTGCGGCAGCGCTGACTCGGCGCTGCCCAACAGCAAGACCGCGTGCACCCGCTAGCGCCGCGCCGGCCAACCGGGTGGCGTGGCCGGCCGGCAGCTGGCGCCGACACGACGCCGCGGGCGCACGACGATGTCTTCTGCCTCAAGCGGGGCGTGCAGTTCGGCGGCGTCAGCGTCCACCGCGTTCACCACTTTGGTCACCGGCCCGTCGGGCAGGCGATAGCTCAGTTCAAATTCGCTCATGCCTTGAGTGTAGCCAAGGCATGGCGGCGGAAGAAACGCCGGCGCGCCGTCACGGCGGCGTGCGCCAGTCGTGACAGCCGCTGCAGCGGCGGGTGGGACCGCTGGCGTAGCCCTGCGCGGCGATCGTCGTATGGCAGTCGCGGCACAGCGTGTGGAAATCGGTCTGCACGCGGCGCGCAAGCTCCGGCCGCTGCTTGTGGCAGAAGTAGCAGGAGTCATTGCCCGTGCGGTCAAAGAAATTGTGGTGGCAGGTGGCGCACTTCACGGCGAAGTGGTCCTGATGATCGAAGACTATCGCCAGCATCGGGGCGCGTTCGATCAGCCGCCAGCGCAGCGCGCCCAGCCCCACGGCCAGCGCGCATAGCGCCAGCGCTACAAACAGCGTCCGGCGGGACATGGATACGGCACGTCGGCGGCGGGCGACGAAGTCAGCGCGTGCGCCCACCACACGCACGCAGCGAGTACTGCCAGGAGCAGCGCGACGGTGGCCAGCGCGCCCCCGCGGCGGGGCCCACGTGCGGTCTCGCGCGGTGCGCGTCCGGTGACCATAGGGGGTTGGAAGTGCCACCACAGCGCAATAACCGCCGGTACGCCCAGCAGACACAGCAGCGCGGCCTGCGCGCCAAGCCCGGCAAAATAAAATCCGGCGCCCAGCAGATGCCACAGCCCCAGCGCGACCACGCCCAGCGACATCGCGGCGTGCCAGCGGCGCCAAACGCCTTGCGGCCAGCGCCGCTTGAGGCGCGCGCTTGAACTAACGATCAGCCCGAGCATCAGCAGCAAGGCGCCCAGACCCGCCAGCAGGTAACCCGGCGCGGACAGCAGCAGATAGTCGAGCGTGCGTGGCTCCAGCCACAGCAGCGCCAACACGTGCAGCAGCACGAAGCCCGCACAGAGCCAGGCCAGATCGCGATGCAGTCGCTGCATCAGGCGTAAAAGACTCGACCCGCCCTGCGCGCCCGCCCACCAGCGGGCGGACAGCACGGGCAACAGCGCGACGATGGCCGCGGCCGCCGCGCCGAGCCCCATCGCCAAGTCCCAGACCCAGTCGACACCCGGCCCGTCAGCCCACAGCACCAGCCCCAAGGGCACGCAGGCATAGGCCAGCACCGCCCACAGGAGGCGCCCTTCAGGCGCTGACCTGCCGGCCGGCGCGGGTGCTTTGGAACCGGTTTGCATGCTGCATTGCGCTGAACGCAGGGGGGCGTGGGCTTCCCCCTACGGTGACTGTGCCGCCAGCGCGATTTCCCCTTATCCTTGCCCTACTTACCCGATGTTGCCGGAGGACCGATGGACCTGTTGACCGCCATGCAGACGATGAACGCCTGCCGCTACTACAAGTCCGACGCCGTCGACGAGGCCGTGCTGGCGAAGGTGATGAACGCTGCCCGCTGGGCCGCCACCGGCAGCAACAAGCAGCCGCTGTCTTTCATCGCCGTGCGCGACCCCGCCAAGCGCCAGGCGCTGCACGACCTCTACCAGCCAATCTGGGACATGGTGATGCAGAAATACGCGAGTGGCGAGTTTCAGTCCGGCTTCACGCCGAAGTTCCTCGCCCATGTGGATCATTTCGCGAAGCACATCGCCGAGGTGCCGGTACACATCGTGGTGTGTGCAGAATGGCAAAGCCTGAGCGCGCTGGATGCCAATCTGGGTCGTACGGTGCTCACCCCGGGCTCCTCGATTTACCCGGCGGTTCAGAACCTGATGCTGGCCGCCCGCGCGGAAGGCCTGGGCACCACCTTGACCACCCTGCTGGCGCTGGTCGAGCCGCAGATCAAAACCTTGCTCAATATCCCCGAGCATATCGCTACCGCCGCGGTGGTGATGCTGGGCTGGCCGGCCAAACCGTTCCCCAAGAGTCTCAAGCGCAAGCCGTTGGCCGATACCGCTTTCCTCGACAGCTACGGCGCCGCGCTGCCGGGCGCTGCGGACTACGTTTAGTTTCTTATCCCATTTTTGCGAGACAGGAGCCCCGTCATGAATGCACGCGTTGATATCCCGGCGCAGGTTGAACACCGCGCCCTGCCCCCGGTTACCCACGACGAATACGCCCGCCAGGAATTTGTGCGCGCGTTCAAGGAGCATCTGGTCAAACACGTGCACGGCGGCAATCGCGCGGTGTATGAGGCCAAGGTCAAACCGGCCTTTCAGCGCAAGCACAAGCGCGCGCCGAAAACCCGCTTCGAAGTGCGCGACGAGATGGTGCGCGAACCCTACTACCAGATGTTCAGCGCGCTCTTGCGGACCAGTCAGGAAATGATGTGGTCGTCGTGCCAGATTCCGGTCGCGCGCGATCTGCAAGCGCTGAACAAGACCATCAAGCAGGCGCAGAAAAAGAAGAAATCCCTCGGCAGTCTGCGGCTTAACCCTGAACTGCCCATTCCGAAGTACCACACGGCGGTCGACATTCACTGCCAGCCGGGCGGCTACCACAGCGAGTTCATGCCGGAAGACGCCTCCGCCGGCATGGTCTACGACCGCGCGGTGCACGTGTACGCGATGGGCCAGATGGGTCCGTTCAACAACGACATGGGCGCGAGCATCGTGATGTGGTTGAAGCAGCACTACCCGGACTTCAAGCCGAAGCGAATTCTTGACCTCGGCTGCTCGGTCGGCCACAGCACCGTGCCCTACGCCGAGGCCTTTCCGGACGCCGAAGTCCACGCCATTGATGTGGCCGCGCCGATGCTGCGCTATGCCCACGCCCGTGCGGAAGATCTGGGCGTGGCCGTGCACTACTCGCAGCAGAACGCCGAAGGCACCGACTTTGCCGACGGCTCCTTTGACCTCATCGTCTCGCACATCCTGCTGCACGAGACCTCCCAGCGCGGCATCAACAACATCGTGAAGGAATGCCATCGCCTGCTCGCCAAGGGCGGCATGATGATCCACGCCGAAACCCCGCCCTATGCCGGCATGGATCCCTTCGACGCCTTCCTGCTCGACTGGGACACGCGCAATAACAACGAACCCTTCTGGTCCCGTTCGCACGAACTGGACTTGAAAGCGCTCTCGCAGCAGGGCGGGTTTGATCCGGCGCTGGAGTTTGAAGACCTCATCCCCAGCGCTTTTCAGGTCGCGCAGGCCACGCGCTCGCACAAGTTTCAGGGCGGCGATTTCGGCGGCGGCGGGCTGTGGTTCATCTACGGCAACCGGAAGTGAAGCCATGAGCGTTGGCAGCACACTCAAGCGCAAGGCCAGAGGCGAACGGCCGTATTTTTTTGAAGAC
>JALRCR010000258.1 GCA_023257255.1 Gammaproteobacteria bacterium | reverse complement strand
CTTCTTCGTCCGAAGTCAGCAGGAGCGCGAGCGTGCCGGGCAGGGCGGCGCCGTCGGCGCACAGCGATTCCACCGCCGTCACCATCGCGGCGATGGAGCCTTTCATGTCCGCCGCGCCGCGCCCAAACAGCACGCCGTCGCGAATCACGGGTTCAAACGGATCGCTATGCCAGTCGCTGAGTTCGCCGGTGGGCACCACGTCGGTATGGCCGGCGAAGCAGAACACCGGGCCGGTCGCGCCGCGGGTGGCCCACAGGTTGGAGACGCCTTCATGGTCGAAGCGCTCCAGCGTGAAGCCGCAGCGCGCGAGGCGCTGGCCGATGAGGTCCAGGCAGCCGGCGTCGTCCGGGGTGACCGAGGGGCGGCTGATGAGTTCACAGGTCAGGGCGAGGGTGGGGTCGTTAGCTTCCGCGTGCATGGTCAATTTCTCCTAGCCGGTCGGCGGCCAGCCGGGCGTAGTCGGGATTCAGTTCGCTGCCCACGAAGGCGCGGCCGATCGACAGCGCGGCGACGCCGGTCGAGCCGCTGCCGGCGAAGGGGTCCAGCACCAGCTGGCCGGGCAGGGTGCTGGCGGCAAGGCAGCGCTCGATCAGCGCCAGCGGCTTTTGCGTGGGATGACGGCCGTGGCGTTTTTCGCCGGCGCCGGGCGCGGGCAGGCGCCAGACGTTTTTCATCTGGCGGCCGTCGTTGCGCTGTTTCATCTCGTCGTAGTTAAAGACGTGGCGGGCGGCGCTGCCTTTGGCGGACTTGGCCGCCCAGAGGATCATTTCCGTGGAATGCGTGAAGCAGCGGCAGCCAAGGTTGGGCGGCGGGTTGGGCTTTTCCCACACGATGTCGTTGAGGATGCGAAAGCCCAGCTGCATCAGCGCCATGCCGACGCTGAGGTAGACGTGGGTGGTGCCGCTGACCCACAGGGTGCCGGTTGGTTTTAACACGCGCTGGCACTCGGTCAGCCACTGCAGGTTGAACTCGTGGTCCTGCGACAGGCCCTGGCTGCGGTCCCATTCGCCCTTGTTGACCTTGCGGCGCTTGCCGGCCACGCAGGTGCTGCCGTCGTTGGAAAGAAAGTAGGGCGGGTCGGTCCACACGCAGTCGACGGAGGCGTCGGGCAGGCTGGCCAGAAACTGGCGCTGGTCGGCGCAGACCAGCCGGCTGGCGCCGTCGCGCCCGGTCCACACCGCCGGCGGCGCGGGCTCAAGCCTGGTCGGGGGTGCGGGCGTCGACCGAGAGGGCATGGATGTCGGTGTCCATCAGGGTTTTCAGCACGGCAAACACCCGCCGGTGGCGGGCCAGCGGCAAGAGGCCGGCGAAGGCGGCGCTGACGATCTGCAGGCGGAAATGGCCCTTGCCGTCCCGCGCGCCGGCGTGGCCGCGGTGCAGGTGAGATTCATCAATCAGGGTGAAGTGCGCGTCCGGGAAGGCCGCGCGGAGTGCGGCTTCGATGCGTGCCACGCGGGTCGGGGCGTCGCTCATGGATCGTTGGCGGCGTCGGGCGGGGTTTGGTCGTGGCGCATCAGGTAGTAGCCCTGCGCCAGCGCGAAGACCACCGTCAGGCCAAGGATGCCGAAGAGTTTGAAGTCCACCCAGACGTCCATGGAGTAGTTGGCCGCCACGTAATGATTAAGCCCGGCCAGCGCGGTGAAGAACGCGACCCAGGCCAGGTTGAGCCGTCGCCACACCGCCGGTGCCACCTGCACCGAGCCGGTGAAGGCGCGTTCGACCAGCGTCTTCTGGCCCACAAACTGGCTGACCAGAAACACCCCGGCGGTAATCAGGCTGACGATGGTCGGCTTGGCCTGAATGAAGCGCGGGTCGTGAAAAGCAATCGTGAAGCCGCCCATCACGATGAACACCCCCAGCATCAGGAGTTGCCGGCCGGGCACATGCCGGTGGCGCAGCCAATGGATGCCGGTGACCAGCACGGCCACCCCGATGCCCACCGCGGTGGCGGGGTAAATGGCCTCTGCACCGCCGATCAATTTAAAGGCAGCGAAGAATGCAATAATCGGCAGGAATTCAAGCAGCGTATTCATGGCGGGTATCGTTTCCCGGCAGTATCGCATCCGGTGGTTCGCGATGGCGAGAAAGATTCATATTCATCCCACTCATCCGCAGGAGCGGCTGCTGAAGCAGGCTGCCGAGGTGCTGCGTGACGACGGGCTGCTCATCCTGCCGACCGACTCGGTCTACGGCCTTAGCTGCCGCATGACCGCGCGCGACGGACAGGAGCGCCTGCACCGTGTGCGGCGCGACGAGCCGCGGCACTTCCTCACCTTGATGTGTGCCGATCTGTCCTCGCTGGCCAGCCTCGCGCGGGTCGACAATCAGGCCTTCCGCCTGTTGCGCCAGCTCACCCCCGGGCCGTTCACCTTCATCCTGCAGGCTTCAAAAGAAATCCCGCGCCGGATTCTGGACCCCAAGCGCCGCACGATAGGGCTGCGCATTCCCGACCATCCCGTGCCGCAGGGGCTCATTGCCCAGCTGGGCGAGCCCATCATGAGCGCTACCCTGACCGACCCCGGTCTGGACGTGCCGTTGGGCGATCCGGACGACCTCTTTGACCGCTACGGCGCGCAGGTGGATCTCATGCTCGACGCCGGCGCCTGCGGCACCGAGCCCACCACCGTCATCGACCTGAGCGGCGAGGAGCCGGTGCTCATTCGCCGCGGCCGGGGCGATGTGTCGCGGATCTTCCCCGAGGACTAACGCCGCCCGATGAATTTACTCACCATAGTGATTGTGGCCGTGCCGGCGGTGCTGGCAGTGACCGTGCACGAGGTGGCCCACGGCTGGGTGGCCAACCGGCTAGGCGACCCCACGGCCGCCGAACGCGGCCGGCTGACGCTTAATCCGTTCAAGCATGTCGACCTCGTCGGCACGTTGCTGGTGCCGATTGGGCTGAAGCTGCTGGGCTCGCCATTTCTCTTCGGCTGGGCCAAGCCCGTGCCGGTCAATTTTCGTAATCTGCGCCAGCTCCCGCGCGATATTGCGCTGGTGGCGGCGGCCGGGCCGGCCTCCAATCTGCTGATGCTGCTGGCCTGGACGCTGCTAATCGCGGTGTCCGCGCCGCGCTCGGTGCCCTGGGAGATGGGTTGGACGGGCGTAGTCTTCAATGCAACAATCATGACGCTCAATCTGATCCCCATCCCGCCGCTGGACGGCAGCCGCATCGTTACGGCCCTGCTCCCCCCGCGGATGGCGTGGACCTATAACCGCTACGAGCGCTTCGGGCTGGTGCTGATGCTGCTGCTGGTTATCAGCGGGGCGCTCGGCAAGGTGCTACACCCGGTGCTGGCCTGGATCGAGCGCCTTGTGATGCTGCTGGTGACCTGAGTCAGGCGCCAATTCTTTTTTTCCAACCGAACAGAGCAAGCCCGCCACATGAGTCTCGCCGCCAATAAGCGCGTTCTTTCCGGTATGCGTCCCACCGGCCAACTGCACCTCGGTCACTACCACGGGGTGCTGAAGAACTGGCTGCAGCTGCAGCACGAATACGACTGCTTTTTCTTTGTTGCCGACTGGCATGCGCTGACCACCGGCTACGAAGACACCGGCGGCATTGCGGCCAGCGCTTTCGACATCGTGGTGGACTGGCTGTCGGTGGGCATCAACCCCGGCGCGGCGACGATCTTCGTGCAGTCGCGGGTTCCGGAACACGCCGAACTGCACCTGCTGCTGTCGATGGTCACGCCCATTTCCTGGCTGGAACGGGTGCCCACCTACAAGGATCAGCAGGAAAAGCTCCGCGAGCGCGACCTCTCCACCTACGGCTTTCTGGGCTATCCGCTGCTGCAGACGGCCGACATCCTTATCTACAAGGCCGGGCACGTGCCGGTGGGCGAAGATCAGGTGGCGCACATCGAACTCTCGCGCGAAGTCGCCCGGCGCTTCAATTTTCTCTACGGCCGCGAAAAAGGCTTTGAAGAAAAAGCCCAGGCCGCAATCAAGAAACTGGGCAAGCGCAACGCCTCGCTCTACGAGGAACTGCGCAAGCGTTATCAGGAAGAGGGCGCGCTGGAAGCGCTGGAGCGCGGACAGGCGCTGCTGGAAGGCCAGCAAAACATCTCGCTGAGCGACCGCGAGCGCCTGCTGGGTTATCTGGAAGGCGGCGGTAAAGTCATCCTGCCCGAGCCCCGCGCGCTGCTTACGCCAGAATCCAAAATGCCCGGGCTGGACGGCGACAAGATGTCGAAGTCCTACAACAACACCATCGGCCTGCGCGAAGCGCCGGACGCGGTGCGCCAGAAAATCCGCACCATGCCGACCGACCCGGCCCGCGTGCGCCGCACCGACCCGGGCGACCC
>JALRCR010000257.1 GCA_023257255.1 Gammaproteobacteria bacterium | reverse complement strand
GTGAAGACCGCGCCGTAGTCGCCCAGATCGAGGCAGGTGACGTAGTCCGGCTGGGCGTAGTCGCGCATCGGCAGGCCAAGCAGGTCGTGGGCCGCGTTGTAGCCGGCGCATTTGCCCATGGGCACCGCGTGCTGGCAGGACATCAAGGCCAGATGATCGGCGTCGACCTGCGCGCGGGCCACGTCGCCGGCCACAAACACCGTTGGCGCGGCAGGCAGGCGCAGCTGCGGGTCGACCACGGCCCGGCCGGCTTCGTCGCAATCACCGGGCAAGCTGGCGGCCAGCGCCTGCGCGCGAAGCCCGGTGGTGATCACCACCAGATCGGCCGGCAGACGACGGCCGTTGGTGAGCGTGACGGACTCGGCGCCGATCTCGGCGACCGTGACGCCGGTTTCCACCGTGACGCCGGTTGCGCTCATCGCGGCCGCGACCGCAGGCGCCGGACCTGCGCCCAGCGCCGGGCCCAGCGTGCCGCTGCGTTCCAGCAAGCTGACCTGCGCCGCAGCGGCGACCGCAGCCCCGGCGTGAGCAGCGATGCGGCGTCGCATTTCGGTGGCCAGTTCGATGCCCGTAAAGCCACCGCCGACCACCACCACGTGCAGCGCCTGCGCCGGAGCGAGCGCTGCGAGCCGCGCTTTCAAGGCCAGATCAAAGGTTTGGGCGCCGGCAAAGGTATCGATGTCATAACCATGTTCCGCCGCGCCGGGCACCGGCAGCGCCTGCTGCACGCTGCCGGTCGCCACCACCAGCCGGTCATAGCCTAGCGTCTGCGTTGCGGCGGCGGTCTTCACGCGCAGGGACTGCGCGGCCGTATCGATGGACTCAACCTCGCCCAGCATCACCCGCACGCCCAGCGGGTCGAGCGTCGGCGCCAGCGGCGCGCGAAAGGCCTCGGTGAAGACTTCATATAGACGCGGGCGCACGGTGAGAAAGGGCTCGCGGGTTACCAGCGTGATCTCCAGTGCCCCGCCGGCGACCGCGGCCTCACGCGCCGCCACCAGCGCCGCCCACAGACCGGCAAATCCGCCGCCCACGATGACGAGTTTTTTCATACTGCCCCTACCCCTGCGTTGTTTTTGGACTTGCCGGCAGGTTAACCGCTTTCGGCTGGCTTCGGCGCCGGTTTCTTTTGCACAAAACACGACGTGGCGCAGGTTTTGTCCGCCGCGGCCTCGCTAGGCTTGCCCGGTCGCCCTGATGGAGGAAAGTCCGATGCCGAGTCTGGTGGAAGAACTGGTGCTGCTTGCGATTGAAGACGACGGCGCCATTGCGCCCGCTGCCGGTGAGCTTGGCTTTGGCATGGCGCTGCTTGGCGCCTGCCTGGTCGAGTTGGGCAATGCCGGCCGCATCGACGTGGACCTTAGCGCCGTGCTGGTACTGGACACCACGCCCACCGGCCACCCCGCGCTGGACGGGGTGCTGAAAACCATCGCCACCGGCGATGCCGCGCCGGTCGCGCAGTGGATTTTGCGCTTGTCCGCCGATGCGGCCACGGTGGTGCGGCAGACGCTGGATGGCTTGATCTCGCGACGGGTGCTGCGTTTTGAGGAAGCCCGCTACCTATGGGTGTTGAAGGAACGACGCTATCCGCTGCGTGACGGGCGCGAGCAGCAAGACGCCAAGCTGCGAATCATGGAAACCCTGCTGGGCGAACAACTGCCCACCCCGCACGACTCGGTGCTGCTGGGCCTGGCCCGCGCGGCGGGTCTGCTGGAAGGCTTCCTCAGCACGGCCGAAATCGCGCGTCTGGAAGACCGCATGGCGAAAGTGGCCGGGCTCGATCTGATCGTGCGCGGCGTCGAGGCCGCGATTCTGGAAGATCAGGCCGAACGCGCCCGCGCCATGATGATGCCCCTGTAACAAGCCGCCCCGCGACCCGGAGAATTCACCGTGAGCGATACCCCAGAAACCCTGCATATCACGCTTGAAATGGTCGGTCAGACCACCTTCGTCTGCCTGCGCGGGCGCCTCGACTTCGGCACCACGCCAGGCTTCCAGCACGCGCTGGAACAGGCGGTCAATGGCGGCGGCACCGCGCCGACGGCGGTGATCGTGGACTGCCGCGAACTGACCTATCTGTCCAGCGCCGGCCTGCGCGGCTTTCTGGTAGGTGCCCGCGCCGCCCAGGACAGCGACGTGCACTTCGGCGTGTGCGCGCTGCAGACGGCGCCGGCAGACGTGTTCAAGGCCGGTGGCTTTGACAAGATTGTTGCGATTTATCCCGACCGGGAGGCCGCGCTGGCGTAGGGGCTGGTTTGCATCGCCCCGCCTGCTCGGCCATGCTCCCGACGAGTCAGCCGAGGCGGGTGTGCGATGGACAAAGTCATGCTTATTACCGGCGGTAGCCGGGGAATTGGGGCAGCCACCGCGCTGGGCGCCGCGCGTCAGGGCTATGCCGTGGTGCTCTCCTACCGAACCGAGGCCAAGGCCGCCGCGCAGGTGGTGCGCAGCATCGAAGCCGCAGGCGGCCGCGCGCTCGCCGTGCAGGCCGATGTGGCGCAGGAAGCCGACGTGCTGCGCCTGTTTGCCGCCTGCGACGCGGCGTTTGGTCCGCTGACCGCGCTGGTCAATAACGCCGGCATTCTGTCCCGCCAGTCGCGGGTCGAAGACATGGACGCCGCGCGCATCCAGCACATTCTGCAGGTGAACGTGGTGGGCAG
Source organism: Gammaproteobacteria bacterium (assembly GCA_023257255.1). Lineage (GTDB taxonomy): Bacteria > Pseudomonadota > Gammaproteobacteria. The sequence continues at coordinate 1,659 of JALRCR010000257.1, read as the reverse complement.
CTTTCTCTGTGCCCGTGAAGCCGTGCGGCGCATGTCGACCCGCCGCGGCGGTGCCGGTGGGGCAATCGTGAACGTGTCCTCGGCCGCGTCGCGGCTGGGTGCGCCGGGCGAGTTCATCGACTACGCCGCCAGCAAGGGCGCGGTGGACACCTTCACCATCGGCCTGGCCAAGGAAGTGGCGACCGAAGGGATCCGGGTCAATGCGGTGCGGCCGGGCGTGATCCTCACCGACATCCACGACACCAGCGGCGAAATGGGCCGCGTTGAGCGCGTGGCGCCGCTGGTGCCCATGCAACGCGCCGGCACCGCCGAAGAAGTAGCCGCCAGCATTCTGTGGCTGGTGTCCGATGAAGCCTCCTACGTCACCGCCACCTTCATCGAGGCCTCTGGCGGGCGCTAGTTTGCGCAGCGCTGAAATGACGCCCGGCGCTCGTCGTGCGATGGTGGCGACTCCGGCGCCCCCTCGCCGGCCCCAAGGTTCAACGATGCGGAGAAAGCCCATGCCTGTTTCCAGTCTTATTCGTGGCGCCATGACGCTGGGTGTGTTGCTGCTGTCCGGCCCGGGGCTGGCGCAGCCGATGAGCATTCCCGAGGCGCTGGCCGATGCCGCGCGTCCCGCCGAACAGCGCGCCGTCGATGGCCTGCGTAAACCCGCCGAGATTCTGGCGCTCACCGAGGTCAAAGCCGGCGACCAGGTGGCCGACATCGGGCCGGGCGGCGGCTACTACACGCGGATGCTGAGCCGCCTGGTGGGCGAGACCGGCAAGGTGTATGCGTTCAATCCGGACTGGGTCATCAAGATGTTTCCCAAGGCGGGTGAGTTGGCCGGCAAGCTCGCTGCAGCGGGCTACGCCAACGTCGAGGCCCGCTCGCAGCCGATGGCCGGGATTGCCTTCGATGCGCCGCTGGATGTGGTGTTTTTCAGCCAGCTTTACCACGACCAGCACTGGCAGCAGGTGGACATTGCGAAAATGAACGCCGCGCTGTGGCGGGCGCTGAAACCCGGCGGGGTGTTGCTCATCATCGACCATAAAGCCCCTGCCGGGACGACGGACGCGCAAATCGACAAGCTGCATCGAATTGATCCGGCGGTGGTGAAACGCGAAGTCGAAGCCGCCGGTTTTATCCTTGAAACCGCCAGCGATGTGCTGGTCAATCCGGCGGACCCTTTAAGCGCCAATGTGTTCGACGCGAGCATCAAAGGTCGCACCTCGCAGTTCGTGCTTAAATTCCGCAAGCCTGCCCACTGAGTTTGATCACCTGACGGAGCCTCAAAGATGAGCGTCTATGAAATGCGGACCTACACCCTCCAGGTCGGCAAGATGGCGGAAGCCGTCAAGCTGTACACCGAGATCGGCTATCCGATTCTGGAACGCGACGGCTTTGCGAAGAATCTGGTCGGTTACTGGCAGGCCGACACCGGCATGATCAACCAGCTGGTACACCTGTGGCGCTTCGACAACGATGCCGCCCGCCGCGCCTTCTGGGCCGGGCTTTACGGCAATAAAGATTTCATCGAAACCTTCGCGCCCAAGCTCCGCGCGCTGCTGGTGTCGCAGGAAGTGAAGCTGCTGGTTTCAGCCCCGTGGGGGCCGCGGCCATAAGCGGATTTCGCGGCGCCCTCAAGCGGAAGCGGCAACGCCGCGACGCCAGCACCAA
>JALRCR010000256.1:4082-4339 GCA_023257255.1 Gammaproteobacteria bacterium | reverse complement strand
GCCGCCTCACGAATTGATACCGGGCCGGCACCACATAGGGCCTTGAGCAACTCCCAACGCTTGGCAGTGAGAACTTTCCAAAGCAATTCCGGCGACGCAAAGCTGATGCGGGACGACTTCTGTGCCTTGTTGGATTTCCAGGCGCGGGCAAACCCGGACATGGCCTCCTGCGGAGACCGAACCTCAAGCGTTATCGTTTTCATGGTCCCACCTCGCTATATCGCTCTGGAAATCCGCCAATAACTTGTCTGGGTTGG
>JALRCR010000256.1:0-4072 GCA_023257255.1 Gammaproteobacteria bacterium | reverse complement strand
GCAATTACTTCATCGGCAGCTTCGCCTGGGGCTCCTTGCCGACGGCCGCCGCCGAGCGCTCGCTGGAGTTGTTTGCCGACGCGGTGCTGCCGCGTTACGCGGCATGAGGTGAGCGGGGGGCCGGGCCGCACATTTGGGGTCAGAGTAAAAACTCTGACCTCACACGTCTCACCAGTTTGTTCGAATTTTTACTCTGACCCCAAATGCACTTAACCTTCCGCAAGTATTGGGAGCCGCCAAAGAACAAGCTCCGCGAACCTGTTCTCCGCGTAGACGATGCGCTGGCGAAACAATTCGACAGCCTTCATGTTGGAGATGATGCCAACACCACCGAGCTGTTTTCAATCGCTGCAACGCAAGGGAAAAGGGGCTGCTCGCTCCGCGCAACCGATTGTCAATGGAGCGCAGCGGAATTCGCATTTGGCACGTTTGGGGTCAGAGTAAAAACTAATCGACCTCACACTGGGCTCACGTGTTTGTTCGAGTTTTTACTCTGACCCCAAGTGTGCCGGATGTGGTTTCAGCCCGGGCGGGCTCACGGCGCGGGCGGCGACCAGACCTGCAGGCGCTGCAGCACGATGGCCTGCGCGCGCCCGGTTTGCCCGGCCTGCGTGCAGAGTTCGGCCAGCCAGCGCCAGTAGTCGCGATTCTGTGGATCGAGCTGGGTCGCTTGTTCCATGCGGGCGATGGCCTGCGGCAATTTTGCGTCGGCCGCGTCCAGCTTCGATAGCGCCAGCAGCGCCGGCGCGTGCGCCGGCCAGACGTCCAGCACCGCATCAAACGCGCGCCGGGCAGCGAACGCGTCGCCGTTCGCAATGTGCGCCTCGCCAGCAAAATACTGGACGAGCGGATCCGTCGGATGCGTCGTAAGCAGGCCCGCTAGCCGGCGCGCGGCGGGCGCTGCCTGCTCGGCCTGCAGTTCGACGACGCCCGCCACCAGCTCGCGGTAGTAAGGCTCCGGCTCTGCTTCCGGCAGGCGCGCGCGGGCCTGGGTCAGCGCTTGTTGGTCGTGTCTGAGGGCCGCGCAGAGGGCAAACACCCCAAGCGCGTCCAGCGCCGGTTGGCCCTCGGCCAGCGTCGCGCTGGCCTGCCGGCAGGCCACGCTCCAGTGCCCGCGCTGCAGGGCATCCGTCAATCCGCCGCTCGCCTCAATCGGCGCCTGATCCAGCGTCGGCGCCAGCGGCGCCAAGGGCACGGCCTGCGCACCGACCATCGTCGCCAGCGCAAGACCGCACGCTATCCACCCTTGTCTCGTGAGCTTCATCTGTGGCCTTCCCGTGTTGCGGTGAGAGGCGAAAGGCCGACGCGCGTTTGCCCCGCGCGCCGGCCCGCCGTGACAGGCCGCTAGCGCAGGCGACGCCGGCGCAAGCTACGCATGCCCAACAGCCCAAGCCCCAACAGACTCAAGGTCGCGGGCTCGGGAATTGGCCCGACCGTCGTGGCGTTGAGAATGTTGATGTTCCAGGCGGTGGCGAGGTCGCTGGGCCAGTAGATATAGCCCGGCCATGCGCCATCCATCTGCTGGGTGCTGACCAGGAACTCAGAGTAGTCCTGCCACCAGTTGCAGACGTCACCCGGATCAAGCGATCCGCAACCGGCGAGGTTGCTGATGCTGCCGGTGTCATTGAGCCCGATGTTGGACTCCAGTCCCTTGTACACCGACCACATGCCGTAAGGATGACCCAGGCTACCCGTGAAACCGCTGGGCCCGTCCTGCCAGTGGGTGTTCAGATAAGCGATGGCGCCGGCGCGGTCGCTGACGCCGCCGGTGTCGGTCGGGCCACCCTTGCCGTCGTAGCCGGTAAAGGCCATTTGCACCAGCAGACCGCCGGTTTTCGACTCGGAGTTGGGGATGCCGCTAAAGCCAGAGGGGTCGGTGTAGCCCGCGCTGCCGTTGGTGCTGCTCTGGATGTAGTCGATCCAGAATTTCAGCTCATCCTTGGTGTACTTGGGCACGTCGATACCCGGCACGGCTTCGGCGAACAGCATGCCAATGGCCGGCCACTGCGCGGTCGAGCCGTCGGAATCACCCGACGAGGGCGTGTAGCGCCAACCGCCACGATAGGGGTTGCCGGCGCCGGTGGTCTGACCCTGCAGGAAGGTGTCCACCGTGTCCTGAATCAGGTCTTTCCACAGCGCGGGGCCGGCATGCGGCGTGTAGCCGGGCGGGGTCACCGGCAAGGGATCGTTGGCGTTCACGATGCCTGCCGTCACCGCACGGGATAAGGCCGGCAGCACGAGACCGGTGACGTAGGTGGACTCGCCGTAACCCCACTGCACGCCCAGGGTGTTGCCGTTGCGGTCGGCATTCTGGCCATCGGGCCGCACACCGACATTCCACGGCACGCCGGTGCTGAGGATGTATTTGAGGCCTTTGTCGACGACGGCCGAGTAGTCAGCGCCGTTCCAGCCCGCGGGTTTGGTTTTCTGCTCGATGAAGGCCAGCATCGCGGCGCCGGTGTCGGCATCGCAATACCCGCTTTCGCACCAGCTACCGTTGGCCGCCTGATGCGCGGCGAGGTAGGCCAGTCCGCTGTCGATGGCGGTCTGCTTCTGGGCCTCAGTGGCGGCGAAACTGTTAGCGGATAACAGGCTCGCGGCGGCCAGCCCAAGCACGCCGTGCAGGGATCGTTTCGTAAACATGTGGGTCTCCTTGAATTAAGCGGGAAAAACGCACATTCCCGGGCCTGCGACACACCTTTCGCCGACCAGACCGTTGGTTATTGTTCGTTGCGTCGAGAAAAGCAGGAGGCATGCCGGCAGCGGCAGAAGGGATAAAAGCAGCGGAAAAAGGCGATTTTTTGCCGCGGCGACGCGGCGGGGCTCAGGCGTTTTGTAAAAATTCCTGACCGTTGGCGACGGTCGGTCTCGGCGGGATTTGCCGCGCGCGCAGCAGCTTGGTGCCCCGTATCCTGTGTGATGCGGCAGGCAGGCGATCAGGGTTCGTCACATTTGGGGTCAGAGTAAAAACTAATCGACCTCACACCTGGCGCAGGTGTTTGTGCGAGTTTTTACGCTGGCCCCAAGTGTGCGCTTGACGCGCCCGAACGCTTTGGTTTTACGCCGCGCGGCCGTCCCAGCGCAGGAAATTGGCGAGCAGCCGCAGACCCGCCGCGGCGCTCTTCTCCGGATGGAACTGGGTGGCGAACGCGCTGCCGGCGGCGATGGCGGCGGCGAAGGTATCGATGTAGTCGGTCTGGCCCAGCACGATGCTGCGGTCTGCCGGATCCACGTAGTAGCTGTGGACAAAGTAGAACCGGGTGCCGGACGGCACGCCGGCGCACACCGGGTGCTCGCGGGTCCAGCGCACTTCGTTCCAGCCCATGTGGGGAATCTTGCGCGGGGTGCCGTCGGCTTCGGGGCCGGCGTCGGTACGGAAGTGTTTGACGCCGCCGGCGTAGAGGCCAAGGCAGGCGGTGCCGCCGTCCTCGTCGCTGGTGGTCATCAGCGACTGCAGGCCAAGACAAATGCCGTAGAAGGGTCGGGTGCGCACGCATTCCTGCAAGGCCCCGACCAGGTCGCGTTCGACCAGATGCCGCATGCAGTCGCCAATGGCGCCCTGGCCCGGAAACACCACGCGGTCTGCCGCCAGCAGCGCCTGCGGCGTGCTGACCACCTCGACCGCCACGCTGGCGTCCGCCACGTGCTCGATGGCTTTCACCACCGAGCGCAAATTGCTGCTGCCGTAATCGACTACCGCCACCTTCTGCACGGAATAACCTCGCGGGCCTACAGCGAGCCTTTGGTCGAGGGCATGGCCTCGCCCATCCGCGGGTCGTGTTCCACCGCCATGCGGAGCGCGCGGCCAAAGGCCTTGAAGATGGTTTCGATGATGTGGTGCGCGTTGCGGCCGCGCAGGTTGTCGATGTGCAGGGTCATGCCGGCGTGATTGACCAGGCCCTGAAAAAACTCGCGGAACAGATCCACATCAAAATCGCCAATCCGCGCGCGCGGGAAATTAACGTCGTACTCCAGCCCGGGCCGCCCGGAGAGGTCGATCACCACCCGTGACAGGGCTTCGTCCAGCGGCACATAGGCATGGCCATAACGGCGAATGCCTTTTTTGTCGCCC
>JALRCR010000255.1 GCA_023257255.1 Gammaproteobacteria bacterium | reverse complement strand
GGGGGCGCAGTTCGCGCCCATGCTGGTGGTCAGTGGGGCAGTAATCGGACTGGTCATGCTGCGGCATGGACCGTGGGAAACGCTAAAGGTCGGCGCGCTGGGCGGGCTCATCACCGCACTGATGTTCCAGCTCGTGGCGGGTCGTGTGGGTGCTACCGTCGCCGTGGTGATCTCGCCGTGGGTACCGGTGTTCTTCGCGGCGCTGGTGTTGCGGCAGAGCGCCCGACCGGGCCGGGCTGTGGCAGTGCTGGCGATGTTTGTGGCTGGCGTGGCCTTGGCTATCCGGCAGGCAGTGCCCGATATCGACGCCTTCTGGGCCAACTATATGACCGAGCTGGCGAGCGCTATGAAGGCGGCCGGCGGGCAGGTGCTCAACGCCGAAGAGATGCAGGCGCTGTCGAAAGCGATGCACCACATCTCGCTGGGTGCCTTGCTGACGGTCTTGCTCGCAATGCTGATGACGGCGCGCTGGTGGCAGTCGACCCTGTACCGACCCGGCGCTTTCGGGGCTGAGTTTCGCGGCCTGGTCTTGCCGCTCTGGGCGCTGCCGGCCTTGCTTGCCAGCGCTGCGGTGCTGGCGGCCAGCGGGTCCGACACCGCGCCCGGTCAGGTAGCCGGTGACGCTATTGTGGTGCTGATGTTATCGTTCGCGGTTCAAGGGCTTGCCGTTGCCCACGAACGCGTTGCCGCCATCGGAGGCGGAAGAGGGTGGCTGGTCGGGCTCTATCTCAGTCTCGGCCTGCTGCCCCAAATTGCCAGCGTGGCCCTTGCGGTGGCAGGACTAACGGACTTTGTGGTGGATTTCCGCCACCTCCGGCGACGCGCCGGAACGGGATAAACTCGAACGGCCTTGCGCCCCAAGCGTCAAGGTCTAAACAAGCTGGGAACCGAAGGCATACGACGATGGAAATCATTCTGCTCGAAAAAATCCACAATCTGGGCACGCTGGGCGACAAGGTGAAGGTCAAGGCGGGCTACGGCCGCAACTACCTCATCCCACGCCAGAAGGCGGTGCCGGCCACCCCGGAAAACATCGCCAAATTCGAAGCGCGTCGCGCCGAACTCGAAGCCCAGCAGCAGGCCATTCTGGCCGATGCCCAGACCCGTGCCGCCGGCATGACCGACCTCGAAGTCGTGATTACCGCCAAAGCTGGCAATGAAGGCCGCCTGTACGGCTCGGTCGGCACGACGGAAATCGCCGAAGCCCTCGCCGGCCTGGGCCATTCCATTGAAAAGCGCGAAGTGCGCCTGCCCGAAGGTCCGCTGCGGACGCTCGGCCGCCACACCGTGGAACTCGGCCTGCACGCCGAAGTGACCGCCTCGGTGGTGGTGGTGGTGGCGTCTGCCACCGCCCCCCAGGCCTAAGGCCCACATCGCATTAGCCGTCTCAGCATGGCCAGGCCGGGTGTCCCCGCACTGGTCATGCGTCGACGGTTCCCTTGCCCGACAGCCGGTGGTCTTTGCGCATGAGCACTGACGCGCCGTCTTACCGGCTGCCCGCGGCCGACCGCTCTGCGGAGTCCCTGCGCGTTCCGCCCCATTCAATCGAGGCCGAGCAGTCGGTGCTGGGCGGCCTGATGCTGGACAACGACGCCTGGTTGCAGGTCGTCGAGAAAATCACCTTCCAGGACTTTTACCGACGCGACCACGCGGCGGTCTTCCGTGCGGTCGAAGCGCTGGCCAACGACAGCAAACCCTACGACATCATCACGCTCTCGGAATGGCTGGAAAGCCAGGGCCAGCTCGAGATGGTGGGCGGTATCCAATACCTCGCGCAGCTGGCGGACAACACGCCCACTGCCGCCAATATCGCCGCCTACGCCGACATCGTGCGCGACCGCGCGGTGCTGCGAAATCTGATCCGCGCCGGAACCGACATCGCCGAAGCCGGCTACCGGCCCGAAGGGCGAGGCACGGCAGAACTGATCGATCTGGCCGAGCGCACGGTGTTTGAAATTGCCGAACGCGAATCGCGCGGGCGGAAGGGCTTCCGCCAGATCAAGGACCTGCTCATGGGGGCGCTGGACCGTATCGACCAGCTGTTCCAGCGCGATAACCCGATTACCGGCGTCGCCACCGGCTACTACGAACTCGACGGCATGACCTCCGGCCTGCAGCCGGCGGATCTGGTGATCATCGCCGGCCGTCCCTCCATGGGTAAAACCGCTTTCGCGCTCAATATTGCGCAGAACGCGGCGGTGAAGGAAAAAGTCGGCGTGGCGGTGTTCAGCATGGAAATGCCGAGCGAGCAGCTGGCCATGCGTATGCTGTCGTCCATCGGGCGCATCGATCAGCACAAGGTCCGCACGGGCAAGCTGGGCGATGACGACTGGCCGCGGCTGACGCATGCCGTCGGCGTGCTGTCTGAAGTCAGTTTGTTTATCGACGACACGCCGGCACTCTCGCCGGGCGACCTGCGGGCGCGGTGTCGGCGACTGGCCCGCGAACACTCGCTGGGCATGATCGTCATCGACTACCTGCAGCTGATGACCGTGCCCGGCAGCAACGAAAACCGGGCGACTGAAATCTCGGAAATCTCGCGCTCGCTGAAAGCCTTGGCCAAGGAACTCAACGTGCCGGTGATTGCGCTTTCGCAGCTTAATCGCAGCCTTGAACAGCGGGGCGACAAGCGGCCGGTGATGTCCGACCTGCGTGAATCCGGCGCTATCGAACAGGACGCCGACGTCATCATGTTTATCTACCGTGATGAGGTCTATAACGAAGACAGCCCCGACAAGGGCGTGGCGGAAATCATCATCGGCAAGCAGCGTAACGGCCCCATCGGTATGCGTAAGCTGCGGTTTTTCGGCGAGTACACCACCTTCGAAAATCTGGCCTTCGAGCAGTACGGCGGGGGCCATTCGTGACCCGCCCTGCGCGGGCCATCTTCAACCCGGCGGCACTGCGGGCCAACCTCCAGACCGTTCGCCGCGCGGCGCCCGGCAGCCGCATCCTCGCTATCGTCAAAGCGGACGCCTACGGCCACGGCGTGGTCCGCGTGGCGCGTGCGCTGGGCGAGGACGTGGATGCCCTGGGCGTGGCCTGCGTCGAAGAAGCGGTGGCGCTGCGCGAAGCCGGCATCAGTCGCCCCATCGTGTTGCTGGAAGGACCGTTCGAGGCGCGCGAGCTGAGCGCCATCGTGGTCCACGATCTGGAATCCGTGGTCCACAACGAGCAGCAACTGGCCTGGTTCACGCGGCACGATGCCAACACCACGCTGTGGATCAAATTCGATACCGGCATGCATCGCCTGGGCTTTGCGCCGGCCGATGCAACACGCGTGGTGGGCGCCTTGCAGCGACCCGGGCGTGAACTGCGCCTCATGACGCATTTCGCCAGCGCGCATCTGGCGGGCGACGCCAGCGTGACCGCGCAGCAGCAGGATTTCGATGCGGCGGTTAAAGATCTCCCGGGCGCGCGCTGCATCGCCAATTCAAGCGCCATTCTTAACTGGCCTCAAAGCCATACCGACTGGGTGCGGCCGGGCCTGATGCTCTACGGCGTCTCGCCGCTGGCTGAACGATCGGCCAGCGATCTCGGCTTGCGACCCGCGCTGACCGTGACCTCGGCGCTCATCGCGGTCAAAACCGTGCCGGCCGGCGGCGCCGTCGGCTACGGGCAAAGCTACCGTTGCCCGGAAACCATGCCGATTGGCATCGTCGCGTTCGGTTATGCCGACGGCTATCCGCGCCACGCCGCAACCGGCACGCCGGTGCTGGTGAACGGCGTGCGCACGCAGGTGCTGGGCGAGGTCACGATGGACATGATGATGGTCGACCTGCGCCCCGTGCCCAATGCCCAGATTGGCGATGCGGTGGTGCTGTGGGGCGAAGGCCTGCCGGTCGAGGAAATTGCCCGCGCCGCCGCCACCATTCCCTACGAACTGTTATGCCGCATGCGGATGCGCGCGCAATTTGTGGAGATCCCGGCATGAAAGGCGGCAAGCGCCAGTACCAGTGCCAGCAGTGCGGCGCGGTGGCGAGCAAATGGGCTGGTCAGTGCGCCGAATGCGGGCAGTGGAACACGCTGGAGGAAAGCGTGGCGCCGGCGGCCAGCGCCTCGCCGCGGTTTACGTCCTATGCCGGCGAAGCGCCGCGCATCATGAACCTCGCCGAGGTTGACGCCGAAGAAGCGCCGCGGCTAGACACCGGCCTGTCCGAACTCGACCGCGTGCTGGGCGGCGGGCTGGTCATTGGCTCGGTGGTGCTGCTGGGCGGCGATCCGGGCGAGGGGCTGCCCGAGGTGGTAGCCGGGTGGGAGTTAGCGATGCGCGAGCCCAACGTGCGCGGGCTCATCCCCGGACGCGCCCTGCTCTATCCCCACGACGGCGACATCGAGGGCATCG
>JALRCR010000254.1 GCA_023257255.1 Gammaproteobacteria bacterium | reverse complement strand
GCCGCTTCGGCGCGGGCTCGTACGGCTGGCCGATGGCGCTGCTGGGTGGCGCTGCGGCGGTGACGCTGCTCTACCTGGCGCTGCGCGGATCGCGCACCGACGTGCTGATCGCCCTGGTGCCGGTGCTCGTGCTGCTGCTGGCGATGCTGCGCCGCTTCCACGTCCAGCAGGAGTCGGCGCGCGCCACGCTGCTGGCCGCCGCCGAGGCGCGTGCCGCGCAGCTGGCCCGCCCCGACGCCCCGCCGACGCCGGCACCCAAACCCTGATCCCGATCGCGGTCTCGCTGGCGCGCAGGCGCTAGCCTGCCGTCCCGACTCTGGCCGTAGTGGAGCTTCCCCGATGAACAACCGCAGTGCGCCCGACCGACCCGCCGAGCGTTCGTTGACGGACAGCCGGCCGGCGAGTGCGCGGCAGGCGCCGCGTCTGGCGGTGAGGCTTGGTTTGAGCCTGCGCGATGACGATGGGCATACCTATGCCGTGGAGGTGCTGAACGTCTCGGCCGGCGGCCTGCAGCTGCGTTGCGATAGGGCTACCGCGCGGCGTCTGAATGCCGGACGTGCGCCGCAGATGTTCACCGCAGCCTTGCCGGTCGCGCAGGCCGCGGCCCATGTGGCGCTGGTGGGCCTGCGTCGGCGCTATCTGCGGCTGGATGCCTCGGCGGGGACGGCCTTGCTGGGCTGCGATTTTGTCGGCCTGCGGCCGGTGGCGGCGCGGCGTCTGGCCGAGCTGACCGGCGTTAACGCGTGGGCCGGGGCGACGGGAGAGGCTGGGCTCAGGCGTCGAGGTCTGGAATCAGCGCGCTTCGGATCCGCGCAATCTGATCCTTCAGCAACAGCTTGCGGCGTTTCAGGCGCTTAATCAGCAGCTCGTCGACATCGGGCTGAGCCGACAGGCGGGTGACGATTTCGTCCAGATCGCGGTGCTCGACTTCCAGCACCCGCAGGCGACGCCCCAGCGCTGCGTTATTTTCTCTGTGCACGCCGTATCCCATCTTGAAACGGTGGTTCTGCGCCGATTCTACGCCCATGCCGTGACCGGAAGGCCAGCCGGGTCTGCGGCACGCGTCGCGAAGGCCGGTGCAAGAGTGTGACAAGCCGCACAAATCAGGGAAAAAGACCGCGCAAAATCCATCTGCGGTCGCTACCCCTGATGACGCCGTCCCCAGCGGCAGGCCTCGCCCGCGAACCATGAGCCCGGTAGCGCCGATGAACGGAACCCACAGCCCACTTGATCCCGACGCGCAGGCGCTGAAGGCCAGCGTGGCGCGCAGCCTGCGTGAGACCCGCTTTGCGCGACTGTCTGCGCCGGACTTCGCGCGCGTGGTCGCTGCTCTGCAGCCGACCCGCGTCGGTGCCGGCGAGACCGTGGTGAAGCAGGGCGAGCGGGGGGAGGCGTACTTCGTCATCGGCGCAGGGCAGTGTCAGGTCGAACAGGCGCGGCCCGGTGCGCCGCCCGCGCCGGTGGCCGAACTGGGGCCGGGCGATGCCTTTGGCGAAGAGGCGCTAATCGTCAACGGCACCCGCAACGCCTCGGTTCGCATGCTGACCGACGGCACCCTGCTGCGGCTGCCCCGGCAGATTTTTATGGAGTCTGTCCGGCGCCCTTTGCTGCGCGCCGTCGACTATCCGCCGGCCGTGAAGGCCGTGCAGGACGGGCGCGCGGTGTGGCTGGATGTGCGCCACTCGCGCGAGGTCGCCGCTAGCGGCTTGCCCGGTGCGCTCGCGATGCCCTTGCGGCTCTTGCGCCAGGTGGCCGGCCGGCTGCGCCGCGACCGCCGCTACATTGCCTATTGCGAGCACGGCGGGCGCAGCGCGGTGGCCGCGTTCCTGCTGGCCGAGCGGGGTTTCGACGTGCTGTTTCTGGCCGGCGGTCTGGCGCGTCACGGGCTGCTCGCGCCGCCGGATCTGGAATTGCTGTCCGCCAGCTTCAGGCCGCTGGGCCAGGCGCCGGCCGGCGGCCTGTTACCGACCTCGCAGCTGACGGCCCGCGAACAGGGGGGAGGCATGACCGAACTGCGCTGCGACCCGCCGCCGCCCGCCGCGCCTGCTGCGCGCGCAGTCCTCGCCCCGCAGGTCGCCAGCGCACCGCCGCTCATGCCGGTGGGCGCCTTGCCGCCAGTTGTGGACGACATCGAAGATTTTGAGCAAACGCATCACCAGCATCTCGCGGCGCGTCGGCAGGCCGGCGCGCTGCTCACGCCGGCGGAGCACCTGGCGCGCGAACGGGCGCGGGCGGAGCGCAAGCGCCAGCATGCCGAGGCGCACGCGCGGCAGCTGTTGTCCGAACTGGAAGACCGCCTAGCGGAGGATTGAGACCACGTTGTCGCGCGGGCGACGCAGGTCCAGATAGATGTCGCCGTCGGCCTGCCGCACCAGCGCCCACTGCGGCACCAGGCCCGCCAGCGCCAGATCGCCGCTCTGGCGGCTGCGCCCGTCCGGCGTGAAATCGAAGCGGTAGATGCGCAAGAGCTGGCGCCGGCCGTGCGCGTCGCGGTCGAGCCTGAGTCCGCGCAGCACCAGACTGTCATCCAGCACCTGCAGATTCAGTTCGGTGGTGACCCGGCGCAGCGCCACCAGCGCGCGGTCCCGGCCGCTCATGCTCCAGTGCCAGAGCGCGAACACGCCGCCGGCGATGAGCATCAGGACCAGGGCCTCGCGCAAGGCTTATTCGTCCAGCCGCCGTGCATGAAAACCCAGCGGCCGGCCGCTGCTGCTGAAGCTGCAGCCGATTTCGATTGGCCGGCAACAGACCTCGCAGTCTTCCACATAGGCCTGCTCGCCGCCCGAGCCGTCCAGCAGCACGCTGATGCGTTCGCCGCAGTAGGGGCACCGAAAGCTTTTTTCGACGATCACTGGCGCTGCGCTAGTCGCGGAAGTTGGTGAACTGGAGGGGCAGCCCAATGTCGGCCTTGCGCAGGAAGGCGATGACGTCCTGCAGGTCGTCGCGCTTCTTGCCCGTCACCCGCACCTGCTGGTCCTGGATCTGGGCCTGCACCTTGAGGCCGGACTCTTTGATTTTCTTCACGACCTTGCGCGCGGTGTCGGTATCGAGCCCGTTGCGTACGGTCACTTTCTGGCGCGCTTCGGCCAGGTTCTTGCTGACCTCGCCGATGTCGAGCGCGGTGACGTCGATGCCGCGCTTGGCCACCCGCAGGCGCAGGATTTCGAGCACCTGTTTGACCTGAAAGTCGGCGTTGCCGATCAGCGTCAGCTCGAAGTCGTCCTGTTCCACCCGCGCGCCGGAGCCTTTCAGGTCAAACCTGGTGGCGATTTCGCGCGTAGTCTGGTCAACGGCATTACTAAGTTCGTGGGCATCGACTTCCGAGACGACGTCGAATGAGGGCATGATGGCGCTCCGGCTGGACGAGGCCGGCAATTCTAGCGCGGCGCGTAGCCGCGCCCCAGCCTTGAAAATCGACCGCCCGCCACCAGATGGACAGTTACCGTGTTTGAAGTCATCTCATTCGATCTGGACGACACCCTGTGGGATGCCGGCCCGGTGCTGTGGCGGGCCGAGGAACTGCAATACGCGTGGCTCGGGGAACACCTGCCGCGGATCGCCGGCGCCCATAGCCTGCTGGCCTTGCAGTCCCTGCGGCGGGATCTGGCGCGCGCCCAGCCCGCCCTGGCGCACGACTTCACGCGTTTGCGAATCGCCGCCCTCGAAGCGCTCTGCGCCGAGCACGACTATCCGGTCGAGATGGCGACAACCGCGGTTGAGGTGTTTCTTGATGCGCGGAGCCAGGTGGCGCTGTTCGACGAAGTCGATGCCGTCTTGCGCGCGCTGGGCCAACGCTACCGGCTGGTCGCGCTGACCAACGGCAATACCGATCTGGTGCGGGCCGGGGTGCATCACTACTTCGAATTTGCGCTGTCGCCGGCCGACACCGGCACCAGCAAGCCGGACCCGCGGATGTTTGAGGCGGTATTGGCGCGCGCCGGGGTGACGGCCAACGCGGTGCTGCACGTGGGCGATGAACCGCGTTACGACATTCTCGGCGCCCACAACGCCAACATCCGATCGGTCTGGATTAACCGTAATGCGCGCGACTGGCCGGCGGAATTCCCCCGCGCCCACGCCGAAATCACGACGCTCGACGGCCTGCCTGACGCCATCGAGCAACTTGCGGCTGCGGCCGCTGCAGAGAGGACCCTACCGGCATGACCGCTACCGCTTTTGAACTGCTCGAACGCCGCCGCATCGACAGCCTGAACCTCGAGTTTCAGGCCTATCGCCATGCGGCGAGCGGCGCCCGTCATATTCATCTGGCCTGCGAGGACGAGGACAACGCCTTCATGGTGGCCTTCCCCACCATCCCTGAAGATTCGACCGGCGTGGCGCATATTCTCGAACACACCACGCTCTGCGGCAGCCAGCGTTACCCGGTGCGCGATCCGTTTTTCATGATGCTGCGGCGTTCGCTCAACACCTTCATGAAC
>JALRCR010000253.1:4183-4449 GCA_023257255.1 Gammaproteobacteria bacterium | reverse complement strand
GGTGGAGAAAAATCCCGGCGAAGGCGCGAAGTGGTACCGCAAGGCGGCCGAGAAAGGCGTGCAGGACGCGCAGTTCCGCCTGGGCGGGATGTACGAAGCCGGCGACGGCGTGCCCCAGGACATGGAATATGCGTTTGCCTGGTACAGCGTGTCAGCGCACATCGGCAACGTGAAGGCGGAGGCCGCGATGCAGGCCGCGGCGGCCAAGCTGTCGGGCGATGAAATGAAGTCGGCGAATCTGCTGTCAGCGGATTTGATTCAGAAGT
>JALRCR010000253.1:0-4173 GCA_023257255.1 Gammaproteobacteria bacterium | reverse complement strand
AATACGGCACGGTGCCGGAATCGACCAGTCAGGCGCTGCCGATGGGCGGCGCGCCTAAATAACGAGATTGACGTACTTGCCCTTCCAG
Organism: Gammaproteobacteria bacterium; assembly: GCA_023257255.1. Taxonomy (GTDB): domain Bacteria; phylum Pseudomonadota; class Gammaproteobacteria. The sequence continues at coordinate 4,085 of JALRCR010000253.1, read as the reverse complement.
TGGGAGGTGGCGGTACCGCCCATGCGCTCGATCATGGCGAACAGGAGGGCGGCGGGCTGAGCGCGCGGCGTGAGGTCAAAGCCGGCGTTTTCCCAATCCCCGAACACCCCTGCGCTGCCGGTCTCTTCGCCGCTCGCCTCGGCACCGGCCGCCGCCTGCGGCGTGCCGGGGCGCCGACCGGCGGCCGACACACGCCGGCTGCCTCCGCGCTCGGAGTTTCGGGCAGATCCCGCGCGGCGGGGTTCGACATTGGGCGTCATGCTCGCATGGTGCCCCAACTCGGCCTTTCTTGCACCGGGGTTTCTGTGCGCAAGTTCGCAGAATTTTGCGCCCGATCAGCCGATGCTAGGGGAACAACCGCCAGCGCCCCGGGTTTACGCCTGCCGGGCCGGGCGGCGCGCTGGGTAGAGCGCAGGCGCGCGGTTATACTCGGTCGCGGCTGGCGAGCGCCCGCCACCCTGTGCGCTTGCGGCGTCCAGCCACGGCGCATGTGACCTCCAACTGCCGAGGATCGCTTTGTCCGAGTCCATGCCAACGTCTGTGCCCGAAGATTCGCTGGCGATTGTGTTTGCCGACATCAGCGGCAGCACCTCGCTGTATGAGCTTCTGGGCGATGCGGCGGCCCGCCACCGCATCGCGGTGTGTCTGGAGCAGCTCACCGGCGTGGTGATCGCCCATCGAGGGCGGGTGGTTAAAACCAACGGCGACGACATGCTCTGCGTGTTCGAGGACACCATCTCCGCCACCCTGGCCGCCTGCGCCATGCAGGAGTCGCTCGTTCAAAGCGGCGAGGCTACCGAACCGGTGCTGGTTGCCCTGGCGGTCCGCATAGGCATGCACGTGGGGCCGGCGATTCAGGAAAAAGGCGACGTGTTCGGCGATGTGGTGAACCTCGCTTCACGCATGGTGGGGCAGGCCAAAACCGGCCAGATCATCACCACCCGCTTATTCGTCGAACAGCTCCCGCCCATGTTGCAAAGTGCAACCCGCCTCATCGACCACACCGAGGTGCGGGGCAAGAAGGACGCCATCGACCTCTTCGAGGTGCTCTGGCAACACGAAGAAACCACCCTGATGTCGATGGACCTGCAGGTCCGACCGGCCAGCGGCGCGCAGATGCTGGTGCGCTGTGGCGAACGCTCGCTGGTCATGGGCCGCGGCCTGCGCCATCTGGTGCTCGGGCGCAGCACCTCGGCGGAGCTGCACGTCAACGAAGTACTGGCCTCGCGACTGCACGCGCGCCTCGAATACCGCCGCGGCAAATTTTTCCTGATTGACCAGAGCACCAACGGCACTTACGTTCGCAAGGGTGAGGAAAAAATTTTCGTGCGGCGTGAGGAGATCGTCCTCACCGGCAGCGGCGAAATGAGCCTTGGTCGACCGTTTTCCGAAGAGACCGGGCGCGCGCTGGTGTACTTCCAAGCCATCGAGCCACCCGCAGAGGGCGAGGTGACCGAATGAATGCGAACATACCCCGGCCGCGCGCCCGCCGCGTCAGGCCGATTCTGAATAATCTCGAGACCCGCCGTGATGGCGGGCGTCACTGAGGCCCTCATGCGCTGGCAGTCCTTTGCACAGACCGACGTCGGTCTGGTTCGACAAGTGAACGAAGACGCCTGGCTGGATCGGCCCGAAGCCGGCATCTGGGCGGTCGCCGACGGCATGGGCGGACATTCGGCCGGCGATGTCGCGAGCCAGATGATCGTCTCCGCCCTGGCCCGCCTGAAGCCGGCCAACGACCTGAGCACGCTGGTCGAGTTTGCCGAGCACCAGCTGCTGGGCGTCAACGACCAGCTCCAAAAACTGTCGCTTGAACGCCGGCAAATTATCGGTAGCACGGTGGTCTGCCTGCTGGCGGTGGGCGCGCACGCGGCCTTCCTGTGGGCGGGCGACAGCCGCCTGTACCGTCAGCGCGACGGCGAGTTGCTGCGGCTAACCACCGACCATTCCAAGGTCGAAGAGTACGTTCGCCACGGCATCATCAGTCGCGAAGAGGCCTACAACCACCCGGACGGCAATCTCATCACCCGCGCGGTAGGCGCCGCCGAAGGGCTGTTTCTGGAGTGCAACCTCACGGATCTCAAAGCGGGCGACCGCTTTCTGCTGTGCACCGATGGCCTCGACAAGCACGTGCGTGACGAGGACATTGCCACCACCCTGCTGGCCAACGAGTTGCGACTCGCCGCCCGCGAACTCATCGAGCTTGCGCTACGCGGTGGCGCCTCCGATAACGTCACCCTTTGCGTAGTCGAGATCACCGCATGACCGGCCTTACCGACCTTGACCTGACCGGACAGTACCTGCGGGACCTGTGCCGCGCCTACGCCACCGAGCGCATCGAGCGTCGCACCTACATCCACGAGCGCCGTCGGCTCATCGACGAACTGGTGGCAGGCAAACCCTCGGCGCCGCCGGCGATCCCCGAGGAGTTCGAGCCCGAGGCCACCATGATCAACCTCGACGTCACCATGCAACTGCCCCGACGTTTGCTTGAGGAAGACGAGTGAGTGCACGGGACAGCGCGGGGACGCGCAACGTCGACCCGGCCGAAATTGAGCGTTTTTCTGCACTGGCCGCCGAATGGTGGGATCCACAGGGTCCCAGCCGCACGCTGCATGAAATCAACCCCTGCCGGCTGGCCTTCATCACGGAGCGGGTGGCGCTGGCCGGCCGCCCGGTGCTGGACATTGGTTGTGGCGGCGGACTGCTGACCGAAAGCATGGCCCGGCTGGGCGCAGACGCGCACGGCATCGATGCCAGCGCGGCGGTGATTGAGGCCGCGCGCGAACACGCCGCGCTGGAGCACGTCAGCGTGCGCTACGACGCGGTCACCGCCGAAGCCTGGGCCGACGCGGCACCCGCGCGCTACGGGGTTATCACCTGCATGGAACTGCTGGAGCACGTGCCCGACCCGGCCAGCCTGTTGGCGGCCTGTGCCCGCCTGCTGCGGGCCGACGGCGAGCTTTTTTTGTCGACCATCAACCGCACGCCGCGCGCCTTTGCGACCACCATTCTTGGCGCCGAACATCTGCTCCGCTGGTTGCCGCGTGGCACGCATGAGTACCGCCGCTTCATTCGGCCGTCCGAACTCGCCGGCTGGCTGCGCGACGCGGGCTTTGAAGTAGTCACCCTGAGCGGCATGCGCTACCTGCCGCTGTCGCGGCGCGCCGAGCTGGCCAGCGACGTGGGTGTGAACTATCTGATCCACGCCCGCCACCGTGGCTGAGCCGGTTCGCCCGATCGGCGCCGTGCTGTTCGACCTGGACGGCACGCTGCTGGACACCGCGCCCGATCTGGCTGGCGCGCTGAACCGCCTGCGCGCCCGCCACGGCCAGCCACCGCTGCCCTACGCCAGCATCCGGCCCTTTGCCTCGCACGGCAGCTTTGCGCTGACGCGGCTCGGCTTTGATTTCGCCGAAGACAGCCCCGAATTCGAGTCCACCCGGCTCGCCTTGCTGGACGTCTACCACGCGCATGTGGCCGACGAAACCACGCTTTTCCCCGGCATGGACGCGCTGTTGCGGGCCATCGAGCAGGCCGGCCTGCGCTGGGGCATCGTGACCAACAAACCCGGCTGGCTGACCGAACCGCTGCTGGCCAAACTCGATCTGGGCCTGATGCCGGCCTGCGTGGTCAGCGGCGATACCCTGCCCGAGCGCAAGCCTCATCCGGCGCCCTTGCTGTACGCCGCCGAGCGCATCGACTGTGCGCCGGCAAGCTGCCTGTACGTCGGCGATGCGGCGCGCGATATCGAAGCCGGCAAGCGCGCCGGCATGCAGACGCTGGTGGCGGCCTACGGCTATATCGGACCCGACGACGATCCGCTGGCCTGGGAGGCCGATGGCATCGTGGCCAGCCCGGCGGACATCGCGACGTGGCTGGCGCTGAACCTAAGCCCTGCGTGAACGCGGTAACGGCGGAGGCGCTGGCGAGCTGGCTACCGGCACCGGGCTCGGACCTCTACTACGCGCATCTCTATGCCCCCGCCGCCGAGCGCGAGACGTTGGCCGCACTGGCCGCGCTGCGGGCGGTGATTGCAGAGATTCCCGCCACCTGCTCGGCGCCGACGATTGCCTTGCCCAAAC
>JALRCR010000252.1 GCA_023257255.1 Gammaproteobacteria bacterium | reverse complement strand
GCGACCAACGGCGCTGTAGACGGTGTAGGAAAAATTCGCGCGGCGGAAGCGCAGGAAGGCCCCGCCGCCGCCCGCCAGGGCGAAGGTACTGGCGCTCAGCGTGGTGGCTTCGGGCGCAGCGGGGTCGGGCAGCACCAGCTCGGGCTTGCCCGGCGGGCCGTAGCGGTAACTCGCGCCAGGCTGTCCGGGCGTCGCGCAGACCGACAGCAGCTTGCGTCCCGGTGAGCACTGGAAGACGGCGGTTTCACCGGCCAGGCAGTGCGTCGCGGGTTCGGCCGCGAGCGCGCCAGCGCTCGCCAGAGCGCCGGCGTAGAGCAGGCCGACTAGCGTGGATGGACGCATGGGTGAGGCTCTCTCATGAGGGTTTGCGCGGTGGAATCTGGCGCAATCGCGGGGGCGCTGCAACGCCGACCGACCCGCGCGCTGGGGTGGTCAATCCGCTTCCGAGGTCTCAGGCGTAAGCGATCGGTGGCCTCCTGACCACGGCCTGCGGACAAGGCGCGGAACTCCCGGCAGCCGACAGAGACACACCATGGGCGACCTGCCGTCGCAGCGCGCGTTCGGACGCCGCAGTCCCATGTTCAAGCCAGCGTCGCGCGCTTGCGGCGAGGAGTCCCCGATGCACACCGACAATCTCTCCCGCTGGACCCACGAGCACCGTTTCGACAGCGGCAACGAGGCGGGCGAGCGCGGCACGCGCCTCGTGCTGTGGATCACGGTCGCGGCCATGGGCATCGAAATCGTCGCCGGGCTTTGGTTCAACTCCATGGCACTGCTGGCCGACGGCTGGCACATGAGTTCGCACGCGCTGGCCATCGGGCTCTCGGCCTTCGCCTATGCCACCGCCCGGCGCTACGCGCGCGATCCGCGCTTCGCGTTTGGCACCTGGAAGCTCGAAATCCTGGGCGGCTTTGCCAGTGCGATCGTGCTGCTCGGTGTCGCCGCGCTGATGCTGTTTGGCTCGGTCGAACGGCTGTTGGCGCCGCAGGCGGTGCGCTATCAGGACGCGATGGCGGTGGCCCTGCTGGGGCTGCTGGTGAATCTGCTGTGCGCGAAGATTCTGGGCAAGGCGCACCACCACGCGCATGCGCCTCACGAGGCGGACCACGACCACCACGACCACCACGACCTCAACCTAAGGTCCGCCTACTTCCACGTGGTGGCCGACGCGGCGACCTCGGTGCTGGCGATTGTGGCGCTGGCAGGCGGCTGGTTCTACGGCTGGGCCTGGCTCGATCCGGCGATGGGCATCGTCGGCGCGGTGCTGGTGGCGGTGTGGGCCAAGGGACTGATCGCACAGACCAGCAAGGTGCTGCTCGACCGCGAAATGGACCACGCCGTGGTTGACGAGATCCGTACGGTGCTGGAGCCGGCTGACGACCCGGCGCACACCCGCATCACCGATCTGCACGTCTGGCGCGTGGGCAAACGGGGCTATTCGCTGGCGGTGATTCTGGTGACGCATGACAACCGCCTCACGCCGCATGCCGTGCGGCAGCGACTGGCCGTACATGAGGAAATCGTGCATTCGACGATCGAGATTCACCTCTGCGAGGGCGACCATGTTTGAGCGCATTGACCGGCGGCGGGGGCCCTAGGCGTGGCGATGTGGACGTTTGACGGTCGCCGCCGCCCGCCTTTTGCGATCACGCCGGGCGACGACGAGGAATCGGTCTGGGACTATCCGCGACCGCCGCGCTGTGAGCCCGATTCACGGCACGTGGTGGTGCGCCATGCGGGTGGCGTGCTGGCCTCCAGCGTGCGTGCGATCCGGCTGCTGGAGACGGCGAGTCCCCCGGGTTTCTATCTGCCGCCGGCAGACGTGGACCTCGCGCAACTCACGCCGGTCGCCGGGCGTTCGCTCTGCGAGTGGAAAGGCGCCGCCGCGTATTGGGCGCATGCGAGCGATCCCGCAGGGACGCCTGTCGCGTGGTCTTACGCCGCGCCCCGCGCGCCGTATGCCGCGCTTGCCGGCTATGTCGCGTTCTACCCCGGCCGCGTGGCCTGCTATGTCGACGAGGCGCGCGTCACCCCCCAGCCCGGCGGGTTTTACGGCGGCTGGATCACGCGCGAAATCGTGGGGCCGTGGAAAGGCGAGCCGGGCACCGGGCACTGGTGATCGGTTGAGCAGGGCGGGCAGCTTCCATCGATCGGCGCCGACTCAGAACTCGCTGACGAGTTTGATTCCGCCCACGGTGATCAGCACCAGCATGAGCCAGCCGATCACGACGAGGTCTTGGGCAAGCCGTTTGAGGGCCGGGCGCGCAATGGCGCCGGTGCTGCGCCACAGCCCGAGCAGGACCAGCGCCTGCGGAGGAGAGGCGGCGACCAGCAACCAGCCTTTGCCGCTCAGGTCGGGCACCAGCCGCGAGAGGAGCTCCAGCGCCACATGGCCGCCGAGGAAAAACCACAGCAAGGTGCGCGCGAAGCCGAACTCGCCGCGCAGCAGTCGGCGGATGACGCCGTGGTTTGCAGTGGGTTGGGTAATGGCCTTCGGACGGAGTGGGTCGGACATCCCGCACGGCCTCCGTTAGTGGGCGCCAGACAGGTTTGCGCACGGGCCGGCCGGCGCGGGTTGCCGCGGCTGAAAGGCGCCGGCGGCGAGCGTCGCTGCAAGCCGCGCAGCGGCGCCTGTGGGCAAGACACAGGGCAGGCGGCCGCTCAGCTCTCCCGCGCCGCGCCGCTCGCCAGCGCCGCCTCGATGCGGGCTTCCGACACCCCCACTTCGCGCAGCACCGCCCGCGTGTGCTGCCCCAGCGTCGGCGCGGGGGCGGGTGAAGGCAGCGGCTCGCCGTCCACCAGCCAGGGCAGGCGGACGTGCGGCACGCCGTCGCAGTCCTGAAAGCTGCGCCGTTCGCGCGCCACCTCGCTGACCACCGCCTCTTCCAGACCATACACGCGGGTGGCCGGCACGCCGGCGTCGGACAGGCGCTTGATCCAGTCGTCCACGCTGGCGTGCGCGAAGCGGGCGTTCAGTTCGTGTTCCAGCGCCGCGCGGTGATGGCTGCGCTCCACAGCGGAGGCAAAGCGCGGGTCGCGGCCCAGCGCAGGGGCATCCAGCACGGTCAGCACGCGCTGCCACAGGCGCTCGTTGGCGGCGGCCAGCAGAAACTCGCCGTCGCTGGCCTGATAGCACTGGTAGGGCGCGGCGATCGGATTGCCGGAGCCGGCGCGCGGTGGCCGTGCGCCGTCCATCAGCGCGGCGGTCGCCTGATACGACACCACGCTGAACGCCGTATCGACCAGCGCGGTTTCCAGTCTTTGCACCGACTGCCCGCGGGACTTCGCCATCACCGCAGCCAGAATGCCCATCGCCAGCCACTGGCCGGTGCCGAGATCGATCAGCGAGGGCGCGCAGCGGGTGGGCGGCGCGCCGTCGTGGCCGGTCATCGCCATGATGCCGCTGAAGGCCTGCACCATCGGGTCGTAGCCGGGCATGTCGCGGCCGGTCGGGCCGGCGCCAAAGGCGTTCATGTCGACGTAAATGACTTCGGGGTTGCGCGCCCGCACGGTGGCTTCGCCAATGCCGATGCGGTCGGTGACGCCCGGGCGCATGGTCTGCAGCACCACGGCGGCGGTGTCGGTGATCTCAAGCGCCAGGGCGACCGCTTCGGGCTGTTTGAGATCGAGCACGATGCCGCGTTTGCCGGCGCACATCTGGCGAAAGACGATGCTGCGGTCGCCCACATGCGGCGGCCAGGCCCGCGCATCGTCGCCCTCGGGCGACTCGACCTTGATCACGTCCGCGCCCAGCTGGGCGAGGATCATCGTCGACGACGGCCCCGCGATGCTGGTCGAGAATTCAACGATGCGCACGCCTGCGAGGGGTTGTAGTGCCATGGTCAGGCTCCGCGTGCGGCCCGCGCAGCGCGCCGCCGGTTGATGGTGTTGACGGCGTGGCTATCCCGCATGGTTTGCTCCTTGAGTCTGCCGATCTGTGCGCGATCAAACTGGTGGCCAGCGCCGACGGTCGGGCGTGACGCAGTCGAGCCGAAAGTTAACACCGAACGAGCGTGATGCCATCCGTTGACGGTGCCGATATGCGCGGCAGCGGCGGGCTTGGCGGTGACGCCGGGGATTATCGCGGCGCAGGCGCCGCTCCCACAGAGGCCGCGATTGGATTTGGTGGCTGTGCCGGGGCGTCCCTGAGGGAGCGGCCGGGCGGCCGCGATTAGGGTTTGGCGACAAGGCCAGCGACTATCGCGGCGCGCGCGCCGCTCACACAGAAGATGGCCGCCCTGTGGGAGCGGCCGGCCGCGATGGGCTGCGACAAGGCCGATGCGACTCGCCCCGCTGCTACGCGCTTTAGGCCATCAGGGCCGCCGCCAGCCCGGCGTGCCCGAGGCAGGCGCCCGCCGCCATTTCAATCGCCACGAAGATCGCTTCCGCGACGGCCTCTTTTGACGCGCCGGCAGCAAGCGCAGCGGGCACCGTGCGCTCAATCGAAAACGCGCAGCGCAGGTTATGCGCGCAGGCAA
>JALRCR010000251.1 GCA_023257255.1 Gammaproteobacteria bacterium | reverse complement strand
AATCATCGCCTAAGCCCTAGTAGCAATACATATAAAAAGCGCCCCCAGAATAAGCAGCGCTGCTGGCGGAACGCCCGGTAGCAGAGCAGGAACGAGCATATGAATCAGCAGGTCATCAGGATCCGTCTCAAAGCCTTCGACCATCGGCTTATCGATCAGTCGACGCGTGAAATCGTCGAGACGGCAAAACGTACCGGCGCCCAGATCCGCGGGCCTATCCCGTTGCCGTCCAAGACCGAGCGCTTCACCGTGCTCGTCTCCCCGCACGTCAACAAGGACGCCCGTGACCAGTACGAAATCCGTACCCACAAGCGTCTGCTAGATATCGTCAATCCGACAGACAAGACCGTTGACGCCTTGATGAAGCTCGACCTCGCCGCCGGCGTGGACGTGCAGATCAAGCTCAACTAAGGGCAAAGCGATGGCACTTGGACTCATTGGACGCAAGCGGGGCATGACCCGCATCTACACGGCGGAAGGCGCTGCCATTCCGGTTACCGTTGTGGAAGTAGAACCCAATCGCGTAATGCGACTGAAGACTGTGGAATCGGACGGCTACCGTGCGGTTCAGGTCAGCACCGGTCAAAAGCACCGCAACCGCATTTCCAAGCCTGAGGGCGGGGAGTTTGCGAAGCAGTCAGTGGAAACTGGCCGCGGTTTGTGGGAGTTCCGTCTGGGTGAGCACGAAGGCGCAGAACTGCAAAGTGGCAGTGAACTCAAAGCCGACCTGTTCGAGCAGGGCGCGCTCGTTGATGTGACCGGCGTGACCATCGGCAAGGGCTTCGCGGGCACGATCAAGCGCCACAACTTCTCGATGGGTGATGCGACGCACGGTAACTCATTGTCTCATCGTGCTCCGGGCTCTATCGGCCAGCGCCAAACGCCCGGTCGCGTAATCAAGGGCAAGCGCATGTCGGGCCATATGGGCGACAAGCAACGCACCATTCAGCGGCTTCAGGTGGTCGCGGTCGACCTCGGCCGTAACCTGTTGCTTATCAAAGGCGCACTGCCGGGTGCCAAGGGTGGCGATCTTCTGATCAAGCCCAGCGTCAAAGCCAAGAAGTAAAAGGCGCGATCCATGGATCTTCAGTTACATACGTTTAACGGTGGCGCCGTCGCCGGCAGCCTGACGGTTGCAGACAACGTCTTCGCGCAGCCTTATCGCGAAGGCCTGGTTCACCAGGTCGTCACGGCCTACTTTGCGGCCGCCCGCGCGGGTACGAAACAGCAAAAGACCCGCGCCGAAGTTAGTGGTGGCGGCCGTAAGCCGTGGAAGCAGAAGGGCTCCGGTCAAGCACGCGCCGGTACGACCCGTGGGCCGCTCTGGCGCACCGGTGGGCGCGCATTCGCTGCACGCCCTCGCAACTACGAGCAGAAAGTAAACCGGAAGATGTACCAGGGCGCTGTGCGTTCCATCCTTTCGGAACTGCTGCGCCAGGAGCGCATGACCGTGGTGGATGAAATCGACACGCAGACCATCAAGACCAAAGCGCTCGCACAGCAGTTGGCTACGTTCGGCGAGGGCACGCTGCTGCTCATCAGCGAAACCGTGTCCGAGCAGCTCTACCTGTCGGCGCGGAACCTGCACAAAGTGGGTTTGGCAGAGGTCGACGCCATTGACCCGGCGTTGTTGATCTCCTTCGACCGGGTGCTGATTACCCAAGGTGCAATCAATCGTCTTCAGGAGCGCCTGTCATGAACGAAGAGCGGATGCTCCAGATTCTGTTGGCCCCGCAGATGTCTGAAAAAGCAGTCAGACTTTCAAGCGAAGGCCAGTACGTGTTCAAGGTGCTTACCAGCGCCACCAAGCCGGAAATCAAAACGGCCGTGGAAAAGCTGTTTAGCGTTCAGGTGAAGTCGGTTCGCGTGCTCAATGTTCGCGCCGACAGCACCAATTTCCGGGGGCGTCGTGGTACGCATTCTGCCTGGAAGAAAGCCTACGTGACCTTGAAAGAAGGCTTCACGCTCAACCTGCTCGGCGCGGCGTAAACGGGACTAATCAGACATGCCGATTATCAAAACAAAACCAACCTCGCCCGGCCGTCGTGGCATGGTCAAGGTCGTCACGCCGGAGTTGCACAAGGGCCGGCCGTTTCAGGCCTTGCTCGAACGCCGCAACGAAAACGCCGGCCGCAACAACCACGGGCGCGTTACGGTTCGCCACCGTGGGGGCGGGCACAAGCATCATTACCGCGTGATCGACTTCGATCGCCGCAAGGACAGCATCCCGGCGAAGGTCGAGCGGCTGGAATACGACCCGAATCGGTCCGCGCACATAGCGCTCCTGCTGTACGCAGACGGTGAGCGTCGCTACATCATCGCGCCGAAAGGTTTGACCGCGGGTCAAACCGTGCGCTCGGGTGTGGATGCGCCGATTCAGGTGGGCAATTGCCTGCCGCTGCGGAATATCCCGGTTGGTGCGGTGATCCATTGCGTCGAACTCAAGCCCGGCAAGGGCGCGCAGATTGGTCGCAGTGCTGGCGCCGGTATCCAGTTCGTGGCGCGCGAGGGCGCTTACGCCACGCTGCGCCTTCGCTCTGGCGAAATGCGCCGCGTCGCCATCGACTGCCGTGCGGTTATCGGCGAAGTGGGCAACACCGAGCATTCGCTCCGGCAGCTCGGCAAGGCCGGCGCCAAACGCTGGCGCGGTATTCGACCGACGGTTCGTGGTGTGGCGATGAACCCCGTCGACCACCCGCATGGCGGCGGTGAAGGCCGTACCTCCGGCGGGCGGCATCCGGTCAGCCCCTGGGGCGTGCCGACCAAGGGTTACAAGACCAGAACCAATAAGCGCACCGACGGAATGATCGTGCGTCGACGCGACAAGCGTTAATAGCGGAGTAGCGGCATGCCTCGTTCGATTAAAAAAGGGCCCTTCGTTGATCACCATCTGCAAAAAAAGGTGGAGACCGCCCGGGCCAATAGCGACAAGCGCCCCATCAAGACCTGGTCACGCCGTTCTATGGTGGTGCCCGATATGATCGGCCTGACGATCTCTGTATATAACGGCCGCCAGCACATGCCGGTGTTCGTGTCCGAGAACATGATCGGGCACAAGCTGGGCGAGTTCTCGCCTACGCGTACGTTCCGCGGCCATCAGGCCGACAAAAAGACCAAGTAAGGACGAGGAAAGCCCTGCCATGGCTACCATCGCAAAATTGCGCCAGGCGCGAATCACGCCGCAAAAGGCCCGGCTTGTCGCCGACCAGATTCGCGGTTTGCCGGTCGACAAGGCCATCAACCTGCTGACCTTCAGCAACAAGAAAGCCGCCACGCTGATCAAAAAGGTGCTGGAGTCGGCAATCGCCAACGCCGAGCACAACGATGGCGCTGACGTCGACGAACTGAAGGTCAAGACCATCATGGTCGACGAGGGCCCGATCATGAAACGATTCATGCCGCGTGCGCGGGGCCGGGCCAACCAGATTTTCAAGCGGACTAGCCACGTCACCGTGGTTGTCGAAGAAGCGGGACGATAACTCATGGGTCAGAAAGTTCATCCCTACGGCATTCGGTTGGGCATTATCAAAGACTGGACGTCCACCTGGTATGCGGACAATCGCCGGTATGCCGACTACCTGAATAGCGATATCGCCGTGCGCGCGTTCCTCCGCAAGAAACTTGCGCACGCATCTGTCAGCCGAATCCAGATCGAGCGCCCCGCGCACAACGCGCGAATTGTCATCCACACCGCGCGTCCTGGCATTGTGATCGGCAAGAAGGGCGAAGACATCGAGGCGCTGCGCAAGCAGGTATCCGCGCTGATGAAGATTCCCGCACATATCAGCGTGGAAGAAATTCGTAAGCCCGAACTCGACGCCTATCTGGTCGCTGAATCCGTCGCGCAGCAGTTGGAGCGCCGCATTATGTTCCGCCGGGCCATGCGGCGTGCGGTGTCTAACGCGATGCGTCTGGGTGCGCTCGGTATCAAGATTAACGTTGCTGGTCGTTTGAACGGCGCTGAAATCGCACGTTCCGAGTGGTATCGCGAAGGCCGCGTGCCGCTCCACACCTTGCGGGCCGACATCGACTACGGATTCGCCGAGGCCAACACCACGTATGGCGTGATTGGCGTCAAGGTTTGGATTTTCAAGGGCGAAGTGCTCGGCCGGGCTGATCTGAACAAGTCCGATGCCGCCGCTGAAGCGACGGCTGGCTGAGGAGAGACGACGTGCTGCAACCGAAGAACACAAAGTACCGGAAACAACACAAGGGCCGTAACACCGGCCTGGCCCAGCGCGGCAGTGATGTTTCCTTTGGCGAATACGGCCTTAAGGCCACCTCGCGCGGCAACCTGACGGCGCGGCAGATTGAAGCGGCTCGGCGCTGCATCACGCGCACCGTAAAGCGCGGCGCGCGGGTGTGGATTCGGGTCTTCCCGGACAAGCCGATCAGCAAGAAGCCGCTCGAAGTGCGTATGGGTAGCGGTAAGGGCGGCGTCGAGTTCTGGGTCTGCCGGATTAAGCCCGGCATGGTGTTGTA
>JALRCR010000250.1:4229-4501 GCA_023257255.1 Gammaproteobacteria bacterium | reverse complement strand
CTGGCGGAAGTGCAAATCGCGCTGATGTTCGACGCGCTCCTGAAGCGCTTCCCCAGGCTTCGCATCACCGGCGAGGGCCGCCGGCTGCGGTCGAACTTTATTAACGGGTATCTGGCGTTGCCGGCGCGCCACCGCTAGAAGAGGCCGCACAGTCGACACCGGTCAAGGTGCGACAATTTGTCGCATCGTTATCCCCCGGCGAATGGGATTCAATGGCGCCCTTGTTTTTATAGGGGCTCACAGAATGCACCACTGCCATCGACGCGCAATCA
>JALRCR010000250.1:0-4219 GCA_023257255.1 Gammaproteobacteria bacterium | reverse complement strand
CCCCCTCGTGCTCGGCACGGCACTCAGTATTCCGTCGCTCGCCGCCACGCCAGCCGACGAAACCATCACCATCGTCGCGAGCCCGGTAATCGAAGCGAATCGGGTCGACAATCAGGGCAGCCTGAGCACGGTGGTGACCGAGACCCAGATTCGCGATCTCAACGCGGTGGACTTGCCTGCGGCCTTACGCCGAACGCCCGGCGTCACGATTTCGCGATTTAATCCCGTGGGGTCGTTCGGCGGGGATGAAGGTGGCTCGGTCAATATTCGCGGGCTTGGCGCTAGCAGACCCGGCGCCGAGATTAAGACCTACGTCGACGGCGTGCCCTTTTACATGGGCGTCTGGAGCCATCCCCTAATGGACCTCCTGCCCCTTAACGGCATGGCCGAGGTCGCCGTGCATAAGGCGCCCCAGCCGCAACGCTTTGGCAATAACTTCGGCGCGATCGAGTTATCGCCCCGTACCGCCCGTCAGGCTACGCCGACCGCCAACGGCCGCGTCTCGGCGGGCAGTTTTGGCACGATCATTGAGCAAGCCGACCTCAGCGGAAAACTGGGTCCCTTTGATTATTCGCTTGCGCAGGGCTATGCCCGCTCCGACGGCCATCGCGAGGCTGCTGACGGCGAACTGGTCAATATGCTGGCCAGCGGCACCTGGCACCTCAATGAGATGGTGTCGCTGGGAATTACTGTGTTGCATATGGATAACAGCGCGTCTGACCCGGGTCAGGAGGGACAACCCGCTACTCGTACCGGTCGTTACGACACCCAAGGCACGCTGGCCGTCGCGACGCTGGCCGCTGCGACCGATCTGGTTCAGGGCTCGCTAAAAATCTATGGCAACACCGGCGACGGTGACTGGTACCAGCAACCCGGGCTTGATGGCGACACCCTGACCCGCTTCACCATGGCGGGCGTGCGCTGGAGTCAGAGTCTGACGCCGTGGCAGGGAGGCGAGATCCTGTTTGGGCTGGACTACGACACCGTAACCGGCCAGGTTGATTTCAACCGCATCGCGCCCGCGCCGCAGGCGCGCTTCAACGGCCCCACGCTGCAACTGGTCTCGCCGCATCTGGCGGTCAGTCATACGATTGAGCTTGGCGCGGGCTGGACGCTGGTACCTTCGGCTGGCTTTCGGCACTACGAACACAATGTGTTCAAGAGCGCGACTGCACCGCATGCTGGCGTGCTGCTGCGTTCTGAAAAACTGGAGTTTCGCGGTAACGTAGCGCGCGGCCTGACGTTTGCGGGCATTGATGCGGCTGTGCTGTCCAGTCTGATCCCGCCGCTGGGCGATTCATGGAAACAGCTGAAACCAGAGCAGATGGACCACATCGAGTTTGGCGCCAGCTATCGGCCCTGGGCGACAACCACGCTGGACCTCGCACTGTTTCGCGACTCACTGGAGGACCGCTACCTGTTTGGCTTCCCGCCGGCGGTCAGCGCGCCAGGTTTTGTCAATTTGGGCAAGTACCGGATCCAGGGCATGGAAGCCAGCCTGCAACAGGCGCTCACCGACCATTGGACCGCATTCATAGGCTTTACGTGGCTAGACCCTTCGCTTGAGAACCTGCCTTACGCCCCGCGCGAAACGCTCGTCATTGGCACAAACGCACGCTATGGCCGGTGGCGCTTGAGTCTGGACGGCCAGTATCAGGCTGAAATGTACGTGCTCAATCGCGCCCGCGCGGCTGGCGCGCTAAACACCGCCCAAGTCGACAGCTTTCCGGTACTGAATGGTCGAGTAGGCTACGCGCTGCCGGCTCTGGGCCCGCGGGGTGAAATCTTCGTGGCAGTAGAGAACCTCTTTGATCGGGATTACGAGTTCCGTCCGGGCTATCCCATGCCCGGCGCTTCCGCGCAGGCCGGCATCAATGTCAGCTTCTAGGCCCGTTGCGTGGGTTCACAAGCTGGCGCTGTGGGGCCTGCTCTGCATGGGCGGTGTTGCTTTTGCACAGACCCCAACGGACGACGTCAGCCAGCGTTTGAAACAGGAGTTCGATACGCCAGATAGCCCGCTTCAGGTCGATCGTGTGGCGGTGATGGACCAGTGGGCCATCGCTAGTTGGGTGCAGGGCGAGCGTGGTGGGCGCGCCCTCCTGCGCTCGCACCACGAGCAGTGGCACATCGTGCTCTGCGGCGGCGACCCGCTCACCGAGGCCAACAGTCTGGTCGAGATGGGCGTCCCCCGCGAATGGAGCGAGGCCCTCGCCCGCAAGGTGCGGGAAAACGAGCAAAGCCTTAGTCCTGCGCGGCGCGCGCTGTTCGGCAGTTTCAAGACAATTGTGCAGATGGATGCCCACGGCGCGCACCCGAAAGTTCCTTAAGGTGGTGGATCGCGGGCGACGAGCTGCGTAAATCGCAGCGCTGCGCTCGTGTTTTTGCTAGCCGAGCGATATACGCAAGTGCCTGACCACGTCCTCCTGCGCCTCGGCGGTCAGACCTATCCACAGCGGTAAACGCAGCAGCTGCTCCCCGACCCGATCGGTTACCGCAAGACTGCCGTGGGCCCGCCCGAACTGGCGGCCCGCCGGCGCCGAATGCAGCGGCACATAGTGGAAGACCGCGTTCACGCCGGCCGCACGCAAACCCGCCAGTACCTGCTGGCGGTCGAGGTGCGGCGCAAGCACCACGTAATACATGTGGGCGTTGTGCTCGCAGTCGGCGGGCACCACCGGCCGGCGCAGCAGGCCGGCCGCTTCCAGCGGCGCGAGCAGCGCGTGGTATCTCGCCCAGATCGCGAGCCGCGCGGCGGTGATGGTTTCAGCTTCCTGCAACTGCGCCCACAGGAAGGCCGCGACCAGTTCACCCGGCAGATACGACGAGCCCACATCCACCCAGGTGTATTTATCCACCTGTCCGCGGAAAAACTGGCTGCGGTTGGTGCCTTTCTCGCGGATGATTTCGGCCCGCTGCGCGGCATCCGGCGCCTTGACCAGCAAGGCCCCGCCTTCGCCACAGGTGACGTTCTTGGTTTCGTGGAAGGAATAGGTGCCGAAATCCCCGATGGCGCCCAGCGCCTGCCCCTTGTACCGCGCCATCACGCCCTGGGCCGCGTCTTCGATCAGCAGCAGCTGGTGGCGACGGGCAATCTCTTGCAGCGCGTCCATCGCGCAGGCCACGCCCGCGTAATGCACCGCCACGATGGCGCGGGTGCGGTCGGTGATGGCCGCCTCGACCAGGGTTTCATCGAGATTGCAGGTGTCGGCCCGGATGTCTACAAACACCGGCACCGCGCCGCGCAACACAAAGGCGTTGGCGGTGGAGACAAAGGTGTAGGACGGCATGATGACTTCGTCGCCCGGCCCGATGCCGGCCAGCATGGCGGCCATTTCGAGCGCCGCCGTGCAGGAATGGGTCAGGAGGGCCTTCGACGCGCCGGTTTGGGCTTCCAGCCAGGCGTGGCATTTTTTGGTGAAAGCGCCGTCGCCAGACAGATGCGCGTTGCCGTAGGCCTCGGCGATATAGCCCAGTTCGCGGTTGGTGACGAAGGGTTTGTTGAAGGGGATCACGAACGCGTGCACTCCATGAAGCAGTGCGTGTAGGGAATCCAGCGCTTGTGCCGGACGGTGACCACGCATTCTGAAAATACCCGCCGCGCCAGCGCGGCGTACTCGTGCTCGCGCCGCACGTTTTGCCCGCGGTCTGCTTTAATCAGCCACCGTGCCACCGGGTTTTGACCCGGCACGAGACACGGGTCGACCGTGGCCACACGACCGCCCGTGCGCAGCGCCCGGGAAGCCAACCGCAGCACGGTGTCGGCCACCTCATCTTCCAGATGGTGCAGGACGCCGGACATCACCACCACGTCAAACGGCGGCGAGTCCGCCAACATGGCGTCGGTTAGCAAGCCCACGTGAAAATTCCCACGTGTGCCGTAGCGTTGGCGAGCATGCTCGATATAAGCGTCGCTGATGTCGAAGCCCCAGTAGTCGACCGGCGGCAGATAGCCCAACAGGTCGGCTGGCCCGCAGCCAATATCCAGCACGCGCATGCCGGCCTGTGGACGAATGTAGTGCTCAACGAAATTCCGCCAGCCGGAACTCGCCCCCATCAGGTATTGGAAGCTGGTATAGACCAGCGGATGGGACAGGACCTTGCATAGGCCAGAGGTGATCTGGGACATCAGCGACGCGTTCCCTGCGCGGCCTCAGCAAGACTGCCGACGCGTTCAATCCGGCAGTCGATGATGGGCTGCATGAAGGCCGGCAACAGCGCC
>JALRCR010000024.1 GCA_023257255.1 Gammaproteobacteria bacterium | reverse complement strand
GGGCGCTGAAGCGCATTCGCGTCTACGCCGCCGGTAAGCACCTTGCCCGACGCCGGCACCACCGTGTTGTAGGCGCGCGCCAGACGCGTAACGGAGTCGAGCAAGATCACGACGTCCCGTTTGTGCTCGACCAGACGCTTGGCCTTGTCGATCACCATTTCGGCGACCTGGACGTGGCGGCTGGCCGGTTCGTCGAAGGTGCTGGAGATCACTTCGCCGCGCACGGAGCGCTGCATTTCGGTCACTTCTTCCGGGCGTTCGTCGATCAGCAACACGATCAGGTAGCACTCGGGGTGATTGGCCGCGACGGAGTGGGCGATGCTCTGCAGCATCATCGTTTTGCCCGCCTTGGGCGGCGAAATGATGAGGCCGCGCTGACCCTTGCCGATCGGGGCGACCAGATCAATGACGCGCGGCGTCAGGTCTTCGGTGCTCCCATTGCCCAGTTCAAGATTCAGTCGCTTGTTCGCGAACAGCGGGGTGAGGTTTTCAAAAAGAACCTTGTTTTTCGCGTTTTCCGGCGGCTCAAAATTGATATCGCTGACTTTCAGCAGCGCGAAGTAGCGTTCACCATCTTTGGGCGGGCGGATTTTCCCGGAGATTGTGTCGCCCGTGCGCAAGTTGAAGCGCCGGATCTGGCTGGGAGACACGTAGATGTCGTCGGGGCCGGCGAGATACGAGCCATCCCCGGACCGCAGGAACCCGAAACCGTCCTGCAGGATTTCCAGTACGCCGTCTCCCGAAATGTCTTCGCCCTTTTTGGCCTGCGCCTTAAGGATGCTGAAGATGACGTCCTGTTTACGGGAGCGGGCGACGTTTTCAATACCGAGTTCATCGGCAATAGAAATAATTTCAGCGGCGGGTTTCTGCTTGAGTTCGGTCAGATTCATGGATTTTCAAGGTTACAGGTTGGTGGCGCCGCCAGAGGACACTGGTGCGCTTACGGGAGAGTAGTGGCCGGGTGATGCGAGGCGCCAGGAACGGCGGCTCAGACGATGCGACTGGAAAATATCACGGCCTCATGGAGCCGTCTAGGCACCCGCCCCGACTGCCAGCATCGACCAGTCGGGGCGCATCATTGAACGTCTCTTCAGGTGTTGCTGTCGATGAATGCCGTGAGCTGGGACTTGGTGAGCGAGCCGACGTGGGAGGCCACGACGTTGCCATCCTTGAACAGCATCAATGTCGGAACGCCACGAATGCCATACTTGATGGAGGTCGCCTGATTGGCATCCACATCGAGTTTAGCCACCGTCAGGCGCTCGTGATATTCGTTCGAGACCTCGTCTAGAATGGGAGCGATCATGCGGCAGGGGCCACACCATTCTGCCCAGTAATCGACCAGCACAGGCTTGCTCGCCTTGAGGACATCCTGTTCGAAGGAGCTGTCACTCACGTACACAATATTTGGGCTGCTCATGAACCAACGCTTCTCCACTGTAAAGTCGTCCGAATTGTTGAACGAAGCTCGCCGGGAAAGCAAGCAGGCACAGGACGCTACCAGTGGCGCGGGAATGCGCACGGGGCGGCTGCTGGCCGGTGCCGTGCTCTTGTCGGTAGTGGTCAGCCTGAGCGCTTGCGGCCAGAAAGGCGACCTTTACCTTCCCGATGAGAAGCCTGAACAGGCACGTCCCTGAGTCCTGCCGACCACGACAACGCTTAGAGAGAAAAACCATAGCCATGACGGTGAGTGCAGATATTTTTCGGCGCCATAACGGTGAACTCTGGATGGAGGATGTGGCGCTCAGCGCGGTAGCCGAGCGCTTCGATACGCCCTGCTACGTCTACTCCCGCGCGGCGCTTGAGTCGGTTTGGCGGCGCTATGACCGGGCGTTTGGCGCGCGCCGTCATCGTGTGCACTACGCAGTGAAGGCCAACGGCAATCTGGCGGTGCTCGATACGCTGGCGCGGTTGGGATCCGGTTTCGATATCGTCTCGGGTGGCGAATTGGCACGCGTCGTTGCTGCGGGTGGCGAGCCGGCCAAGGTGGTGTTCTCCGGGGTCGGCAAATCCGCTGCCGAAATGCGGGCGGCACTCGCGGCAGACATCGGGGTATTCAATCTTGAATCGGCGTCCGAAATGGAACGCCTGAACAGGATTGCGGGCGAGAGCGGCCGGCGGGCCCGTATCGCGATTCGGGTCAATCCCGACGTCGACGCCAAGACCCATCCCTACATCTCTACCGGACTTAACGAAAACAAGTTTGGCGTGCCGATGACCGAGGCCCTCGCGCTCTACCGTCGGGCCGCCGCGCTGCCCAATTTGCACATCATCGGCGTTGCCTGCCACATCGGTTCGCAACTCACCGACCTGACCCCCTTTGCCGACGCCATGGCGCGGGTGATGGCGCTGGTCAAAGAACTGAAGACCGCAGGTATTGAAGTCGAGCACGTGGACGCCGGTGGTGGACTCGGCATCCGTTATCGCGAGGAAGAGCCGCCGGCAATCGAGGACTATGTGGCGGTGCTGTGCAAGGCTATCCCCGAGCCCTACGAAATTTGCATCGAGCCGGGGCGCTCGATTTGCGGGTCCGCCGGCGTGCTGCTGAGCCGGGTTGAATACCTGAAGGAGACACCCACCCGGCGGTTTGCAATCTGCGACGCTGCCATGACCGAACTGATCCGGCCCGCCCTGTATGAGGCTTGGCACGAGGTGCAAGCGGTGGGTACAGAAGCCGCCGCTGAGCCCGAGCTGGTCTACGATTTGGTCGGACCGGTCTGCGAAAGCGCAGACTTTCTTGCCTCCGGGCGCAAGCTGCGTCTCCGGGAGGAGAGCCTTATCGCCATCATGAGCGCCGGAGCCTATGGGCAGGTGATGGCCTCTAACTACAACGCGCGACCACGCCCGCCGGAAATCATGGTTGACGGTGCGGTGATGCATCTGGTCAGGCCGCGGGAGGACCTGCAGGATCTCTACGCAAGCGAACGGCTTTTGCCAAAAGCACAGTAACAGTGCATTAAATCTCTGGATAGCACCAAAAAAATACACGATTGGGCATTGCCAGCGGCGTGCCTCTTTCGGGATCATGCAGTTAGTTGTGGCACAGCTTGTGCTGATCAGGGTGGACCGGCCGCTGATCGGCAGTCACTCTGGCCGCTCGCGAAGAAACGCCGCTCTCAATGTAGCGACATCGTTGTGTGCATGAACTAGCCCTGAGTGCACGCGCTTAACCACTAGCAGGGGCCGAACAGCAGAAAGCCATGGCCTGGAGGAAATCATGTCCGTAGACAACATTCTCAAGACAATCAAGGACGAAGACGTCAAATACGTCGACTTCCGGTTCACCGACACGCGCGGTAAAGAGCAGCATGTCACTGTGCCCTACCATCAGGTTGAAGCGGAAACCTTCGAAGACGGGAAAATGTTCGACGGTTCCTCGATTGCCGGGTGGAAGGGGATTCAGGAGTCCGACATGATCCTGATGCCCGATACGTCGACCGCCGTGCTCGACCCGTTCTTCGATGACAAGACGATGATCATTCGTTGCGACATCATTGAGCCGTCGACTGGCCAGGGTTACGAGCGCGACCCGCGCTCGGTTGCCAAACGCGCCGAGGCTTATCTGAAATCTTCCGGTATTGCCGACACGGCGTTCTTCGGCCCCGAACCCGAATTCTTCGTCTTCGACGACGTCCGCTACGCGCAGGAAATGCGCGGTGGTTTCTACAAAATTGACTCCGACGAAGGCTACTGGAGCTCCGCCAAAAAGATGGAAGGCGGCAACTCTGGCCATCGCCCGGGGATCAAGGGCGGCTACTTCCCGGTCCCGCCGGTTGATTCGCTGCAAGACCTGCGCTCCGCCATGTGTAACGTGCTGGAACAGATGGGCTTGCCCGTTGAAGTGCATCACCACGAAGTGGCGACTGCTGGCCAGTGCGAAATCGGCACGCGCTTTGACACGCTGGTCAAGCGGGCCGACTCCCTGCAAATCCTGAAGTATGTGGTCCACAACGTGGCGCACAGCTTTGGCAAGACCGCGACCTTCATGCCGAAACCGCTGGTCGGTGACAACGGCAATGGCATGCACGTTCACCAGTCCCTCTCCAAGGGCGGTGTGAACCTGTTTGCGGGCGACGGTTACGGCGGTCTGTCGGAAACGGCGCTCCACTACATCGGGGGCATCATCAAGCATGCCCGCGCGCTGAATGCCTTCACCAACGCCAGCACCAACAGCTACAAGCGACTGGTGCCAGGTTTCGAAGCGCCGACCATGCTGGCCTACTCGGCCCGTAATCGTTCTGCGTCGATTCGGATTCCGTGGGTTTCCAGCCCGAAGGGCCGCCGCATTGAAGTGCGCTTCCCGGATTCGACCTCGAATCCGTATCTCGCCTTCACCTCGATGATGATGGCGGGCCTCGACGGCATCAAAAACAAGATCGACCCGGGCGCGCCGGCGGACAAGGATTTGTACGACCTTGAAGCCGAAGAGGCCGCGCACATCCCAACCGTCTGCTCCTCGCTGGAGCAGGCGTTGGATTGCCTCGACAAGGATCGCGAGTTCCTCAAGGCGGGCGGCGTGTTTACCGACGACATGATCGATGCTTACATCGAACTGAAGATGCAGGAAGTCACCCGTTTCCGGATGACCCCGCACCCGCTCGAGTTCGAGATGTACTACAGCGTCTAAGGTCTCCGACCTCGAAGACTGGAGCCCCCGCCTCGTGCGGGGGTTCTTTTTTGGGCGCCGAAGAGTGCCGCTTGCTGGCCACAGGACGGTGGCCTACGCTCGACACATGCGCCACATGGTTTTTCTGGTAGTCGTGCTCATTGCAGCCCAGGCATTGGCTGCTGACATCTATCGGCGACCAGACCGCGGTGAGGGCGTGGAGTTCTCCGACCAGCCTGACCCGGCCGCCGAACGCGTCATCCTGAGCGAGCCGATTGTAATCCCGACCCCGGGCGAGCCGGCGCCGGCTTCGGAGTCGTCGCCAGCGCGCACAGCGCGCAAACTGCACCCGGCGGCAGCCTATACGCAGCTTCAGGTACTAGCGCCCGCAGACGAAGCGACCGTGCATGCCAATGATGGTACCGTTGCGGTTCAGGTGCTGATCATTCCCCCGCTCCAGCTGGCGCTTGGTCATACACTCAGCCTGTCGATTGATGGCACTCAACAGCCGTCTGCGGATGGGCAGACCAGTTTCATCCTGACCGAGGTACCGCCCGGTACCCATCAATTACAGGCGACAGTCACGGCGAGTGATGGCAGTCAATTGCTCGCCTCGCCGATCTCCCAGTTTTATTTGCGGCGGCACAACATCAAGCCCGCCAAAATCCCGCCGGGCGCTAAACCCCAGCCCGCCGGTTGAGGTTCTGTCATTGGTCTAATTCTTGCGTTTGTTAAGCGCGCACCAACCGGAGATCCGGTTGGCTGAAACGACCACCAAGGTGAAGAAAACGCCTTGTGATAACGCACTTTTAGCAAACCGACGACAGAAACAGGCGACAAGCTGGTTGCCGACAAAACGCACCTAAATTGAGCATGACTCTCCGGGAACGCATGTTTACAGAGCACGATGCCCGCACTGTCCTGAATCAGCTCGCGACTGCAGTGATTCAACTGGATACGGCCCTGCACGTTCTCGAAGCCAATTCGGCTGCTGAAAGCCTGACCGCGACCAGTGTGTCCAAACTCCGCGGCTTGCCGCTCAGCCGGCTGTTTACCCATAGCGACAAGTTCGTGGCTTCCGTGCGCGCGGCCGCATCTTCCATGCGCTCTTTCACAGAACGCGACCTGTTGCTCAGCCGCCCCAATCTGGAGACCTTGCGCGTTGATTGCACGGTGTCACCTTGCCTCACCACGGCCGGCGGTACGCCGACTCTGGTGCTGGAAGTCGCCAGCACCGAACGGCAACAGCGGATTCAGGCGGAAGAAAACAAACTGCTCCAGAACCAGATCAGTACCGCCCTCATGCGCGGACTGGCCCACGAAGTGAAAAACCCGCTGGGCGGCATTCGCGGGGCTGCGCAACTGCTGGAGCGTGAACTGAGCGATCCGCAGCACCACGAATACACCCAAATCATCATTGGTGAGGCTGACCGCCTGCGGAAGCTCGTCGACCGCATGCTCGGGCCGCGTGGGCAGTTGACGCCAAGCACCTTCAACATCCACGAGGTGCTGGAGCATGTGCGGCACGTAGTCGCGATTGAAGCCTCGCCGGAGGTCAGCATTCATCGCGACTACGACCCAAGCTTGCCGGAGGTGGTGGCTGATCGCGACCTGCTGGTTCAGGCCTTTCTCAATCTTGTCCGCAACGCCGTGCAGGCGGTTAAACCAAGGCGCGGCAACGTAACCATCAGAAGCCGTGCACAGCGAAAGTTCACCATTGGCTCGACCCTGCATCGTCTCGTGCTGCGACTGGAAATTATTGACGATGGGCCCGGGGTCGCCAGTGACATCGCGGACAGCATTTTTTTTCCTATGGTTTCGGGGCGTGCCGAAGGGTCCGGGCTTGGTCTGCCGATCGCCCAATCCTTGATTAACCGGCACGGGGGACTGATCGACTTCAGCAGCGTCCCCGGCGACACCGTTTTCACCGTTTGGCTACCGATAAGGAACACGCCATGAACGCAGTCCCCGAAATCTGGGTCATTGATGATGATCGCTCGATTCGCTGGGTCCTGGAGAAGGCCCTGGCTCAAGCCAAACTGACCAGCCACAGCTTTGAGACCGCTGACAAGGCGCTGGCCCGACTCAAGCGGGAAAGGCCCGCCGTCATCATTACCGACATCCGCATGCCGGGAACGGACGGTCTGGCGCTGCTCGAACAGGTGCACGCCACCTATCCGCAGATGCCCGTGATTGTCATGACTGCCTATGCCGACCTCGACCGGGCAGTGGCGGCATTTCAGGGCGGCGCCTTCGAGTATTTGCCCAAGCCGTTCGACGTCGACGAAGCGGTCGCCATCGTGCACCGTGCGCTGGCCAAGATTTCGGATGACACCAGTCCTGCACCGGTCGCCGATGATTCGACGCGGGTGTCGACCAATTTGATTGGCGGCGCCCCGGCGATGCAGGAGGTCTTCCGGGCCATCGGGCGTTTATCGAAATCAAATATGACGGTCTTGCTGACCGGCGAGTCGGGATCAGGCAAAGAACTCATCGCGCGCGCGCTCCATCGTCATTCGCCGCGCGCCAACAAGCCCTTCATCGCGCTTAATACCGCCGCAATCCCGCGCGAACTGCTGGAGTCGGAACTGTTCGGGCACGAGCGTGGCTCGTTCACCGGCGCGACCGGACAACGCGTCGGGCGGTTCGAACAGGCGGACGGCGGCACGCTGTTTCTCGATGAAATCGGCGATATGCCGGCCGAACTCCAGACCCGGCTGTTGCGGGTGCTTGCGGAAGGTGATTTCTACCGCGTGGGTGGCCACCATCCGGTCCACGTTGATGTGCGGGTCATCGCGGCCACCCATCAGGATCTGGAACGTCGGGTCCGCGAGGGCGTTTTCCGGGAAGACCTGTTTCATCGTCTCAACGTGATTCGGCTCCAGCTGCCGCCCTTGCGCGACCGCGTCGAAGATATCCCTGAACTCGCCGAACATTTTCTGCGCGTGACGGCGCAGGAACTGGATGTCGAGCCCAAGCGCCTTTCGCCGCGGGCGCTCGATGCTTTCCGTGCCTTTGCATGGCCCGGCAACGTGCGCCAGCTGGAAAATGTGTGCCGTCGGGTCACCATCATGGCGCCGTCGCAAACCATCGAACTGCACGATTTGCCCAAGGAACTGACGGCGGAAGCCCCGGCCGATTTAGCCGGCGGCGACCGCAGCGGGGCCGATTGGGAAGTCGCGCTCAGGCGCTGGGCGGACAACCATGCCAACTCATCACCCGTCCCGATCCTCGATGAGGCGGTGCCGCGGTTCGAACGACTCATGATCAACGTCGCGCTCGCACGGACTCAGGGCAGGCGACACGACGCTGCCCGCTTGCTGGGCTGGGGGCGCAACACCCTGACCCGCAAGATCAAGGAACTGGATATGGATGTCTAAACGCCGGTCAGGCGTCCTGTAACCAGCGTGCAACCTTGGGGGCGAAGTAGCTGAGAATGCCATCGGCCCCGGCGCGCTTGCAGGCCAGCAGCGATTCAATTGCTACGGCCCGCTCATCCAGCCAGCCCGCGCGAGCAGCGGCCATCAGCATCGCGTACTCGCCGCTGACCTGATAAACAAAGGTTGGCATCGCGAAGCGCTCTTTCACCCGCCGGACGATGTCCAGATAAGGCATACCCGGCTTGACCATCACCATATCAGCGCCCTCGGCGATATCGAGCGCCACTTCCCGCAGAGCCTCGTCGGAATTGCCGGGGTCCATCTGATAGCTGTGCTTGCCGCCTTTACCCAGATTGGGCGCCGAGCCGACAGCGTCGCGAAATGGACCATAGAACGCTGAGGCGTACTTGGCTGCATAGGACAGAATGCGGGTGTTGACGAAACCGGCTGATTCCAGCGCATCACGAATGGCGCCGATGCGGCCGTCCATCATGTCTGATGGTGCCACCACATCCACTCCGGCCTCGGCCTGTGACAGGGCCTGCCGAACCAGAATTTCTGTCGTCAGGTCGTTCAGCACGTAGCCGCTCGAATCCGGAACGCCGTCCTGGCCATGGGTCGTGAATGGATCCAGCGCGACATCCGTGATGATCCCAAGGTCGGGCAGCGCTGCTTTAAGCGCTCGCACGGCGCGCTGCGTCAGGCCGTCCGGGTTGTAGGCTTCCCGGCCGTCTTCGGATTTGAGCGACAGCGGCGTCACCGGAAAAAGCGCGATGGCGGGAATCCCCAGCGCCTGATGGGCGCGGGCATCCTTCACCAGCAAGTCGATGCTGACCCGCTCAACGTCGGGCATGCTCCCGATGGGCTCCCGAACGTGCTCGCCCTCGGTCACAAACATCGGGCAAATGAGGTCATCGGTGGTCAGCGAGGATTCCCGCATCAAGCGGCGCGAAAACGCATCGGCGCGCATCCGACGGGGGCGGGTCCGGGGAAAATGGGTTGCAGGCTGATCGCTCATGGCAAAACCTCGTATCCGCCGGGCAGGCACCCGGTCTTATCGCGTGAAAGGGCTAAGGCGCGCGGCTCTGCGGCGCGGCCGGGAGTTCTGCGCAGCGCGCTTCGATCCAGGCTTCGACTTCAGCAGAGATTTCTGCTGCTGACCGACCGTCGGTCGCGATCGGCGCGCCGACCACCACATCAATCGTGCCCGGCTCCTTGCGCATGGCGTTGCGCGGCCAAAACACCCCCGCGTTGTGTGCAACCGGGACGACCGGACACTTCGCCTGCAGGGCTAACGCGGCGCCGCCAGAAGAATAGCGCCCGCGCTGACCGGGGGGCACTCGCGTACCTTCTGGGAAAATCAGCACCCACCAACCCTGTTGCAAACGCGCCTTGCCGGCGCTTAACAAGTGGCGCAGCGCGCGTGCGCCGGCCTTCCGGTCGATCGCAATCGGGTTGAGGCTGGCCAAGCCCCAGCCAAAAAAGGGCAGATGTAGCAGCTCCTTTTTCAGCACCTGCGACTGCGGCGGGAAGATCATTTGCAAGGTGATGGTTTCCCAGGCCGATTGGTGTTTACAGAGAATGACGCAGGGCGTCGCCGGCAGTGGCTGCTCGTAGCGCACCCGCCAGCGCAGACCGCAGGTGACTGCCAGCCAGAACAAGGTAAAGACCGACCAGCGTGTGATCACGAAATAGCGCCAGCGCCGCGGCAACGGCAGGATCAGGATGCCGACGAGCCCAAAGAAAATCGTCACCGGGATTACACCCAAATAAAACAGCACCGAGCGCAGCTTCAACCACATCGCAGGACTTCCTATTTAAGCCGACGGACTACTGCAGCCAGATCGGGATAGACGTTCAGTCGCTCCCGCGCCGGTAGTCGCGCCAGCGTCTCCAGGCCGTGGCCGGTTTCGACCAGTACCGCTCGCGCACCGACCGCGCGGGCGGCCTCCAGATCGCTCAAGCGGTCACCCACGAAGATCGCTTCGCTGAGCGGCGCGCCGGTTCGCAAGGCGATGCTTTCGAGCAATCCCGGGCGCGGCTTGCGGCAGCGACAACCGTCGTCCGGGCCGTGGGGGCAATAGAGGATGGCGTCGATCCGGCCGCCAGCCCGTTGGACCTCAGCGATCAGGCGGCTGTGAATGCGCTGCAATTGACCGACTTCGATGAGGCCGCGCGCGAGGCCGGATTGATTGGAGACGACGAAGACGTGAAAACCCATCTGGCTGGCTGCCGCGAGGGCTTCAATACTGCCCGGCAGGGGCCGCCATTCGTCGGGAGTCTTGATGAACGCGGCGGATTCTTCGTTGATTACGCCATCCCGGTCAACGATGAGAATGCGCATGGCGGGGCTCAACTCGCGATGAGCCCAATGTCGGCCACCCGCAAAAAGAGCGCCTGCAGCTGGTGGAGCAGTTGCAAACGCGCGTTCCGCAACGGCAGGTCTTCTGCCATGACCATGACCTGATCGAAGAACGCATTGATCGCGGGCTGGAGCCGGGCGAGTCGCCCTAGATAGGCCTGATACTCGCCGGCGGCGGCGAAGGCCGTGGTTTGCTGTGAGGCTTCTGCCAGCTCCTGCGCCAGCGCCAGTTCCGCTGGCTCGAGCAGCGCCGAAAGGTCGACCTTGTCGGGCGTGAAATCGCTCGCCTTGCGCAGGATATTCCCGATGCGCTTGTTGGCCGCTGCCAGCGCGATGGCTTCCGGCAAGAGCCGGAAAGCCTCGACTGCCGCAATCCGTCGCGCCAGCTCACGGGGCTGGGCAGGGCGCGTCACCAGCACCGATTCAATGACGTCGGGTCGGCAACCGCGCTCGGTGAAATAGCCGCGTGCGCGCTCCAGCATGAAGTCGAAAACCTGGCCCGCAGTATGGTCGCCGATCCGCGCGCCGTGACCGGCGCAGGCCTGCTTGAGTGCCGCCGGCAGGTCGATTGCGGCGTCGCTTTCAATGCAGATCCGCAGGCAGCCCAACGCAGCCCGACGCAAGGCGTAAGGGTCCTTGTCGCCGGTCGGGGCGCCACCCACGCCGAAGATGCCGGTGAGCGTATCCAGTTTGTCCGCCAGCGCCGCGCTGCGGCCAGCCGCCGTCGCCGGGATGGCATCGCCGGCAAAGCGCGGCTGGTAGAACTCGCCCAGCGCTTCGGCAACGCCTGCGGGTTCTCCGTCAAGCCTTGCGTAGTAGGCGCCCATAATGCCCTGTAGCTCGGGAAACTCGCCCACCATCTCGCTGACCAGATCGGAGCGGGACAGGAGGCCGCTTCGAGCGGCGACCGACTCATCGGCGGCGAATGCGGCGGCAAGCGCTGCCGCCAGCGCCGCGATGCGTTCGCTTTTTTCAAGCAAGGTGCCCAGGCGGCGCTCAAAGACCATGTCGGCCAAGCGGGCGAGCCGCGTATCAAGGCGCTGGGCACGGTCCTTGTTCCAGAAGAAGGCGGCGTCGCTAAGCCGCGGCCTGATCACTCGCTCGTTGCCGTTACGGATTGCCGCCGGATCGGGGCTTTCGATGTTTGCGATTGTGATGAACTGGTTCAGCAAACGGCCATCGGCATCTTCAATCGGGAAGTATTTTTGATGTCCTTGCATGCTCGCGACCAGAGCCTCGCGCGGGACCTCCAGAAAGTGCGCGTCGAAGCTGCCCACGATGGCACACGGCCATTCGACCAGCGCGGTGACTTCGTCCAGCAACGCGGGGTCTAGCAGCGGAAGCCCGCCGGCGTGAGTTCCGGCCTCGCGTACCAGTGTTTCGACGCGTGACCGGCGGCTAGCGAAGTCGGCAATCACCTTGCCTTCGGCCATCAACTGCCCGGCATAGTCGGCGGGGGCGGTAATTCGGATCGCCTCTGCGCTCATGAAGCGGTGGCCCCAGGTCGTATCCCCGCTCTCGACCCCGTAAATGCTGGCGGGCACGACGCTGTGGCCATGGAGCAAGACCAGCCAGTGGACCGGGCGCACAAACTCGTGATCTGCGCTGCCCCAGCGCATCCGCTTCGGAATGGGCAAGGCGGCTAGCGCGCGCTGGAGAATTTCGGGCAGCAGCGCCGCCGTTGCCTGTCCGCGCGCTTCCGTTCGAAACACCAGCCATGCGCCCTTGTCGGTTTCCAGTCGCTCGAGATTTTCGAAGGCCACGCCACAGGAGCGCGCAAAACCGAGCGCTGCACCGGTCGGCGCGCCCTGCTTGTCGAAGGCGGCGCTGAGCGCGGGGCCACGCCGCTCTATCTGCTGGTCAGGCTGGCTGAAAGGCAGGTTTTTGATCACCATCGCGAGGCGCCGGGGCGTCGCAAATGGCGCACAGTCGCCGTGTTGGAGGCCAGCCTCTGCCAGTCCGGCCAGCACCTCGCGCGTGAAGTGCTGGGAGAGCGTCGAGAGTGCCTTGGGCGGTAGTTCTTCGGTACCGAGTTCGATCAGCAGGTCTGCGCTTGTGTTCATCAGGTCAGGCCTCGGGCTTCGGCGCTACGCGCGAGCAGGGGGAACCCCAGCGCCTCGCGGGCCGCGAAGTAGGTCTCGGCGATGCTTCTGGCCAGTGTGCGCACGCGCAGAATGTAGCGTTGGCGTTCGGTCACCGAGATGGCGCGGCGGGCATCCAGCAAATTAAACGTGTGTGATGCTTTCACCATCATTTCGTAGGCCGGCAGCGGCAGTTGGGCGGCAATCAGCCGGGTCGCTTCGGCTTCACAGTGGTTGAACAAGCCGAAGAGAATCTCGACGTTGGCCTGCTCGAAGTTGTAAGTCGACATCTCGACCTCATTCTGGTGATAGACGTCGCCGTAAGTCACCACCTGACCGTCGTGGCGTGCCCAGGCAAGGTCATACACCGAGTCAACACCTTGCAGGTACATCGCGATACGCTCGAGGCCGTAGGTGATCTCGCCTGCCACCGGGCGACAATCCAACCCCCCGACCTGCTGGAAGTAGGTGAACTGGGTCACTTCCATCCCGTTCAGCCAGACTTCCCAGCCGAGACCCCAGGCGCCCAGCGTGGGCGACTCCCAGTTGTCTTCCACAAACCGGATGTCGTGAACCTGCGGGTTGATGCCCAGCATCGACAGCGATTCCAGATACAAGGCCTGCAGATTGGGGGGCGAGGGCTTGAGGATGACCTGAAACTGGTAGTAGTGCTGCAGGCGATTCGGGTTTTCGCCGTAGCGTCCATCCGTGGGGCGGCGCGAGGGCTGCACATAGGCCGCGCGCCAGGGCTCGGGCCCAATGGCGCGCAGGAAGGTGGCGGGATGGAAAGTCCCCGCGCCCATCTCCATGTCGTAGGGCTGGGCGATCACGCAACCTTGGGCGCCCCAGAACGTTTGCAGTCGAAAGATGAGTTCCTGAAAGGTGTCAGGCGTGGCGGGGGAGTCTTTCATGCGCAGGTTTTTTGCGGATTGCCGGGGAAATTCGGGGGCTTGGAGTATAGCCTCTGGGTTGCGGCACTGCCTACGCGCCATAGGTTGCTCAAGGCGTCGGGAGGCTGGTCGATACCAGCATCAGTGACTTTAGAGGGCTAGTGTCGTGAGGATAGACCTGCAGCTTGCAGAGACTGCCGGGTGGCGAGCGTTGTTAACGCTGGCCCAGCAAAACGCGCAGATTTTCTTGCCCGAACCACTTGAGGAGTATGCCGTCGCGTTGCTGTACCGCGCGCTTGGGAGCGCCGGCAGTTCCAGCGGTTCGCATACCGCCCGCTTTGCTAAACAGTTGGTCGAAGGCACGCGGGCCGACCACGAGGATCTGGCCTCAGTGGGCGACCACTGCCTGTTGTTTTCGGGCCTGTTTCCCGATCACGCGATCCGCAACAGCATTCCCGTGAATTATTTTGTACAGGTCGGACGACAAGCCTATCAGGACCATGCGACCCGGGTCGGCGGCGACGAACGGGCGCTCTACCGCGCGCTGGCGGCGCAGTATGTCTCGGTGCTGGATATCCTGCTCGCGATGCGCGAAGAAGGCGCCGAAGGCCCGTGCCTCGATGGTCTTAACGCTTACCAGTTATGGCGGGAAGCGGGTAGCCATCAGGGCTGGCGGGTCTTGCGACAACTTACCCCGTCGCTGCCGGCTAACTCCACGCAGGCACTGCACTAAATCCGCCGCCGGGGCGCCCGCCTAGTCGGCGGTAGCCGGAGGCGGGGCTTTCTCTTTCACTTTTACCAAGTCGGCAAAACTGCGCTTTAGCGTGCGGGCCTTGTAGTCGGCCAACTGGTAGACCCACGGGCGGGTGCGCTCATTAAGCGTCTCCACTTCCTTCGCCACATCCGGCGCGTCAGCGCCAGCGAGCTTGGCGTCGGCGGTGTCGCCCTCAGCCGGCTTGGCCGTCACTGTCTGCGCCGCCACCGGATGATGCGCGAAGCGAATCGCCACCAGGCTGCGGCCCTCAAGCGCATAGCTCTCCAGCGTCGCGGTAAGCCCATCAAAGGTTTCCAGCGTGGCCGTGCGTTCCGGCTTCAATCCCGCCACCACTTTGGCGCTGGCGACGTCCTCAAAGCGCAGGTCGAGCAACAGCCCACCGACGTTGGAGACTAGCGCCGCCGATTTCGCCTCTTTGTCTTTCGGGACATTTTGCAGGGTGAATAACTGGTCCTTGCGGTCAGCTTTGGTCACGACCACCGGCGGCTCGCCGTTGCCCTGCAAGCTGACCTGCCGCACGCGATCAACCGGGATATTCGCAATGGCGGTATCCAGCCACTCGTTGCGTTTCAACTTCACGCCAAGTTCACCTTCGACCAGCAAGGCGGACGCCTCGCCCACCCGACGCACATAGTGTCCTGCCGATTCGTTGCCGCTGGGCTTGCGTGCTTTGCCGACGATGAGAGCCGCCAGATTTTGCTCCGACTTGCCACTTACACTGACCCGCAGCCCGCTCGCCTTTGGCAGGTCGAGTTCTTCCACGCCGAGCGTTGGGTATTGGTCAGGCTTGGCGGTTTTTTCTTCGCGAATCTTGAGGGCCGCCAATTGCATCAAGAGTTCTCTGACGGGCGTTGCCTGAACCGGAAAGCCATCGCGATCGGCCATGCCCCAGCCCTCGCCCTGACGCGCAATCCGGAACTGGCCCGCCGCATTCGCGAGCTCGATGCTTTGCACGTCGTTGATCGACTCCAGCAGGCTCGGGTAAAGCAAGGCCGATTCGACGTGCAGGGTTGGCGCCTTGCTGCGACTGACCTGATAGGCCCCAAATACAAGGCCGCAGGTCAGCGCAATAAACAGCAGGTTCTTCGTTTTCATAGGCCTATCCCTCAGGCCGAACGACGTTGGCGAACGACGCTGGCGCCAAAGGCCAGAAGCGCTACCAGCAGCGGGACCAGACCGATGTTGATGGCCTTCAGCCAGGTGCCCAGTTGTTCAATGTTGCGACCGAGTTCGTGCTGAACGGTGCGCAATTCCTTGCGGGTCGCGAGCTGTTCCTTGCGGAACATCTCCATCTCCTTGCGCTGCTCCGGCGACAACAGCGACTCACCGCCGCTGTCGGGACGCTGGCGGAGTTCTTTCAATTTGGCCTCCGTGTCCTTGAGCTTGGCCTGCAGGGCCTTTTCGCGCTCCCGGAACTGCCCCTCGGCGTCGCGCTTGATGCGCTCGACCACTTCAAACGGGCGCGCATAAACGCCCCGGCTCCGCAGGCTGATCAGGTCGTCATTGCCGCCCAGATTGTCCACGGCGTTGATCAGGAAATCGGCATTGTTGGCGAAGGGGTTTGGCACCTGCATGCCGAGGAATCGCTCCATCCGGACCCAGAAGCGGTCGGCCAGCAGGTCGGTGTCGGCCACCACGATCACATTGAACCCGTCTTTGGCTTCCTTGATCTGCGGCGCTTGCTCGTCCGCCTTGGGGCTCTCCGCAGCGTCTGCTGCCGGCGCCGGCGGGCCGTCCGGGAAAGCCGTGCTGGCTGGCCCACTAACCCGCGCCGCTACGGCCAAGTGGCTGCGGTCGGCCTTGAACCCTTCGTGCAAGGCATTAGGGTCGCGGATTACGACAATCGCCTCGCGATCTAGCAAGCCGCTCTTCGGGCCAGTGCGCAACAGCGGCACAAATTTAGTCTTCGCATCCTTGGCGGGTTCGAGCAAGCCCGCAGAACCCACGTTCACGCCCTGCAAATGGTTAGTGATGAAATCGTCGTGGTTGATGCGCTCGCCGTGGAGCATCAGCCAGGGCAGGTACTGCACCTCGCTAGGGCCGCGCTCGCTGTTGAAGTTGACCCGCACGGCCGCCTCAGGGTCCGCGACTACCTTATCGCTGCTGAAGCTGATGCCCCAGGCCGCAAGCAGTGGCGCAAGCGTGGAGTCGGTCTTGGGCATGGCCATGGGGTTACGCGGGTCGGGTTCCGGTCGATCCTCTTCGGCCAGCGGGTCGACGAACACCAGCGCCTTGCCGCCCCGAAGCACAAACTGGTCGATGGCATACAGCGTCTGCTGTGGCAGATCTTTTGGGTGAACCAAAAGCAGGGTGTCGATGTCGGCGTCGATCGCAGGCAGGTCCCGGGGCAAAGTCTTCAGGTCGAAGAACTCCTGCAGCATGTGAATGCTGGTCCAGGCCGGCGCCGGGTTGCCGCGTTCATCAGGTTTGCCGCCCATCACGGGTAAATCGGCGATCACGCCAACGGAGCGCTTTTTGGGATTCGCCAAGGCATAAATCAGCTTGGTGACTTCATATTCCAGCGCGTCAGCCCGATCCGGGTTAAGGAAGGCGATGGGCGCTTCCTTGTCGGTCATGTTGGTGCCCACGAGGCCGAGATAGCCCACCTCGCCGGTGGCGTTAATGGGCAACTGCTCGATGCCGTAGCCGACCGCCTGGTCTTCGGCATCAGAGAAAGGCTCCGGCTCAATAACCTGCAGCACCAGCTTGCCGTTGGCCGCAGCCACATATTCCTGCAACAGGTCGCGCACGCGCTTGCCGTAGGTCTGGAACTCTGGAGTGGAAGCGAACTGTCGCGCCGAGTAGTAGAACCGCAGGGTGATCGGATCTTCCAGATTTTTAAGGATGTTCCGGCTGCCTTCGGACAGCGTGTAGAGGCGGTTCTCGGTCAGGTCGAGTCGCTGTGAGGTCAACACGCCGTTGGTCACGATGTTCAGCGATACGAACAGCACGACTGCGACAAGCAGGCTGCTGAGGGTCTGGGTTCTGGTCGTCATGGGGGTCGTCTCCGGTTCGCTCAGTGGCCCTTGCTGTGTTCAATCGCCAGCATGTTGGCGTACAGCCAGAGCGCAATCAGGGTTGCGAAAAAGATGACGTCGCGCAGGTCGATGACGCCTTTCTGGATTGAATTGAAATGCGTCAGGAAGCTGAAGGAGCCGATGGCTTCGACGACTGCCTGCGGCGCCCAGCCGCTGAAGAAATCGAGCACCAGCGGGAAGCCGCTCAGGTTGAAGGCAAAGCAGATCACAAAGCTGATCACAAACGCCACCACCTGGTTGCGGGTGAGCGCGGAAATGCAGGCGCCTATCGACAGGAATCCGCCGGCCATCAGCAGGCTGCCCACATAGCCAGCGGCGATGACAGTGTTATCCGGGTTTCCCAGATAGTTCACCGTCAGCCACAGCGGAAAGGTCAGCCCCAGCGCGATGGCGGTGAAGGCCCACGCCGCCAGGAACTTGCCGATCACCGCGTCTGCCAGCGAGATCGGCAAGGTCATCAGCAGTTCCAGCGTGCCGCTCTTGCGCTCCTCTGACCACAAGCGCATCGAGATCGCCGGAATCAGCAACATATAGAGCCAGGGGTGATAGCGGAAAAAGGGCTCGAGGTCCGCCTGACTACGCTCGTAGAAAGAGCCGATGTAGAACGTGAACAGTCCCGTCAGAAACAGGAAAATCACGATGAATACGTAGGCGACCGGGGTGGCGAAATAGCCCCGGAACTCCCGTTTGAAAATGGTCAGCATGCGGTTCATGAGTGGGTGACCTCCCCCGGCGCCCGCGCGACGGTGGTGATGGTGCGGAAGACTTCGTCCAGATGACCGGGTTCAACGAAAAGTTCGGAGAAGGCCCAGTCGCCTGCGCGCAGCGCGCCGTGGACCACATCGAAGATTGGGTTGCCGGTGCGTGACAGCGCGGTCAGGCGTTGGCGGGCGCCCAGGGTTTCGCCGGGTTCGATTCGCAAAATGTCCGGCAATCCGCCCAGACGCTCGGTCACCGCAGCGGCATCGCTGGCCGGCACGTTCATCGTCACGGCATTGTGGCGGGCCGACCGCGCCTGAAGCTCTGCCGGGGTTCCGAGAAACAGCAGCTGGCCCCGCGCAATGATTGCGGCGCGGGTACACACGGCATCGACTTCTTCGAGAATGTGGGTCGAGATAATGATGGCCTTGTTCGGCGCCATCTCCCTGATCAGGGCTCGAACCTCGTGCTTCTGGTTAGGGTCCAGCCCGTCGGTCGGTTCGTCGAGGATGAGTACTTCCGGGTCGTGCAAGATCGCCTGAGCGAGACCAACGCGGCGCTTAAAGCCTTTAGAAAGGGTCTCGATACTCTGGTTAAGCACGCCGCCCAAATTGATCTTCTCGACGACCTCGCGGATGCGGGCCGTTTTACCGGCGCCACCTAGGCCTCGGATATCGGCAATGAAGTCGAGGAACTGGGAGGGCGTCATCTCGCCATAGGCCGGCGCGCCCTCGGGCAGATAGCCAATTTTTTCCTTGGCGGCGAGCGGTGCTGTCCCCACGTCGTGTCCGCACACGCTTACCGAACCGCTGCTGGGGCCGATGAAACCGGTGATCATTTTCATCGTGGTGGATTTGCCGGCGCCGTTTGGCCCGAGAAAGCCCAGCACCTCGCCCCGCCGTATATTCAAGGAGACGCCGTTCACGGCATGTAGCGAGCCGAAACTCTTATGCAGATCCCTGACTTCGATCAGGTTTTCCATAGCGCAGTTTCCTGAAACACGATTTGAGTAGCGCGCCGCCCGGGTCAAAAAAGCCCATGGCGAGCAGCGCGTGGTGGGGCAAGTCGCCGCGAACACGGCGCGGCCAGCGAAGGCGCGCCACTGTTCCACAGGCCCCCGATCCCGTCAACGCTGTCACAGACCGGGCTGGCTGATGAAAGTTTCCGCGCGCAAATGGCCGGAAGGCTTGGGCCCCACGTGAGGTTCGGATTATTCTGCCGCCCCGTCTGGCCACAGTCGCGCCAGGAGATCGCTATGCAATTCGCTGAGGATTACGACGTTATTGTGGTGGGCGGTGGCCACGCTGGCACCGAGGCTGCGCTGGCCAGCGCGCGGATGGGCGCACGGACGCTTCTCCTCACGCATAGCATCGAGACCTTGGGCGCGATGTCGTGCAATCCGGCGATTGGTGGCATCGGCAAAGGGCATCTGGTGCGAGAAATCGACGCCATGGGCGGCATCATGGCGCGGGCGGCCGACCATTGCGGGATCCACTTCCGCCGCCTGAACGCCAGCAAAGGGCCCGCAGTGCGCGCCACCCGTGCCCAGATCGACCGCGCGCTGTATCGCGCTTTTATCCGGCAAACGCTGGAAAACCAGCCCTCGCTCGACCTCTTCCAGCAGGGGGTCGACGGGCTGCTGATGGACGGCGGACGGGTTGCTGGCGTGGTGACCCAATTGGGACTGCAGTTTCGCGCCCAGGTGGTGATCCTGACGGTGGGCACCTTTCTGGCCGGGCTGGTGCACGTGGGTGAAGCCCAGTATCAGGCTGGACGCGCGGGCGATCCGCCTGCCAATACGCTGGCCCAGAGCCTGCGCCAACTGGACCTCCCGGTGGGCCGTTTGAAGACCGGCACGCCACCCCGTATCGACGGCCGGACGATCGACTACCGCCAACTCGAGCGTCAGGCGGGCGATGACCCGGTGCCGGTATTTTCTTTCATGGGGCACGCCAGCCAGCACCCTGCGCAAACCGTCTGCCATATCACGCATACCAGCGAGCGCACGCATCAGATCATTCGGGAGGCGATTCATCGCTCGCCGATGTACAACGGGCAGATAGAAAGCACCGGGCCGCGCTACTGTCCGTCGATCGAAGACAAGGTCATGCGCTTTGCCGAGCGCGAGGCGCACCAAATCTTCATCGAACCCGAGGGACTCAACACCCCGGAAATCTACCCCAACGGGATCTCGACCAGCCTTCCCTTCGATGTGCAATACGCGGTGGTGCGTTCCATCGCCGGCTTCGAAAACGCCCGCATCACCCGACCCGGCTATGCCATTGAGTACGACTACTTCGACCCGCGTGGGGTCGAGCCGTGGCTTGAGACCAAAACCCTGCCTAACCTGTTTCTTGCCGGTCAGATCAACGGCACCACGGGTTACGAAGAAGCCGCGGCGCAAGGCCTGGTCGCCGGACTCAACGCTGCGCTACGGGTTGCCGGGAAGGCGCCATGGTATCCGCGTCGTGACGAGGCTTACCTTGGCGTGCTGGTCGATGATTTGGTCACCCGGGGCACCACCGAGCCCTACCGGATGTTCACCAGCCGCGCCGAGCACCGCTTGATGTTGCGCGAGGACAATGCCGACCTGCGCCTGACGCCGGTCGCCCGCATGCTGGGTCTGGTCGACGACGAGCGTTGGACCGTGTTTGAACGCAAGCAGCGCTGCTTCGAAGAAGAGCGTGCCCGCTTGAACACGCATTGGCTGTCCCCGGACCGGCTAGACCCCGAGGTGGCCACCGCAGTGCTGGGGCAGCCGCTGCGCAAGGAGCAAAATCTCGCAGATCTGCTGCGGCGGCCTGAAATCGACTACCCGCAATTGATGCGACTACCCGGCGCCGGCCCGGGTGTGGCGGACCCGGACGTTATCGAACAACTGGAAATCGACGCCCGTTATAGCGGTTACCTTGCGCGTCAGCAGGATGAAATCGAGCGCACCCGCCGCCATGCGGAGGCCGAAGTGCCCACGGATTTTGATTACCGCAGCGTTCGCGGGCTGTCTAACGAAGTCGTGGCCAAACTGTGCGCTCACCAGCCACGAACACTGGGGCAGGCGGCCAGGATTTCTGGCGTCACGCCCGCGGCGGTCTCGCTGTTGCTCGTCTATCTCAAACGTCACACCGCATCGCAGGCGCGCGCTTGAGCGAGACCGACGCGCGCGACTTGCGCGCGGCCTTGCGGGAAGCAGCCACGGTCCTCGGCGTCTCCCTGACCGAGACGCAGCTTGAAAAGCTGGCGTGCTATGCCGGGCTGGTGGTGCGCTGGAACAAGTTCGCCAACCTGACCGGCGCCCGTGACGAACTGGCCTTCGCTCACAAGTTCATCGCGGATGCCTTGGCCGTGGCGCGCTTCGTGCGAGGCCCAGTGGTGGCCGATTTAGGCAGTGGTTCGGGCTTGCCCGGCATCGTGCTGGCGATCCTCGAACCCGCCTGGCAGCTGGTGCTGGTCGAGGCTCGCTCGCGCCGCGCGCGGTTTCTGTCTCAGGTCCGGATTGAACTGGCGCTCGACAACGTGCAGGTGGCCGCCACGCGGATCGAGCACTGGCAGCCGCCGCAACTGCCGAACACCATCGTCTGTCAGGCGGTGGGGACGCTGTCGCTGATTTTGTCGTTGACCGCCCATCTTCACGCCCCTGACACCCGGGTACTGGCCCTCAAAGGCCAATTTCCTGGCGACGAACTGGGCGAGCTTGGTGAACGCGCAGCAGCGTGCGAGGTGCGTGAACTTGCGGTCCCGGGCTGGGCCCAGCGGCATCTCGTCACGATCGATTGTGGGCGCCTTGCGCCGGCGGTCTGATTTGCGGCCAGCGCGAGGCTTTGTGCAATAATCCAGCCACACCCCGACCGCTCCACCGGCCCCGCGCGGTACCTCCCCAACTTCGGCACATCCAATGGCGACAGTTTTCGCAATCGCTAACCAAAAAGGTGGCGTCGGTAAGACCACCACGAGCGTTAATCTGGCCGCCTCGCTGGCGGCTACTCGCCGACGTGTCCTCTTGCTTGATCTCGACCCGCAGGGCAACGCGACCATGGGCAGCGGCGTCGACAAGCGCACCCTCGAGCGCTCGAGTTACGACGTCCTGATGGGGCAGAGCACGCTGTCAGAGGCGCTTGTTAAACCCACCGAGTCCGGCTACGACCTGCTGCCAGCGAATGGGGATCTGACCGGGGCAGAAGTGGGTTTGCTGGAGGAACTCGGGCGCGAGTTACGCTTGAAAAACGCGCTGGCAACGGTGCGCGACCAGTACGATTTCATCATCATCGATTGTCCTCCCGCGCTCAGCATGCTGACCGTCAATTCGCTGGTTGCCGCCGATGCGGTCATTGTGCCAACGCAGTGCGAGTACTACGCGCTGGAAGGCATTTCCGCCCTGCTGCAAACGATCGAAAAGATTCGCAAATTTCTCAACCCGACCCTGCACGTGGACGGCTTCCTGCGCACGATGTTCGACCCGCGCAACAACTTGGCGAATCAGGTGTCGCAGCAACTGCTTCAGCACTTCGGCGACAAGGTTTACCGCTCCATCATCCCGCGCAATGTGCGACTTGCCGAAGCGCCCAGCCACGGGCTGCCCGCGTTGCGCTATGACAAATCTTCAGCCGGTGCAGTGGCTTATCTGGCGCTCGCGGGCGAATTGCTCCGGCGAGAAGAAGCCGCCCGGGGCGCGAACACTGCCTCAGGAGGCCTTGCGTGACGAAAAAAAGAGCCTTGGGCCGAGGCCTTGATGCACTCCTCGGTGTCGGCGCGAACGGTCGCGAGGACGAGCCGTCGCTTGCTGCGGGCGACCAGTTGAAAAGCATTCCCGTCGACCTGATCCAACGGGGGCGCTATCAGCCCAGACTGGACATCAAGCCCGAAGCGCTCGCCGATCTGGCGGCCTCGATCAAGGCTCAGGGTGTCGTGCAGCCGGTCGTCGTTCGCGCCCTGCCGGGCGGCGGGCGATACGAACTGATCGCTGGCGAACGCCGCTGGCGCGCGGCCCAACTGGCGGGGCTCGCCGAGCTGCCGGCGGTGATCAAGGACATTCCCGACCGTGCGGTGATGAGCATCGCGATCATCGAAAACATCCAGCGCGAACAATTGAATCCGGTCGAGGAGGCGCTGGCGCTGCAACGCCTCATCCGGGAATTCGAGATGACGCACCAGGAAATCGCGGAGGCCATCGGCCGCTCGCGCGCGGCGGTGTCGAACCTGCTCCGCTTGCTCGAACTGGCGCCGCGCCCCCGCGAATTGCTGGAGTCGGGGGCGCTGCAAATGGGCCACGCCCGGGCCTTGTTGGCGCTTTCGCCGGAACTGCAATCCGAATTGGCCGAGCGCGTGGTCGCCGACGACCTGTCCGTGCGGGCAACCGAAAAGCTGGTGCGGAGCAGCCAGAAGGTCCAGGAACCCCCGACGACGCCGGCGCGTCCCGACCCCAACGTCGCGCAACTCGAGGGGCAATTGTCGGAGCGACTGGGCGCTGCGGTGGTCATCCAGCAAGGCAACAAGGGCGCCGGGAAGCTGGTGATCAGCTATTCATCGCTGGACGAATTGGACGGCATCATCGCCCATATCAAATGAGTGCGAGTGACCTGTCCCGAACTGCGGAAAAGCCCGAAGTTTTCAATTGACTCCCGTCGTACAAGCTTCTTACAATGCGCCGGCTTTACGGGATGTTGCATAGCGGAAACGCGCACCTTCGGGGTCAGGCCGAATGAGTCGAAGGGCTTGGGCAGCAGCCGTAATCGGCACGTTGAAGATTCAAATTCTGGTGATTGGTGCGCTGAGCACCGCCTTCTGGGCAGTGGCAGGAACGCAGTACGCGATAGCCTGCGCGGCAAGCGGGGCGGCGGTCTGCATTCCCCACTTCGTCACCGGGCTTGTGCTCTGGATGCGGACGGCGCTAACCGGACACCTGAGCGCTGCGACCCTTCTGGGCAGCGAAGGCTTGAAACTTCTTCTGATTATTGCGGCGCTTTATGGCGCACGCCGGTGGCTGGGCCCCGATATGATGTGGCCCGGCTTCATTGCCGGCTTGATTGGCGCGCTGATGGCGCAATGGCTGTCGCTCTGGGTTTCCCGCAACAGCTGAATGCCTGTCCGAGACAGGCCTGATAACTGAAACGCGACTGGCGAAATATGGCATCGGAACACGCAGAACACGTCCTGACTCCAACGAGCTACATCAGCCACCACCTGTCGTTCATGACGCATCCGGTTGGCGATACGCCGTTCTTGAGCGTCAATGTCGACTCGGTCGTGATGTCGGTACTGTTGGGCATCATCGGTTGCGGATTTATGTGGCTTGCTGGCCGTGGTGCGACAGCCGCTGTCCCGGGCAAGCGGCAGGCGCTGGTCGAACTCGCACTGGAGTTCGTTAACGATCAGGTCAAGAGCATCTTCCACGGCAACATCAGCTTTGTGGCCCCGCTGGCACTCACGGTGTTCGTGTGGGTGTTGCTCATGAACTCCATGGATTTCCTGCCAGTTGACCTGTCGGCGTGGGTCTACAAAAACGTATTCGGGCTCGAAAACTGGCGTCAGGTCCCAACGGCGGACATCAACACCACCTTCGCGCTCTCGCTTTCCGTCTGGCTCCTCATGATTTTCTACAGCGTGAAGGCCAAGGGCCTCGGCGGCTGGATTCATGAATTGACCTGCTCGCCATTCGGCAGCAACCCGGTGCTGTGGATCCCCAACTTCCTGTTCAATCTGGTGGAGTACATCTCCAAGCCGCTGTCGCACAGCCTGCGGCTCTACGGCAACATGTACGCCGGTGAAATCATCTTCCTGCTGCTGGGCCTATGGGCCGCAACAGGCCCGTCCGGAACCTTCTTCGGCGCCATCCTGTCTGGGGGATGGGCTGTATTTCATATCCTAATCGTCGCGCTGCAGGCCTATATCTTCATGATGCTGACCATCGTGTATATGGCAATGGCGCACGAAAGCCACTGAGTAATCTCTCTTTTAACCCCGTTTTTTTGCCAGCTTTTTAGAAAGGAAACATCATGGAAACCTTGCAGGCTCTCGCCCAAATCCAGTCCTTCACCGCCATCGGCATCGGCCTCATCATCGGCTTGGGCGCGCTTGGCGCCTGTATCGGTGTGGCGATCATGTGCTCCAGCTTCCTGGAAGGCGCCGCCCGCCAACCGGAACTCATGCCCCAACTGCAGGCGAAAGTGTTCCTGCTCCTCGGTCTGATCGACGCGTCCTTCATTATTGGCGTGGGTCTGGCCATGCTGTTCGCGTTCGGCAATCCGCTTACCGCTGCCGTGCTTCAGGCTGCCGCGAAGTAAGCAGCGTATCGGCGTCCACTTGGGCCATCGGGAAGCGTCAAGATGAACATCAACCTAACTCTTATCGCGCAAGGCGTCTGGTTCTTCGCCTTCGTCTGGTTCACCTCGCGATTCGTGTGGCCCCCGCTGATGCGGGCCATCGAAGAGCGCCAGAAGAAGATCGCAGACGGACTTGCGGCCGCCGAAAAAGGCCAGCTGGAACTGGTCAGCGCCAAGGGCCGGGTGGATGAACTGATCGACGGCGCCAAACGCCAGAGTCAGGACCTTGTGCAGAGCGCACAGAAGCGTGCAGACGAAATGGTCGAGGCCGCAAAAGTGACCGCGCAAGCCGAAGGCGAGCGCCAACTGGCCGCGGCTCGCGCAGGCATTGAGCAGGAAATCCGCCAAGCGCGGGAAACCCTGCGCGAGCAGGTGGCCGAACTCGCGCTAGCCGGCGCCGAGCAAATCCTGATGCGTGAAATCGACGCGACCAAGCATCAGGACGTCCTCGACAAGCTGGGAGCCCGGCTCTAGGCCCGCGAGAACGACATGCAAGAAAACCTCACTATCGCCCGTCCTTACGCCCAAGCGGCGTTCGACGTCGCGCAGGGAAGCAACGCGGTGGCTGACTGGGAGCGGGCGTTGCGCCTGCTGGCCGTGATCGTTGCAGACAACGACATGCGGCGCGTCATCAACTCACCTGGGCTGACCAAAAGCCGCATCGCTGAGTTAGTGGTCGCGGTCAGCGAATCTGCGGGACTTGTCCTCGGGGCGCAGGTGAAGAAGTTCATCAGCGTGTTGCTGGACGCCGGCCGCCTTTCGCTTATGCCCGAAATTGCGCAGGGTTTCGCCGCCCACCACGCGAATGTAGACCGGGTGGCCGAGGTCGAAGTGATCTCCGCCTTTCCGCTGGACGAGGCCACACGCAACCGGATTACGAGCGCCATGCAGGCCAGGCTCGGCAAGGAAGTGCGGCTCTCAGTTGCGATTGACAGCGCACTTATCGGTGGCGCCAAGGTGAAAGTCGGGGACGTGGTCTTCGATGCTTCGCTACGCGGCGGCCTCAGCCAACTGGCTAACGTATTCAATATCAAGTGACCTCCGAGCGTATCCGTTGCGATACCGCGCGGACGCTTGAACAGACGAGGATGACCCATGCAAATCAGCGCGACTGAAATCAGCGAACTCATCAAGAAAAAGATTCAGGAATTTGACATCGTCACCGAGGCTCGCACCGAGGGCACGGTGGTCAGCCTGACCGACGGCATCGCGCGCTTGCACGGCTTGTCCGATGTGATGTCGGGCGAAATGATCGAGTTTCCCGGCAACACTTTTGGTCTGGCGCTGAACCTGGAACAGGATTCGGTGGGCGCCGTGATCATGGGTGAATACCAGCACATTAAAGAAGGCGACACGGTTCGCTGCACCAAGCGCATTCTTGAGGTGCCGGTGGGCGATGCATTGCTCGGCCGCGTCGTCAACGCGCTGGG
Organism: Gammaproteobacteria bacterium; assembly: GCA_023257255.1. Classification (GTDB taxonomy): domain Bacteria; phylum Pseudomonadota; class Gammaproteobacteria. The sequence continues at coordinate 331 of JALRCR010000024.1, read as the reverse complement.
CCAACCCATCGACGGCAAGGGCGATCTGGGCACAAGCCTCACCTCGCCCATCGAAAAAATCGCGCCCGGCGTGATTTGGCGTAAGTCGGTGTCGCAACCGGTGCAGACGGGCCTCAAGTCGATCGACGCGATGGTGCCGGTCGGTCGCGGTCAGCGCGAACTCATCATCGGTGACCGCCAGACCGGCAAGACTGCGGTCGCCATCGACACCATCATCAACCAGAAGGGCACGGGCATTAAGTGCATCTACGTCGCTATCGGTCAGAAGGCGTCGTCGATCAACACCGTGATTCGCAAGCTGGAAGAGCACGATGCCATGGCCCACACCATC
>JALRCR010000249.1 GCA_023257255.1 Gammaproteobacteria bacterium | reverse complement strand
CATCGCCGACACCGACGCCGCGCTGATGTGCGTGTGGGCTTTCGACGGTCCGGCCTGCTGCATCGTCAAACACGCCAATCCTTGCGGCGTGGCGGCCGCCGGCGATATTCGCAGCGCTTACGAGTTTGCCTATCTCACCGACCCGACCTCCGCCTTCGGCGGCATCATCGCGTTCAATCGCGAGCTTGATGCCGACACGGCCGAGGCCATCGTCAGCCGACAGTTTGTGGAAGTCATCGTCGCGCCTGCCGTTAGCGCGGCAGCGCTCGCGATTTGCCAGCGCAAGAAAGACGTGCGCGTGCTGGTGGTCGGCACGCCGGGCGCGGAAGCGCCCCTGCTCGATTACAAACGGGTGACCGGCGGTCTGCTGGTGCAGGACCGCGACGCCATTGCCTGCGCGATTGCGGTTGGCGACCTGAAAGTGGTCTCGCGCCGCGCCCCGACCGAAGGCGAATTGCGCGACCTGATGTTCGCCTGGCGGGTGGTGAAGTGCGTGAAGTCGAACGCCATTGTCTACGCCCGTGACGAGCGCACGATAGGCGTTGGTGCGGGCCAGATGAGCCGGGTCTATTCGGCGCGCATCGCCGGCATCAAGGCGGCCGACGAAGGGCTGGAAGTGAAAGGCTCGGTGATGGCCTCGGACGCATTCTTCCCGTTTCGTGACGGCATTGATTCCGCCGCCGCAGTCGGCATCACGGCCGTCATCCAGCCCGGCGGCTCGGTCCGCGATCCGGAAGTCATCGCCGCCGCCGACGAAGCCGGCATGGCAATGGTCTTTACCGGCATGCGCCACTTCCGCCACTGAACGCCGGCAAGCGCAGTACCCCGCCCGAACATTCCAAGGCGCCGCGTCCGCGCGCCGCCGCAACGGAGCTCTGATACGCATGAAAGTCCTCATTATTGGCGGTGGTGGCCGCGAGCACGCGCTGGCCTGGAAATGCGCACAGTCGAACCGCGTGACGCACGTGTACGTCGCGCCGGGCAATGCCGGGACGGCCACCGAGGCCAAAGTTAAAAACGTGCCGATTGCGGTAGACGACATCCCGGCGCTGGTGAACTTCGCCGCGCGCCAGCAGATTGCCGTGACCATCGTCGGGCCCGAAGCGCCGCTGGTCGCCGGCATCGTCGATGCTTTCGAGAAAGCGGAATTGCGCTGCTTCGGTCCGCGTGCGAACGCCGCCATCCTCGAAGCCTCGAAAGCCTTCAGCAAAGACTTCTTCAAGCGCCATCACATTCCCACCGCGCGCTACGAGAACTTCACCGAGCTGCCCGCCGCCGAGGCCTACATCCGCGCGCACGAACTGCCGGTGGTGGTGAAAGCCTCGGGGCTTGCCGCCGGCAAGGGCGTGGTGATTGCGCAGACCACGGACGAGGCGCTCGCGGCCGCGCGGGACATGCTGAGCGGCGGCGCCTTCGGCGCGGCCGGTGCCGAAATCGTGGTGGAAGAATTCCTGCAGGGTGAAGAAGCAAGCTTCATCGTCATGACCGATGGCAAGAGCGCCTGGCCGTTTGCGCCGGCGCAGGATCACAAAGCGATCTTCGACGGCGATCAGGGGCCGAACACTGGCGGCATGGGCGCCTATTCACCGGCGCCGATTATCGATATGGCGCTGCGCGAACGGGTGCTGCGCGAAGTCATTCACCCGACGCTGAAAGGCATGGCGGCCGAAGGCCGGCCCTACGTGGGTTTTCTCTTTGCGGGTCTGATGATCACGCCCGACGGCGCGCCGAAAGTGCTGGAGTACAACTGCCGTTTTGGCGATCCCGAAACCCAGCCCAGCATGATGCGGCTGAAGACCGATCTGGCCGAAGCCTGTCTGGCGGTGCTGAAGGGCGATACGCGACGCCTGCGGCTTGATTTCGATCCGCGTGCGGCGGTGGGCGTGGTGCTGGCGGCCGGCGGCTATCCTGGCGACTACGCCAAGGGCCTGCCCATCACCGGGCTCGATCAACAGATGCCGGACACCAAGGTGTTTCATGCCGGCACGGTGCTGAAAGACGGCGAATATCAGACCAGCGGCGGTCGCGTGCTGTGCGTGGTGGGTCTTGGTAAAAGCGTACGCGGGGCGCAGGAACGGGCCTACGCCCGCGTGCGGCAAATCGCCTTCGACGGTATGCAGTATCGTCAGGACATCGGCTACCGCGCGGTGGCGCGCGAGACCACCGCCGGCACCTGAGTCGCCGGCGGCGTGGCGGGGTGAAGCGCGCGCCTAGCTCGCGCGCCGCGCCTCAAACACTTCCGCATCCGGGCGCATGGTGCGCGCCCAGAACTCGTCAATCGTGTGCGGCCACTGGGTGACTACGCGCCCGGAGCTCGCGCTGTAGTAGTTGCCGCAGGCGGCCCGCCACACGTCGACCGACTGGATTTCCTGCTGCATCGATTCGTTGTAGCGCGCTTCCACTTCTGCGCGCAGATCGATCGACGCCAGCCGCTCGCGTTCAAGGCGCTTGATCTGCCGCAGGATGTAATCGACCTGAATTTCCAGCATGGCGATGATCGAGCCGTTGTTGGTGTTCGGCCCGTACAGCATGAAGAGATTGGGAAAGCCGCTGGTCACCATGCCGAGATAGGCCTGCGCCCCATCGCGCCAGGCGTCGTCCAGCTTCAGCCCGTTACGCCCGGATACTTCAATCGCCGAGAGATAACGCGACACCTTGAAGCCGGTGGCGAGAATGAGCGTGTCGACCTTGCGCTCGACGCCGTCGGCGCTCACCACGCCGTCGGCCGTGATCTGCGTGATACGGTCGGTCACCAGCTCCACCTGTGGCAGGTTGAACACCGGGTAGAACTTGTTGGAAAAGAGCGGACGCTTGCAGCCAAACGGGTGGGTGGGCTTCAGCTTCTCGCGCAGCGCCGGATCGTTCACCACCTCAATATTGGCCAGCGCAGCACGCGTGCACTCGGCCTGAATGCCTTCGTTGCTGAAGGTGATGAACTCGTTCAGTTCCTTGTAAATCTGCGCGCGGGATTCGTGTAGCGCGTTGGGGTCGTTGGTGAATTTAGCGATCTGCTCGGCCGTGTAGGGCGTGTCGTCCTTGGGGGCTACCCAGTTCGCGGTGCGCTGGAACAAATACAACGCGCCGGTTTTTGCCGCGATTTCCGGCACAAACTGCACGGCGCTGGCCGCGCTGCCGATCACCGCGACCCGCTTGCCGCTGAGGTCGTGCTGCTGATTCCACTGCGCGGAATGAAACTGCACGCCCTGAAAATCCTGCAGGCCGGCAATGTCGGGAAACTCGAGTTCGTTAAACATCCCCATCCCGCTGACCAGAATTGGCGCGCGGAAAATCTGGCCGTCGGTGGTGGTGACTTCCCACTCGGCAGACGCGTCTTGCCAGCGCGCGGCCTGCACCGCGTGATTGAAGCGGACGTAGGGCTTCACACCGTACTTGGTCGCGACGTGCTCCAGGTACGCAAGAATTTCCGGCTGCCCGGCAAACGGTCGCGACCAGTCGGCCTTCAGCTCGAACGAAAACGAATAGAGATGCGACTTCACATCGCACTCGGCGCCGGGGTAGCGGTTATGCCACCAGGTGCCGCCCACGCCGCTGGCCTTTTCAAGAATGACGAAATCCTCGATGCCCGCCTCGCGCAGCTTGATGGCGGTGCACATGCCGCCGGGGCCGGCGCCGATGATGATGACGCGATGATGCTGGGGCGTGGCGGACATAGGCAGTTCTCCGGGAGGCGGTAAAGCAGGGTAAACCCGGATGGTAGCAAGCCGGCCGCCGCGCGCGCATCGTCGGTCGCCGCGAGGTGCCACGCCGCACGGGCTTGTGCCTATACTGCGGCGAGCTCGCTGCCGTCCGGCAGGCACCACCGCCTCCATTCAAGGGAGTCACTCATGCACGACTTGCTCATACGCAACGCACGGATTGTCGACGGCAGCGGCGCGCCCGCCTTCGAAGGGGACGTGGCCATCACCGGTGAACACATCACCGCGGTCGGTCGAAATCTTGGCGCCGCGCGGCACCAGATCGACGCCAGCGGCCTGCTGCTCGCGCCGGGCTGGGTGGACGTCCACACGCACTACGACGGTCAGGCCACCTGGGACCCCTACCTCACGCCCTCCTGCTGGCACGGCGTGACCACCGCCGTGATGGGCAACTGCGGCGTCGGCTTCGCGCCGGTCGCACCCGACAAACGCGACTGGCTGATCGGGTTGATGGAAGGCGTGGAAGACATTCCCGGCTCGGCGCTGGCCGAAGGCATCCGCTGGGACTGGGAGAGCTTTCCGGAATACATGGACGCGCTGGCCAAAACGCCGCGCGCGCTGGACCTTGCCGCACAGGTGCCGCACGGCGCGGTCCGCGCCTATGTGATGGGCGAGCGCGGCGCGACCAGCCAAGCGGCGACCGCAGAAGAACGCGCCGCGATGGCTGCGATCGTCAAAGCGGCGATCGAAGCCGGCGCGCTTGGTTTCACCACCTCACGCACCGTGCTGCATCGGGCCATCGACGGCGAAGTGGTGCCGGGCACGACCGCTGACGCCGAGGAGTTGATG
>JALRCR010000248.1 GCA_023257255.1 Gammaproteobacteria bacterium | reverse complement strand
GCTTTACCTTCGAGAAATTCCCGCAGGCCCACGATCGCCTGACCACCCAGATGAAATCGGTGGGCGAGGTCATGGCCATTGGCCGAACCTTTCAGGAAAGTTTTCAGAAAGCCTTGCGCGGGCTTGAAACCGGCGCCACCGGCCTTGATGAGCGCTTCCGCGCCGATGAGAAAGTCGACCAGGCCAAGCTGATTCGCGAACTGACCGTCGCAGGCTCCGAGCGGATCTGGTTTGTCGGCGACGCCTTCCGTCACGGCATGTCGCTGGAGGAAGTCCACGACCTGACCAAAATCGACCCTTGGTTCCTGGCCCAGATCGAAGACCTGCTGCGCGAAGAGCAGGCTGTGCGCACCGGTGGCGTTGATAGCCTCGACGCCGCCCGGCTGCGCCAACTCAAACGCAAGGGATTTGCGGATGCGCGCCTCGCGCGTCTGTGTCAGGTCGATGAGGCGACGCTGCGCGCCCGCCGTCACGCCGCTGGCGTGCGGCCGGTATTCAAACGCGTTGATTCCTGCGCGGCCGAATTCGCCGCCACCACCGCGTACCTCTATTCGACCTACGAAGAAGAATGCGAAGCCGCGCCGACCGACCGCAAGAAAGTCATGATTCTTGGCGGCGGCCCCAACCGGATTGGTCAGGGCATCGAGTTCGACTACTGCTGCGTGCAGGCGGCTTACGCCATGAAGCACGCCGGTTTTGAATCGATCATGGTCAACTGCAATCCGGAAACGGTGTCTACTGACTACGACACCTCCGATCGGCTCTACTTCGAGCCGCTGACGCTCGAAGACGTGCTGGAAATCGTCGAGGTCGAAAAGCCGTTTGGCGTGATCGTGCAGTTCGGCGGGCAAACCCCGTTAAAGCTCGCACGGGCGCTGGCGGCGGCCGGCGTGCCGATCATCGGCACCAGCCCGGACTCCATCGATTTGGCGGAAGACCGCGAGCGTTTTCAGGGTTTCCTCTCGCAAATCGGCCTGTTGCAACCGCCCAACCGCACCGCGCGTTCCACCGAGGAAGCGCTGCTGGCGGCCGCCGACATTGGCTACCCGCTGGTGGTGCGTCCCTCTTACGTGCTCGGCGGTCGGGCGATGGAAATCGTCTACAACGAAGAAGCGCTCAGCACCTATATGCGGCGTGCGGTCGCGGTGTCCAACGATTCACCGGTGCTGCTCGATCATTTCCTCGACCATGCAATCGAGGTCGATGTTGACGCCCTCAGCGACGGCCACGACGTCATCGTCGGCGGCATCATGGAGCACATCGAACAGGCCGGGATTCACTCGGGCGACTCGGCCTGCGCCTTGCCGCCGCACACCCTGACCGCCGAACTGCAGGATGAAATCCGCCGTCAGGTGGTGCTGATGGCCCGCGGGCTGGGCGTGATCGGCCTGATGAACACCCAGTTTGCAATTCAGGACGGCAAGATTTTTGTGCTGGAAGTGAATCCGCGCGCGTCGCGCACCGTGCCGTTTGTGTCCAAAGCCACCGGTGCCTCGCTGGCCTGGCAGGCGGCGCTGTGCATGGTCGGGCAGCGCCTGTCCGATCTCGCGCCCAACGGCGTGCCGACGCCTGGCTACTTCTCGGTGAAGGAAGCCGTGTTCCCCTTCGTGAAGTTTCAGGGCGTCGACCCCTTGCTCGGGCCTGAAATGAAATCCACCGGGGAAGTCATGGGCGTTGGCGCCACCTTCGGTGAAGCCTTTGCCAAATCGCAGCAGGCGGCGGGGATGACGCTACCGGCCGGCGGCACCGCTTTCGTCAGCGTGCGGGAGGCCGACAAGCCGCAGGCGGTGGTATTGGCACATCAACTCTCGGCCATCGGTTTCCGGATTGTGGCCACTCGTGGCACCGCGCGTGCCCTCAAAGCCGCGGGCGTGGCCTGCGAGCCGGTCAACAAGGTGCTGGAAGGCCAGCCGCACATTGGCGACATGATCAAGAACGGCGCGATTGATTTCATTATCAACACCACCGAAGGTGAGCAGGCGATCGCCGATTCCTTCGCGATTCGTCGCAGCGCCCTGCAGCACAAGATTGCCTACACCACGACCATGGCCGGCGCGACGGCCGCCGTTATGGCGCTGGCCGAAACGGGCGAGGAACAGGTTCGTCGATTGCAGACGCTTCATGAGGAGGTGGTGCAATGAACAAGTCCCCGATGACTGCCGAGGGCGCGCAGCGCCTGCGCGAGGAATTGCACCGTCTGAAAACGGTGGATCGCCCGCGCATCATCAATGCCATTGCCGAGGCGCGTGCGCTGGGCGATCTGAAAGAGAACGCCGAGTACCACGCGGCGCGCGAACAGCAAAGTTTCGCGGAAGGCCGGATTGCCGAAATCGAAGGCAAACTCGGCAACGCCGAAATCATCGACATCACCAAGGTCAACGCACAGGGCCGGGTGGTGTTCGGGGCCACGGTGCAGTTGCTCAACCTGAGCAACGACAGTGAGGTTACCTACCGCATCGTTGGCGAAGATGAGGCCGACATCAAACTGGGTCTCATCTCCATCAACTCGCCGCTGGCGCGCGGTGTGATTGGCAAAACGGAAGGCGACACGGTGACCGTGCAGGTCCCAAGTGGTGCCGTTGAATACGAAATACTCGCCGTCCAGTACCTCTAGACCGCGCGCGTCGGCGCCGGGGCCCGCATGAGCAAACGGGGGTCTTCTAGCCGCTGGTACCAGACGCAGGTGAGCGATCCGTTCGTCAAGGCCCGCGAGAAGCAGGGCCTGCGCTCGCGCGCCGCATTCAAACTGACCGAACTACTTGACCGTGACCGGCTGCTACGGCCCGGCGGCGTCGTGCTTGATCTGGGGTCAAGCCCAGGCGGCTGGTCGCAGATTGTGGGGCCTGCGGTCGGCGCCAAAGGCCTGGTGGTGGCAGTCGACATCCTGCCCATGACGCCGCTGAGCGGGGTCAAATTCCTGCTCGGCGACTGTCGGGAAGAAGAAACCCTTGCGCGCATTGCGGAACTGTTGGAAGCGCGTCGGGTCGACCTTGTGTTATCCGATATGGCCCCCAACTTAACCGGTATCCGCGATACCGATGAAGCGCGGTCGGTGGAGTTGGCGGAGGTAGCGTTGGAGACAGCGCATCGCTTTCTCAAGCCGGGCGGTAGCCTGCTGATTAAAATGTTTCAGCACGCCGACAGTGACCGCTTTGTGCTCGGGATGCGTAAACAATTTGAGCGGATTAACCGGCGCAAGCCGGCCGCCTCGCGACAAGCCTCGCGGGAATTCTATGTGGTCGCAGGTGGGTTCCGCGGCTAGACTAGGTCTGGACGGTCCCCACAGCAGCTATCAAATACGGCGACCCGCGGTTTGGCGGGTGCCCCGGAACGGATGGACAAAATGGCCAGAAACCTCGCCCTCTGGGGCATCATCGCACTGGTACTGATGCTGGTGTTCCAGAACTTCACGCCCCGTGCCGGCACGTCGCGGGCGGTTGGGTATTCCGAATTCATCGGCTCGGTGAAAAGCGGACAGGTGTCCCGGACCCTGCTCGATGGGCCGACCATTGAGTTCGAAACGCAGGACGGCGCCAAGCTCTATACCTACAGCCCGGAAACGAACAACGGCCCACTCATCGGCCTGTTGCTGGATAACAATGTGCGCATCGATGCCCAGCCGCCGGATCGGCAGGGCCTGCTGATGCAGATTTTCATTTCCTGGTTCCCGTTCCTGCTGCTCATCGCGGTCTGGATCTACCTCATGCGTCAAATGCAGGGTGGAGCAGGGGGCCGTGGGGCCATGTCCTTCGGCAAGAGCCGCGCGCGCATGCTGGGCGAAGATCAGGTGCGGGTGACCTTTAACGACGTCGCGGGCGTGGAAGAGGCGAAGGAAGAAGTTAAAGAGCTGGTCGACTTCCTGCGCGACCCGGGCAAATTCCAGAAGCTGGGCGGCAAGATTCCGCGCGGGGTGTTGATGGTCGGTTCGCCGGGCACGGGTAAAACCCTGCTGGCGAAAGCCATCGCCGGCGAAGCGAAGGTGCCGTTCTTCACGATTTCCGGTTCAGATTTCGTGGAAATGTTTGTTGGCGTCGGCGCTTCACGGGTGCGCGACATGTTTGAGCAGGCCAAGAAACATGCGCCCTGCATCATCTTCATCGACGAAATCGACGCCGTTGGGCGCCACCGCGGCGCCGGACTGGGCGGCGGGCATGACGAGCGCGAACAAACGCTGAACCAGCTGCTGGTCGAAATGGACGGCTTTGAAGGCAACGAGGGCGTGATCATCATCGCGGCCACTAACCGACCCGACGTGCTGGATCCGGCCCTCATGCGTCCGGGCCGTTTCGACCGCCAGGTGGTGGTGCCGCTGCCGGATATCCGGGGCCGCGAGCAAATCCTTCTCGTGCACATGCGCAAGGTACCCATCGCGCCGGACGTCGACGCAGCCGTCATCGCGCGGGGCTGCCCGGGCTTCTCCGGGGCCGATCTCGCCAACATCGTGAACGAGGCGGCGCTGTGCCGGAAGCGGGACGACTATCCCGTGCTGCCGCCGGCCCGGATCGACTTCATGGACGTGGCGCCGGAGCAGTTGGTGTCGATCGCGGCGGCGCTGATTCCGTTCCTCGAGCATGACGACGCCAACC
>JALRCR010000247.1 GCA_023257255.1 Gammaproteobacteria bacterium | reverse complement strand
GCGCGGGAAGGCACCGACGATCGGCCGGCCGGCGAGCGGGTTCTCGGCGGTGATCGTGTACTCGATCGCCTCGAGCCCGTCGGCCAGCAGCGTGCTCTTGCGCGCGCCGCCGCCGCGCGAGGTCTGCAGGATCCGCTCGGCGGCGGCCAGGCGCGGGGCGACCGTGCCGTCGACGCCGAGCGCCTCGGCCAGCGCGCCCGGGGTCAGGCCCTCGGGCCCGGCTACCACCAGCGCCCGAAACAGCTGCAGTCGATTGCGTTGGGCCAGCGCGGCCAGAGCCTGCACGACGAATATTTCTTCCATATTTCGATGATCATAAAAATATGGCGCGAGCCTAACACGCCGGCGCGGCGACTGACCTCGGCGCCCCGCGCCTCGCCTGTTAGGCTGCCGGCAGTTCTAGCCGAGGAATGCCCATGCACCCGCCCGTCACGCTTCGCGCCCTCAAAGCGACCGCCGCCGTCGTGCCCTTGCCCACCCCGCTGCGGACCGCCAGCGGTGTGATCGCCGACAGCCCGCTGGTGCTGATCGATCTGGAAACCAGCGCCGGACTCACCGGCCACGCCTACCTGATGGGCTACACCCCGCTCACGCTGAAAGCGCTGGTGCAGTTGCTGGAGACGCTGGGCGAAGAACTGACCGGCGCGGTGGTCGCCCCCGAGGCGCTGACGCAGCGTTTCGCGGCCCGCTTCCGGCTGCTGGGTACCGCCGGGCTGCTCGGCATGGCGCTGGCCGGCATCGAAATGGCGGCCTGGGACGTGCTGGCCAAGCAGGCCGGGCTGCCGCTGTACCAGCTGCTGGGCGGCGCTTCGCGCCCGGTGAAGGCCTATGCCAGCTTCGGCATGGATGGCCTCGAACTGGGCCAGCGCCTGACCAGCGACGCCGTCGCCAACGGTTTCCGGGCGGTCAAAATCAAGGCGGGCTATGCAAGCCTGGCCGAGGACATTGCGGTGATCCGCGGCGTACGCGCAGCCATTGGCCCGGAGGTTGCGCTGATGGTCGACTTCAACCAGTCGCTGTCGGTGCCCGAAGCGATTCGACGCGGCCTCGCACTGGATGAAGAAGGGCTGGCCTGGATTGAAGAGCCCGTGCTGCAAGACGACTACGCCGGCCACGCCCGCGTCGCGGCCGCCCTGCGGACGCCCGTGCAACTGGGCGAAAACTGGTTTGGCTTGCGCGAGATGGGCCGCGCCCTGGATCTCGCGGCCTGCGATCTGGTGATGCCGGACATCATGAAAATTGGCGGTGTCTCGGCCTTTCGTGAGGCCGCGGCGCTGGCGAGCCTGCACAGCCTGCCGGTCTCCAGCCACCTGTTCCACGAAGTCACCGCGCACCTGATGACGGTGATTCAGACCCCGCACTATCTGGAAGTGATGGATCTGGCGGCCGCCGTGCTGCAGGCGCCGATGCGCTTCGAGGACGGCCACGCGGTGTTGCCGAGTGGCCCCGGCAACGGGCTCGCCTGGGACCCTGCCGCGGTTGCGCGATATCGACTCAACTAGCGCCGGCCAGCCGCTGCCGACCGGCGCTTTGCCTCAAGGCAGCATGATTTGATCGAACACGCCGCCGTCCTTGAAGTGCGTCTCCTGCGCCGACCGCCAGCCGCCGAAGGCCGCATCGACGGTCAGCAATCGTAGCTCGCTGAACTTTCCACCCGACGGCGTTGCCGCCGGGTCGCGGGGCCGAAAGTGATGGCGCGCCGCGATCGCCTGCCCTTCAGCTGAATAGAGATACTCAAGATAGGCGCGCGCCACCTTGGCATTGCCGTGGCGCTCGGCGTTACGCCCAACCACCGCGACCGGCGGCTCGGCGAGGATGCTGACCGAGGGCGTGACGAGTTCGAATTCGTCACGACCTGCCAGCGCTAGCCAGGCCTCGTTTTCCCAGGTCACCAGCACGTCGCCAATACCCCGTTCGATAAACGTGGTGGTCGCGCCGCGCGCGCCGCTGTCCAGCACCGGCACGTTCTGGAACAGCTTGCGCACGAACTCGCGCGCCGCCGCCTCATCGCCGCCCTGCTCACGGGCATAGGCCCAGGCCGCCAGATAGTTCCAGCGCGCACCGCCGCTGGTTTTGGGATTGGGCGTCACGACGCTCACCCCGGGTCGCACCAGATCGTTCCAGTCCTTGATGCCCTGCGGATTGCCCTTGCGCACCAGAAACACGATGGTCGAGGTGTAGGGCGTGCTGTTATGCGGAAGGCGACTTTGCCAGTCGCGCTCGAGCAGGCCCGATTTCTCGGCAATGGCGTCGATGTCCCAGGCCAGCGCCAGGGTCACGACGTCGGCCTCGAGGCCATCGATTACCGCGCGCGCCTGCTTGCCGGAGCCGCCGTGTGACTGACGAATCTGCACCGGCGCGCCGCCTTCGGTCTGCCAGTGCGCGGCGAAGGCTTTGTTGAATTCGGCATAGAACTCACGCGTCGGGTCATAGGACACGTTCAAGAGGGTGAGGTCGGCGCGAGCCACGCCGACGGTGAGGGCCAGCGCGAGGCCGGCCAGAAGTTTGAAGCGATGCATCTTGTTATTTCCTGTTGCCGTTTAATACGAAAGTTGAACGCGGCTCAGCACCACGCGCTCGGTAGGCCGGTCGGCCGGTGCCGCCTTGCTGCCACCGCCACCGACAAACGCCGTTTCGTCGTAGTCGAAGACCAGCTTCACGTGGCGATTGAGATACCAGTTGAGACCAAGTCCCCAGGCGCTCGCGGCGCTGGCCGACTTCACCGGATCGGCAAAGCCCTGGTCGAAAGCCTGTTGGTCGATGTCGAGTTCGCCGTAGCGACCGACGAGTTCCAGCGCGCCCCAATCGCCCGCGACCGGATCAAACGCCGCCCTGGGTTTAACGCCCTTGAAGGAGGCCTCTTCGCCGGTCAGCACCAGACTGCCAGAGACTTGCCAGGCGCTGTGGCTCAGCCGTGCGCGTTGTTGATCAAGCGCCACTTCCTGGCTCGACTCAACGTAATCGCCAAAGACGCCAAACTGCCGCCAGTACCAAAAGCCTTGCGGCGAGTAGCGCGTGCGCTCGCCGGCGCCCACCACGGTCGAGGCCAGACTGGGCGCCAGGGTCAGCTTGTCGCCGTTGACGACGAGCGACGCCGGCGTGCTGCGGTAACCAAAAAACTTCGCCTGTCCGGGCGTCACATAGCTGCCAAGGCCGGTTGCCGTTTCGTTGCCCTGCTCCTCGCCGTAGCTGCCGGCAAGCCCGAAGCCCAAGCCCTGCAGCGGGCCAAACTGCTCGATAAACGGCTGGAAAAACACCCTGCCGGCGAAATCCTTGTCGTCATTCAGATCCGATGGCCCCGTACTGCCGAGATCCGGCACGCCGTTGAACACGCCAACCTGATAGGACACCCGCTTGCCCCACCATTCGCCGCCGATTTGCACCCCGAAGTCGCGGTTGGGCACCAGATTATTGGTCAAGCCGCGCTCCACGAAGGCGAGCTCTGTGGCGCTGCCGAGGCGCTCGAGCCCAAACGGGGCTTTGAATTTACCCACCGTCACGCGGGCGTAGGGCAACTGGCGCCACTCGGCGTAGGCATCCTGCAGGGTCACCGCCGAGCCCGCGAAGTCCGGCATCACCCGGTAGTAGAACTGCTTCGCCACGGTGCCTTCAAAAATGGGCCGAATGCGCCGCGCGAGGAAGGCATCCTGCGTGGCGGCACTGCCGGTAAGCGCCTTGTCATCGTGGAAAAAGCGCCCATCGATTTGCACGTAGCCGCGCAGGCGCGCTTCAAAAATGCCATCGGGCGTGGCGACCGCCAGGCCTTTTTCGCCCAGGGACACAGCGGGCGTCTTAACCCGCGCAGCAGCGGATTCTTCCGCCGCCACTTCGAGCTTGCGCTCCAGCACCCGCACGCGCTGCTCGACCGCGGCCGGCGGCTGCACGCTTGTCGGGCTGGCGACAGCAGTCGTTAGCGGCGCCTGCGCGCGAGCCAGCGCCGCTTCGAGCTGCTGCACGCGCGCGCTCAGCGCCTTCAGTTGCGCCTCAAGCGCGGGGTCGGCTGCGGCCAGCGCAGATTGGGTGGAGACCATCGCCGCCACGGCGGTCGCGATTAGCGCAGACCGCCGAACATCAGAAAATCCGGACACTAAAAAATCCTCCAAACAGTTCACAGAACACGCCTGCCGCCGGGCGTCACGCTTACGCGTGCCGGCGATGTGGCCACGGAGCAGTTGCTGTGCCAGTCGTGAGGTGTCCTTGTAAAACAGCGACTTGTTTCGCCCGGCGGTGGCGGCATTGCACATTTGCGCGCCGGTCCTGCGCAGATATGCGCAAGCGCCACGGAAATGCGCTGATGGTCGGCTCCCTGTGCCGCGCCGGGGTCACGGGCACGCAGCCGGTGGATTACACTCCCGGCATGAAGAAGCGCCTGAGCGGTCCCCGCACTAACCTGCTGTACGCGGCCCTGTTTGTGTTGGTGGTGCTCACGGTGTTCACGATCGGCTATCGGCTGGCCGGCTGGAGCTGGAGCGACTCGCTCTACATGGTGGTGATTACCGCCTTCAGCGTGGGCTTTGGCGAAGTAAACCCGGTTGAAGGCGAGCGTCTGCGGCTCTGGACCATGGCCCTGATCATGCTCGGCTGCACCGGCGTCATCTTCATCACGGGCACC
>JALRCR010000246.1 GCA_023257255.1 Gammaproteobacteria bacterium | reverse complement strand
CATCCGGCTCATCGTCACGGCATTGTGAGTGACGATCAGGTAGCGGGTGTCGGTTTCGCCAACCATGGCATCGAGCAGGTCGCAGAAACGTTCGATATTGGCGTCGTCGAGCGGCGCGTCGACTTCGTCGATCGGCGCGGAGATGTAGAGGCAGTGCATGTCGATCAGGTCCACCGCCGGCAGCGTCGGGATGCCGGTGGGCGAGGGCGTGATGAACTCGCCGAGCTTGGCGTTGAGTTCCGCAATGACGCCGTCGAAGGGCGCGCGCAGCCGCGTTTTCTCGATTTGTTCGGTGACCACCGCGCTCGCGTTTTCCGCCACCTGCACGTTAGCGCGCGCGGTTTGGCAGCTGGCGGCGGCGCTCTGGGCACGGGTTTGGGCGACGTCCAGCGCGTCTTCGGAGACCAGCTTGCGGCCCGCCATCCGCTGCAGGCGTTCGGCCTCGCGGCGCGCGCCGGCGGCAGTGCTGCAGGCTTCTTCCACCCGCCGCCGGGCCGCGGCAATTTCGGATTCGGTATGGCGCAGCTGGGCTTCCAGATCCTCATGCCAGATTTCCATCAGCACCGTGCCGGCGCTGACCGACTGGCCCTTGCTGACCGGCAGCGCGGCGACCTGACCCGCCGCCGAGGGCGACATCCGCGCCCGATGACAGGCCTCGACCGTGCCGACGCGGGTGTTGGAAACCGTCGCGCGCACGGTGCCGGTCGCGAGCGGCGACACGCTGACCGTCACCGGCTTGGGGCGAGTCAGCCACCAGGCGCCGGCGCCGAGGCCGAGGAGAGCAAGCAAAAGGATGAGATAACGCACGACCGCATTATGACGGCTGATGCGGCGCTTGGGGCGCTGCTCTCGATCACGCGGCCTTACCCGGCGGCGCGGCAGCGACCGGGCGCCTTGATACCGAGCGGCAAGCCCATCGTGCGTGCGCCCGCCCGAGCTTCCGGCGATTCCCTGTGCAACCATAGGGGCGGCGGTTGGTTGGTGTCATTCAACAGCCATCAGCCATTGGCCTTACCCGGTGCCCTCCAGGCACCTCGTTTCTTGCCCATGTGTGGGGTGTGGCGTGAGCAAAGCGATCGAATTTTTCTTTGATGTCGGGAGTCCGGCGGCCTATCTGGCATGGACCCAGCTGCCGCGCCTGGCGGCGGACGCGGGCGCCGCCATCCGCTGGCGACCGATGCTGCTCGGCGGAGTCTTCAAGGCAACGGGCAATAGCAGCCCGGTGATGATTCCCGCCAAAGGGCGATGGCTGATCAATGACCTCAAGCGCTGGGCCGTGCGCTACGGCGTGCCGCTCGAAATGCCGGCCGATTTTCCGATCAACACGCTGACGCTGATGCGCGGGGCGGCCGGCATCCAGCTTTATCAGCCGGATGATCTGGCGCGCTACCTGACGGCGGTCTTCAACGGGATCTTCGCGCAGGGACTGGCGATGGGCGACGCGGCGGTGGTGGCAGAAGTGTTGCGCAAAGCCAACTTCGACCCGGCGCGCATTCTCGAGCTGGCCGGCGACCCGCAGGTCAAACAGGCGTTGCTCGCGACGACCGAAGAGGCCGTCGCTCGCGGGGTCTTCGGGGCGCCGAGCATGTTCGTCGGCGAGGACATGCATTTCGGGCAAGACCGGCTCGAGTTTGTCGCCGCGGCCCTGCGCGATTGAGCGCGGCGAAGCAGGCGGCCCCGGGTGGCAACCGGGGCTCCGCGGCACCATGCGCGCAGGGCGACACCGTGAGCCCGCTCGGGTGCCCGACAACAGGTTCCCGCCGATTCTTCTCAATCACCGGGGCGGTGCGAACACCCGCCGCGCCTCAATGCTTGGCTGAGCCACTCGCACGAGTGGCGATCTGACGGAGGAAATCCGACGCATGAAAATTTACTACGCCCCCAATACCCGCGCGGTGCGCATCGTGTGGCTGTTCAATGAGCTTGGACTGCCGTATGAACTCGAAACCTTCCAGCTTGGCGACCGCAAGATGCGCGCCCCGGAATATCTCGCCGTGCACCCGCTGGGCCGCGTGCCGGCGCTGGAAGACGACGACGGCACCTGCCTGTTTGAATCCGGCGCCATCGTGCAGTACGTGCTCAGCAAATACGCCGACGGCCGCCTGCAGCCGGCGCCGTCCTCGGCCGACTTCGCGCCCTACCTGCAATGGATGCACTACGCAGAAGGCATGATCATGCCGCCGGTGAATACCATCGTGGTGGAAACCATGCTGCTCGCGCCTGACAAGCGCAATCAGGGCAACGTCGACCGCGCCGTCAAACTGCTGGGTCGCATGCTCGAAGCCGTCGAGACGCGCATGGCAGGACGCGAGTTTCTGGCCGGCGAGTTCAGCGGCGCCGATGTCATGACCGGACATGCGACCATCGTGGCCGCCAAGCTCGGCGCCGACATCAGCGACAAGCCCAACGTCAGTGCCTACATCCAGCGGCTCAACGCGCGGCCGGCGCTCGCCGCCGCCTGGCATGCCGGCAGCTGAAACAAGGAGCGGTGGTATGACTGACAAACTCAACTACGAACGCGTTGGTGATGTGGCCGTCATCACCCTGGACGATGGCAAGGCCAACGCCTGCGGCTTCGCCATGCTTGAGGCCATCAGCGCTGCCCTCGACCGCGCCCGCACCGACGCCCGTGCGGTTGCCTTGCTGGGACGGCCGGGCGTCCTCAGCGGCGGCTTTGACCTCAAGGTGATCAATGGCGGCGATGCTGTCGAACTGCGGCGCCTGATCAATCTCGGCGTCCGCACCTTGATGCAGCTCTACGGCCATCCGCAGCCCCTGGTGGTCGCCGCCACCGGCCACGCCGTGGCGCTCGGCGCGTTCATGCTGCTGGCTGGCGACTATCGCTTCGGCACGACCGGAGACTTTCGCATTGGTCTCAATGAAACCGCCATTGGCCTGCGTTTGCCCTTGTTCGGCATTGAACTGGCGCGCGCGCGACTGCCCGCGCACCACCTGACCCAGGCTGCAATCATGGCCAGACTCCACGCCCCGGATGAAGCAGTCGAGGCGGGGTTTCTCGACGAGGTGCTGGCCGCCGATGCCGTCAGGGCGGCGGCCATTGAAAAGGCCCAGCGCTGGAGTTCGCTCCATGCGGATGCGCTGGCCTACAACAAAACGGCGTTCCGGGGCGATGCAATCGCCCGGGTGCTGGGCACGCTGGAGGATTAGGCAAGGTTCGGAAATTGCGCCATCGGGAACCGGGTTCGCCTCGGCAATCCGCCCTTGACCTGCGCTGGATACGCGCGGTTGCGCGGCTCAAGGCCACCGTCCTACAGTGCGGCCTCTTAACCACTTTCCACGACCAAGGATTTTTATGGACAACTTGAGCGCGCTGCGTCAGACGCGGCTTTTTGAAGCATTGCCCGAGCCCCAACTTGCCAAATTGGCAGGGCTCGCCAAGGCCACCCGTTTTAGTCAGGGTGATGCGATCTGTCGGGAAGGCGAAAGTGGCAGCGAGCTTTTCGTGCTCGTGTTGGGCAGCGTGCGCGCGACCAAGGGCGGGAACGATGAGGATGTGGCGACCATCGGTAGCGGCTCCTACTTTGGCGAAATGTCGATGGCATCTCCCGATCACAAAAGGGCTGCCACCATCCGGGCGCTGGAAGACTGTGAAGTGCTGGTCATCTCCGGCGACGAGATCAATGTGCTGGCCGACAAGGATCCCTCGTTTGGCTACGCGTTCTACCGGGCGCTTGCCCGGGGGCTCGCCCAGCGGATGCGGGTGGCTGCCAACGATGTGGCCCTGCTGAAGTCGCTCGCCAGAAAGAGCTGAGCAATTTTCGCTTCGTAACTTGAACGCCCGTCCGTCGCGGGACGGGCGTCAAGCCGAATCCTTACCGGTGACGAATGCCTCGCGGGCCCTGGTCTGCGTTGCGCCGGGATAACTGGCGTGGCGCCCGGCACGTTTCGACCGTGATGCTGCGACTCGATTGACCCGTCAGGGCAAGGGCCGATGCGGCGTCGGTTTTTCTTCATCACGGCAAGCGCACGGGGGATCGCGATGGGGATGCTGGTCAACGGGATCTGGCAGCACGAGGATCTGGCCGAGTTTGCGCGCGATGGCAGCAGGGTGCGGTTCGACAGCGGCTTTCACGACCAGATCAGGGCTGACGGTTCGACGGCCTTCAGGCCGGAGCCGGGCCGCTATGCGCTGTATTGCAACTGGACCTGTCCGTGGTCACATCGCGCGCTGGTAACCCGCGCGCAAAAAGGTCTGGGCGAAGTCATCGACCTTGTGTTGCTCGAACCCGCCATGGGCAAGGAGTCCTGGTGGTTCGGGCAGACGGGGCGCTACGCCGACCCCGCGCTCGGCGCGACCCACCTGCACACGCTGTACTCGGCCTCTGATCCAGCCTTCACCGGCCGCGTCAGCATTCCCGTGCTGTGGGACAAGCACACGCGCCGCATCGTCAACAACGATTCGGGCGCCATCGCGCGCATGTTCAACAACGAGTTCAACGCGCTGGCGGAGCACCCCGAGCGCGATTTCTATCCGCTCGCCCTGCGCGCCGAGATTGATACCCTGAACGCGTTCGTCGCCGACCGCCTCAACGAGGGTCGCATCGTCGGCGTCGGCTTCGACGCCTATCCTCTCGCCACCTCGGCCGCACCCGCCTTCTCGGCCGGCGCCAAGATCGAGCTCACCGGCGAGACCGTCGTCATCGCCAACACCCAGGACC
>JALRCR010000245.1 GCA_023257255.1 Gammaproteobacteria bacterium | reverse complement strand
GCTGGCGATCAGCAGCAGCACCAGGCGCTCGGCGGCGCGGTCTGCCGCGCCGGGATCAGTCGTCAAAGCGCGGTTCGCGGCGCTCGCTGCGGGCGGCGATGGCCTCGGCGATGTCCGGCGCAAACAGGAGCGCAGCGTTCCGGGCGGCGACAAACGCGAGGCCCTCGGCCACCGTGTGGTCGCGGCTGTAGTTCAGCGTTTCCTTGGTGCCGCGCAGCGCCAGCGGCGACTTGCCGGCCAGCGTGCGGGCCACGGTCAGCGCGTGGGCGCGCAGGGCCTCCGGGTCGGGCAGCACCTCGCTCACAAAGCCCCACTGCGCGGCGGTGGTCGCGTCGAAATGGCGGCCGGTCAGCGCCAGCTCGCGGGCGCGCCCGTCGCCAATCAGGCGCGGCAGCCGCTGCAGGGTGCCCAGATCCGCCACGATCGCGACGTCGATTTCTTTCACCGCGAAATTGGCCTCCGCGCTCGCGTAGCGCAAATCGCAGGCGCTGCTGATATCGATGCCGCCGCCCAGACAGGCGCCGTGGATGGCGGCAATCACCGGCTTGCGGCAGTCCTCGATGGCGCTCACGGTCGCCTGCAGTTCGCGAATGGTGACCAACAGCTGTTCCTGCCGGCGACCCGGCCCCAGGGGCGCCAGCTCCGCCTGCATCTCGGCCAGAAAGCCCAGATCGATGCCGGCGGTGAAATGCTTGCCGCGACCCGAGAGCAGCGCGACGCGCACGCCTGGCGTGGCGTCGACCGCGCGCATCACCGCGCCCAGTTCGTGCCACATCTGGCGGTTGAAGGCATTGGCCTGATCTGGTCGATTGAACTCGATGTGGGCAACGCCGTGGTCGACGCTGACCGCAAAGCTGGTGAAATCATGCATGGGCGCCGGCCTTTCCGGTTTTTTGGCAGTTGCGGCAAGTGCCCTCGATTTCCATGGTTTCTCGCGCCACGCGGAAACCCAGTCGCTCGGCGCAGTCGGCAATCCGGCTCGAGAGCGCCGGGTCGGCGAGTTCGGCAACCGTGCCGCAGGCGGTGCAAATGAGGAACTGGCTGACGTGCCCTTCGCGCGGTTCGCCGCAGCCCACAAAGGCATTGAGCGAGGCGATGCGATGAACGAGGCCCGCGTCCTGCAGGAAGTCGAGGGCGCGGTAGACGGTGGGCGGCGCGGCCTGTTCGCGCTCCTGCCCCAGCAGGGCCAGCAGCTCGTAGGCCTTGACCGGTTCATGGCTGCCCCATACGAGCTCCAGCACCCGGCGGCGGAGCGGCGTCAAGCGTTTGCCGCTGGTGACGCAGGCCTGTTCAGCCTTGGCCAGCGCGGTCTTGATGCACCGTCCGTGGTCGTGGGCGGCGGTGGCAAAGCTTTTGAGAACGGTTTCCCTGACCTGATTCATCGCGCTGTTCGTCCTGCGTCTGCCGTGGCCTGTCTGTTATTAAGTAACGCCAGTGGTTAGTATTCGGCCGCCCCGTTCACGCGCATCCGCGCGGATCCCTGACGCTTTTAGTTTCTCCCGAGAATGCCCGCATGCCCACGCCTGAATCAAACCTGCTGGTCTGGATCGTCGGCTTCACGCTGCTGGGCGCGGTGTTGAGCATGGCGGCCGGTGCAGTGTATCTGCTCCTGTCGGAACAGTGGCGGCAAAAAACGGTCGCGCACCTCATCAGCCTCGCCACCGGCACGCTGCTGACGGTGGCCTTTCTCGACCTCTTGCCCGAGGCCATCGCCCACGCCAAGTTCGGTCAGCGCAGCGAAATATTCGCCACCGTGCTGGGCGGCATCCTGCTGTTCTTTTTGCTGGAAAAGGCGCTCATCTGGCGCCACGCACACGGCGTTGATTCCCACGGTCACGTCCACGCCCACGGCCACCATCACGGGCTGCGCAATGCCGGCCCGCTGGTGATGATTGGGGACACCTTTCACAATTTCCTGGACGGCATCCTGCTGACCGCGACCTTCGTCGCCGACCCGGGCTTGGGGGTGGTGACGGCGGTGGCGATCATTGCGCATGAAATTCCACAGGAAGTCGGTGACTTCGCGATCATGCTGGCCAGCGGCTTCAGCCGCCTGAAAACCTTCCTGCTGAACGCCGTCTCCAGTCTCGCGATGGTCGCCGGGGCCTTGCTGGCGTGGTGGCGGGTCGACCTGCTGCACGATCACCTGTCGTTCATCCTGGCGTTTACCGCCTCCAGCTTTCTCTACATCGCGATTGCCGACCTCATCCCCAGCCTGCACCGGGGCGTCACCGTCCGCGAAACCGCCGCGCAGCTGTTCTGGATTGGGCTCGGGGTGTTGATGGTGGTCTCGTTGCCGCATGCGCCGCACTAGCGCGCGGCGCGACGTCTCGCGCTACATTGCCGGCCAGTCGAGTTGAGGGAGCTTGTCGATGACCGAGCCCGCGTCCTTCCTGTTACCGCTTGAGCGCCTGCGCGCGCGGCAGTGCGCGAAATGGACCGTGTACGACGCGGACGTTCTGCCCGCGTGGATCGCGGACATGGATTTCGCGCTCGCCCCGCCGGTGCGCGCGGCGCTGGCGGCGAGGCTGGCGGCAGAAGACCTTGGTTATCCCAAAATGTACCCGCGTGCCGGGCTGGATGCGCTGTTTGCGGCCCGCATGGCGGCGCAGTACGGCTGGCAGATTCAGCGCCAGCAGGTGGAGTTTTTTAGCGACGTGGTGCAGGTCATCCATCTCGCGCTGCAAACCCTGCTCGAACCCGGCGACGGCGTGATCATCCAGACCCCAATCTATCCGCCGTTTCTGCAGTCGGTGGCGGAAACGGGGCGGCGCCAGCTGCTGTGTCCGCTGGCGCAGACCGACGCCGGCTATCAGATCGATTTCGACGCGCTTGCCGCCGCCTGTGCGGACGGTGCGCGGATGCTCCTGCTCTGCCATCCACACAATCCCACGGGCCGCGCGTTCACCCGTGACGAGCTTGAAGGTCTGGCCGCGCTGGTGCGCCGCTATCAGCTCATCGTGATCTCTGACGAAATCCACGCCGATCTCATGCTGGTTGATCGGCCGCATATTCCGTTTGCGACGCTGGGCGAGGACATCGCCCAGCGCACCCTCACGCTGACCTCGCCCAGCAAGGCCTTCAATCTGGCGGGGCTGGTGCTGGCGGTCGCGGTGTTTGGTTCGCCCGCGCTGCGCGCGCAGTTCGGTCGGCTGACCGAGCACGTGCGGGGCGGTCGCAGCGCGTTTGGCATCAGCGCCACCGCCGCGGCCTGGGAAGCGGGCGAGCCCTGGCTGGCGGCGGTCAAAGCCCAACTGCACGCGAATCGCGACACCGTCAGCGAATTTGTGCGCACGCGCTGGCCGCAGATTCGCCACGCGCCGCCGGAAGCCACCTATCTCGCGTGGCTCGACTGTCGGGCGCTGGATCTGGGCGAGGAGCCCTGGCGATTCTTTCTGCGCGAAGCCCGCGTGGCGCTCAGCGAGGGCCCGAGTTTCGGCACCGAAGGTGAAGGCTTTGTGCGGCTCAATTTCGCGACCTCGCCGGCAATTCTGGCCGAGATCCTCGCGCGCATGGACCGCGCGCTGACTACTGCCGGTAAGTCCAGGCCAGCAGCGCGTTGATGAGCGCGCTGCCGCTGCCCTGGTTGACCGTCGGGTGGTTCATCAGCAGCGTCACCGCATAGGTCCGGCCGCTCGCCGCCAGCACGTAGCCCGCGACCGCCGCGACATCGCCCAGATGACCGGTTTTCAGATGCATGCGGCCGTTTTCCGGGCCACGCCGAAAACGCTTGCGGGTGGTGCCGTCCTGCCCGACCAATGACAGCGAGGCCAGATATTCCGGCATGTAGGGGCTACGCCACGCGACCTGCAGCATCTCGCCCATGGTGCGGGCCGTGATGCGGGTGAGACGGGACAAGCCCGAGCCGTTCTCCAGCACCAGCCCTTTGGTATCCACGCCCTGCGTGCGCAGGAACTGCTCGATTTCGCGCGCGCCTGCGGCTGCTTGCAGCGGCGGCGCGCCGCGGCGGTCGGCCAGCGCGTAGAGCAAGGCATCGGCCATCACGTTATTGCTCCATTTGTTGAGCGGGCGGATGACTTCGGCCAGCGGCGGCGAGTACCAGACGTGAAACGGCTCGTGGCCGGTCGGCATCACGCCCCGGCTGACGCCGCCCGCCAGTTCGCCGCCCCACTGTTCCCACACCAGACGGAACAGGCCGTAGGCATAGGCTTCGGGGCTGAGCGCGGTGCGCGGCAGGCTTTCTTCGCCGCAGCTGCGCGGGTACTGGCCGCTGAAGCGCACCCGCGGCTCGGCCGGGTCCTCGGCCACCTGCATCTCGACATGGGCCAGCACGCCGCGACAGCGCCCCTCTACCAGCTGCAGCTGGTTGTCGATCAGCAAGTTGGGCAGCGGCGGATCGGCGGTGATGTTCACGCCCGCGCCGTCGGCGGCCGGCTGGAAGTGAAAGGTGAAGGCTTTGAAGTTCACCATCATGGCGTTCGGCTGCACGTTGTAGAGCCGCAGCGGCTGGTTGTCGAAATCACCCGCCGCGCGCGGCGCCGGGGCGAAGGCCGAGTCGTCAATGACCAGCCCGCCGGTGATTTTGCGCAGACCCTTGGCGCGCAGTTCGCCGGCAAATTTCCACATTTCCTCGGCAATCAGGTAGGGGTCGCCGCGACCTTTTAGCAACAGGTCGCCCGTCAGCACGCCGTCTTGCAGCGGGCCGAGCAAATAGGCCTCGGTCCGCCAGCGGTGCTGTGGGCCTAATTGC
>JALRCR010000244.1:3226-4714 GCA_023257255.1 Gammaproteobacteria bacterium | reverse complement strand
TCGGTGGCTCGCAGGCGCTGCGGCTCTTGTCCCGCGCTGATTTTCTCGACCCGGCGGCCGCCGAGCGACTGGGACTGGCCGACGCCATCGCGCCCGCCGAGCGCCCTTTCGCCGACTGGTGCGAGGACTTCCTCAAGCCCATCCGGCAGCGCAAACCGCAGGTCATGCGCGCCTTCAAGGCGATGGTCATGACCGCCCGCAGTGGAGACGTTCAGGCGCAGCGCGCGCAGGAAACTGCGGCCCTGGTTGAAACCTGGATGCATCAGGACCACTGGGATGCCGCCGCCGCCGTCCTCGCCCGTATTGCCGGAGCCGCCAAATGAGCCAGCCAAACGCCGAACCGAAAGACCCGACCACCCGCACGCCCTCCGGCATCGAAGCGCCGGAAGTCGCCACGCCAGACATGGTCAACCCCGAGCGCATCGGGGAACCCGGCAAGTTCCCCTTCACCCGCGGCATTTTCGACAACGGTTACCGCGGCCGGCTGTGGACCTTCCGCCAGTACTCGGGCTTTGGCTCGGCGGAAGAAACCAACGAGCGCTATAAATTTCTGATTCAGCAGGGCCAGACCGGGCTGTCGGTGGCCTTGGACCTGCCCACCCAGTGCGGCTACGACCCCACCGACCCCATGGCAAGCTCGGAAGTCGGCAAGGTCGGCGTACCGATTGCGACCCTGGCGGATGCCGAAATCCTCTTTGACGGACTGGATCTCGCCAAGCTCTCGACCTCGTTCACCATCAACGGCACGGCCGCCATCATCTATGCGATGTATCTGGCGGTGGCCGACAAGCGAGGCATTCCGCGCTCGAAGCTCACCGGCACCATCCAGAACGACATCCTCAAAGAGTACGTCGCGCGCGGCACCTGGATTTTCCCGGTGCGCCCGTCCATGCGCCTCATCGCCGACAGCGTGCTGTACTCCAACGAACAGACGCCGCGCTTCAACCCGATCAGCATCGCCGGCGCGCACGTGCGCGATGCCGGCTGCACGGCGGTGGAAGAAATCGCCTACACGCTGGCCAACGCCTTTGCCTATGTTGAAGAGCTGGTGCGGCGGGGCGGTGATCCGAACGCCTTCGCCAAGCGCCTGTCGTTTTTCTTTTACGTGCACATGGATTTCTTCGAGGAAATCTGCAAGTTCCGCGCGGCGCGGCGCTACTGGGCGCGGGCGCTGAAGGAACGCTATGGCGTGACCGACGACAAGGCCCTGATGTTCCGCTTCGGCGTGGTTTGCGGCGGCTCCTCGCTGACCGCCGAGCAGCCCTACAACAACATCGTGCGGGTCGGGATCGAGAACATGGCCGCCGTGCTGGGCGGTGCGCAGTCGATCTTCACCTGTGCGTTTGATGAGGCCTTTCAGATCCCGACCGAGACCAGCGCCGAGATTGCGCTGCGCACGCAGCAGATCGTGGCTTACGAAAGCGGCATTTCGCGCACCGTCGACCCGCTGGGCGGCAGCTACTACGTCGAATGGCTGACCGACCAGAT
>JALRCR010000244.1:0-3216 GCA_023257255.1 Gammaproteobacteria bacterium | reverse complement strand
GGAAATGGAAAAAGTCATGGCCGAGATCGACGAGTACGGCGGCACCGTGCACGCGATCGAGGACGGCTACCTGCAAATGCGCATCGCCCGCCGCGCGTTCGAGCGCAAGCTCGATACCGACAACGGTGAGCGCGTGGTGGTGGGTGTGAACCACTTCCGTCACGAAGAACAGCGCAACGAACTGGGCGAAGTCTTCCGCATGAACCCGGAAGCCGTACGCACGGTGGTGGAGCGCTATCACCGCGTTAAGGAAACCCGCGACAACGCCGCGGTCGAACGCGCGCTGGCGGCGCTGCGCGCGGCGGCCGCCACCGACGACGTCAATCTCATGCCTTTACTCGTCGACTGCTGTCACGCCTACGCCACGGTGGGCGAGATGGTGGACACGCTGAAGCGTGAATGGGGCGAATTCGAGGAGCCGGTGCGCCTGTAAGCGGGCGAACACCGAAGCAGAGGTCAACCATGAGTCTTGCCGGAAAAAGAATCCTGATCGCCAAGCCCGGCCTCGACGGCCACGACGTCGGCGCCAAAATCATCGCGCTGGCGCTGCGTGACGCGGGCGCCGAAGTCATTTACACGGGCTTGCGTAAATCGCCCGAATACATCGCCCGCGTGGCGGTGGAAGAAGACGTCGATGCCGTGGGGCTTAGCATCCTCTCGGGCAGCCACGTCGATCTGGTGCGCGACACCATGCGCCACCTGCGCGCGGCCGAGGGCGGCAACATCAAGCTGTTTGTCGGCGGCACGATTCCGCAGGAAGACAATGCCGCGCTGCTGGAAGCTGGCGCGGTCGGCATCTTCAACGCGAGTCAGCGGATCGAAGACGTCGTTGCCGAAATGGACAAGCACCTTGCCGCCGACTGACACGCCGAACGGCGTGCTGGATGCGAGCGCACGGCGTCGGCTGGCGCGTGAAATCAGCCGCCTGGCGACGGCCAGCGCGCACAGCGTGTTGCGCGCGCCGCCGACCAGCGCCGTGCCGCCGGCGCGCCGCATCGGCTTCACGGGACCGCCGGGCGTGGGCAAGAGCACGCTGGTCGGCAAGCTGGTGGAACGCCGCGCCGCTGCCGGCACCAGTGTCGGCGTGCTCGCCATCGACCCCGCCAGCCCCTACAGCAAGGGCGCGATTCTGGGCGACCGCATCCGGATGGATCAGGCGTCCGCGGATCCGCGGGTGTTCATGCGCTCGGTGTCGAGTCGGGATTCGCAGGACGGCATGTGCAACAACGTGGCCGACATTCTGTGCGCGATGGAGGTCCATGGCTTTGACGAAATCGTCATGGAAACCGTTGGGGTGGGGCAGGCCGAGCATGCGGTAAAGGCGCTGGTCGACACCGTGGTGCTCTTGATGCAGCCAGAGACCGGCGACGCCATTCAGGCGCTGAAAGCCGGCATTCTGGAAGTGGCGGACATCATCGTGGTGTCGAAAAGCGACCTGCACGGCGCGCCCAAGATGCGCGAAGTGCTGGCGTCCACGGTGCGCTTCGGGGCACAGCGCGCGGTGAACTGGACGGTGCCGGTGATTGGCGTGTCGGTCGAAACCGGCAAGGGGCTGGACGAACTGGAGGCCGCGCTGACCGCCCATGCCGGCTGGGTCGCGAGTCATCGCACACCCGCCGAGACCGCGCGCCGGCGGGCCACCTATCGCGTGCAGGATCTGGTGTTGCGGCGGCTGGAAGACCAACTCGCCACCCTGAGCCCCGACGACTACGACCTGCCCTTGCCCGAACTTTACCAGCGCGTGCTGACCGGTCTTGCCCAGATCTGAACGCGCGAGATTCGCGTTCCGTCAGGAGAACTGCTCATGAAGCTCCAGCAACTGCGCTATATCTGGGAAGTCGCGCGGCACGATCTGAACGTGTCGGCCACCGCCGAGTGGCTGTATACCTCGCAGCCCGGCGTCAGCAAGCAAATCCGCATGCTGGAAGACGAGCTCGGCGTGCAGATTTTTCTGCGCAGCGGCAAGCAGCTCACCACCATCACGCCGGCGGGCGAGGCCATCATCACGCTGGCCGGCAAGATTCTGCGCGAGGTCAACAACCTCAAGCGCATCGGCGAACAGTTCTCGGCCCAGGACAGCGGCAACCTCAGCATCGCCACCACCCACACCCAGGCGCGCTACGTGCTGCCGCCGGTGATCAAGGCATTTGCCGCCAAGTACCCCGAAGTATCGCTGCATATGCATCAGGGCTCGCCGCTGCAAATCGCCGAGCTGGCCTCGAAGCACAACGTGGATTTCGCGATCGCGACCGAAGCGCTGGAGCTGTTCGACAACCTGATCATGCTGCCCTGCTACCGCTGGAATCGCTCGATTATCGTGCCGGCGGATCATCCGCTGTGTCGCGAACCGGTGCTTACGCTGGAAGCGGTGGCAGCCTATCCGCTGGTGACCTATGTGTTCGGGTTCACCGGCCGCTCGCAGCTGGACGATGCCTTTCGCACGCGCGGGCTCTCGCCCCGGGTGGTCTTTACCGCCACCGACGCCGACGTCATCAAGACCTACGTGCGACTGGGCATGGGCGTGGGCATCGTGGCCTCGCTGGCCTATGAGCCGGCGCAGGACGAAGGGCTGGTCGCGCTGGACGCGAGTCATCTGTTTGGCTGGAGCGTCACCAAGATTGGCTTCAGTCGCAACACGCTGCTGCGGGGCTATATGTATGAGTTCATCCGCGCCTTCGCGCCGCATCTCACGCGGGAGCTGGTCGAGCAGGCGGCCGCCACCGACGACAAGGAAGCGCTGGAAGAACTCCTGCGCGGCATCGAGCTGCCGGATTACTGATCCGCCGCCGGCAGCTTTTCCAGCACTTCGCGCACCAGCTTGAGATAGATGGTGTAGACCTGCGCCTCCGCGCCGTCGCGCACAATGAAAAACGGCGCGAACTCGGTGTTGAACTCGCGCGCGAGCCGCATACCCGCACTTTCCGGATCGGCCAGATCGGCAATGGCAATCTCATTTATGCGGGCCAGATGACCGTCACGGATCAGGCGGCGCTCCACTTCCTCGCATTTGCCGCAACTGGTGCCGTCCGGGTTACGCTTTTTGACGAAAGTAATGTGCATCCAGCAACCTCTGGCTCTAGAGCGCGCACGCTAACCCGGCGCCCGGCGGTGGCCAAAGACCGATTGGCGCTAGGCTTATGACGCCGCGCCTTACGCCCAAGCAAAAGGAGCCCTTGTGACAACGCCCTATACCACGCTGATTTCCGCCGCCGAACT
>JALRCR010000243.1 GCA_023257255.1 Gammaproteobacteria bacterium | reverse complement strand
ATCTGGAACTGGGCACGCCACACCGGGCCTATCTGCTGGCCAACTCCGAAGGCCATTCGGATATGTTCGTGACGGTGAGCGAAGAGTCCACCTTCAACTCCCGCGGCTACATCGCCGCCGGTACGGGTGACAACAATCCGAAGACCCGCGCCGACATCGTCTACTACAAGACGCCAAACGACGGCGGGACCTTCTCGGTGGGCTCCATGGCCTGGTGCGGTTCGCTATCGCACAACAAGTACAACAACAACGTCTCGCGCCTGACCAAGAACGTGATCGACGGCTTCCTGAAGGCGGGCCCCTTGCCGTGAGCAAACGGGCAAAATCGGCCGAAGTCCCGCTGAAGCGGGACGATACCTGGTGGCTGCATCCAGCGCTGCGCGGCCAGCAATCGCTGCCCATGGCGGCGGGTGCCGGCGGTATGCCGCACCGGTGGGTGAAGTCCGACGACCCGCCGGAAAAAGCCGAGCCTTCGCTGGAGGACGATAGTCCTTATGCCGACTTCGCCAAAATCCTCTATCGGCTGAACGGCAGCCGTCCCGGGCCCGTGCGCGGCTTCTATGTGATTGTCGGCGTTGAGCCGGGTCGCTATGCGGTGGGCCAGCTGTGTGCAGATCCGGTTACGCCGGTTCGCTTGTTTGAGGATTTGGTGTTCGACAACGAGCCGGCGGCGCGTGACAAAGCGGCCGCGCTGCGGGCAGCCTCGCCGCCGTTGGCACTCTCATGACGCCGGGCGTCCGCGTCTCCTACAGCGCCGACGGCGAGGTCGTACATTTCGCCCTGCAGGGCCGCACCCGGCTCAACCTGATTGGCGGCGAGACCCTGCGCGCCGGGGCGGCGCAGATCCGTGCCTGTCACCAGGATGCGCACTTACGCTGCGCGGTGTTGACCGGCAGCGCGCCAGATAACTTCATCGGCGGCGCCGACCTCAAAGAACTGGGCGCGCTGACCCCGGACACCGCCGAGGCGTTCATCCGCAGCATCCACGACTTCTGTGCCGCACTCCGCGCCCTGCCGGTGCCCGTGGTGGCGCGGGTCGCCGGGCATTGTCTGGGCGGCGGGCTTGAGATCGCAGCGGCCTGTGACCTGCGCGTCGCCGCCAGCGACAGCCAGTTCGGCATGCCGGAAGTGCGCGTAGGCGTGCCCTCGGTCATTGAGGCGGCCTTGCTGCCTGCGCTGATCGGCTGGGGCCGCACGCGAGAATTGCTGCTGCGAGGTCACTTGATAGATGCGGACACCGCCGAGCGCATCGGTCTGGTGGGGCCCGTGGCTGCGCCGGCTGAGTTGGATGGTCTCGTTGCGCGCGTGGTCGACGACATCCGGGCGGGTGCGCCCGGCGCGGTACGCGCCCAGAAGCAGCTCTGTCAGCGCTGGGAAGAGCTGCCTTTACGTGAGGCGATTGAAGCCGGGGTAGCGGCTTTTGTACGGACCTACGACAGCGACGAGCCCGCGCGCTACGTCGCCGCTTTTTTTGCCGGGCGCCAGCGTGCCTGAGCCGGAGCAACGCGCATGATGACCAAGCCGCTACTGGTGCTGAATGCCTTCGTGGTTCGTGCCGACAGTTCGCCGCCTGCCGGCGACCGGCGGGCCCGTCCGGGCTACAACGTGAATCGCGCCGGGCAGGGGACCGAAGACCCCGGCGTCGCCGACCGCGCGCTGGGCATGAGCCCCGCGCCCCAGTTCGAGTGGGAAGCTTTTGACGCCTACTGGCGCAAGATTCACGGCCCCAAAATCCTGTTTCCCGATGGCCCGGAAGACCGTCAGACCGCGCTGCTGCACTACTACCTTCAGCAGCACCGGATTCCCGCCGGGCCGTGCAGCGAACACGCGCCGCCGTATGTGGCCCCGCTGGATGCTGAAGGTCGTCTGCCGCGCCACCCGGCGGCCGAGTGCCCGCCGTTTGCGCGCCCGCTATTCGACGGGCTCGCGCAGCTTGGCTACCGCAGCCGTGAGGATCTGGAAGGCTTCTTCGCTACCAACGGCACCAAGTACGGCGAGAAAATCATGCCGGATGAAGCGGTGTTTATCCGCGGTTTCGGTTTTCATGTCGCGGAGGAACACGTGGTGGTGCAGCGTGGCGATCGCCGCCGCGACGCCATCATCCTGCTGAAATTGCATCAGCGCGCGGCCGGCAGCACGCGCGAACAGTTTCGCGGTCGGTGGATGGCGCAGCACGCGGACCTCGTGCGCCGTCACCCGCTGGCGCAACTGCTGGTTCGGCGCTATGCCCAGCTCGTCAACGTCAGTCAGCCGGGCGACAAACTTTATGATCCGGTGGGGGACCGCTACGACGGCGTCGGCGTCTATTCCTTCGCGAACATGAACGACTGCGAAGACTTCATCGCCGGCGAGGCGCATAACGCGCTGGTCGAGGATGAACAGATCTTCGCGCCGGACACGAGCTTCTTTACCGCGCTGAACTATGTGATCTGCGACCGGGGCGACTGAACGGCGTCATTCAGCGTTTGGTGAGCGTGCCTCTCCCATGGGGGCGGCAGCGCCGCGATGCCAGCAGCAAGTGGGGGACAGCGGGAGTCGGGGCAAGAAGCCCCTTCCAAGACGCCCGTGGGAGCGGCAACGCCGCGACGCAAGCGCCAAGTCAGCAAACAGCCTCAGTCGGGGCGATGCCCCTTCCCAAGTCGCCCGTGGGAGCGGCAACGCCGCGACGCAAGCGCCAAGTCAACAGATAGCCTCAGTCAGGGCGATGCCCCTCCCACGACGCCAGCCGCAAGTCGAGGCATGCTGTGCGGGGCTGGCAGATCCGCGACGCTGGCGACCTTGGAAATACTTGCGCCAGCCTTAACCGCCTGCCGCCGCTCGAGCTAGTCCAGCACCTGCGGATTGCCCTGCACGCCACCGTCGACCGCCAGCAGGCTGCCGGTGGTGAAGCTGGAGGCGTTGCTGGCCAGATACAGCGCGGCTCCCACAATTTCGTGCGGCAAGCCACCGCGGCCCAGCGGGATGCGCTGGCTGGCCGCCGCATTGAAAGCGTCCATGTCCCAGGCCTTGGAAATATCGGTCAGGAAGGGGCCAGGCATGATGCAGTTCACGCGCACCTTGGGCCCAAAGGCATAGGCCAGCGAGCGGGTGAGGGCATTCAGGCCGGCCTTCGCCGCCCCGTAGGGTTCGGACTTCGGGCTCGGGGTGACGGCCGCCGTACTCGAGACGTTAATAATCGAGCCGCCGTTGCCCTGCGCCATGTGCGTGCCGACCAGCGCCGCCAGCCGGAACGGACCTTTCAGATTCAGCGCCACCACTTTGTCGAACAACTCTTCGGTGATCGCATCCAGCGAGGGATACAGCGGAGAAAGCCCGGCGTTGTTGACCAGAATGTCGATGCGGCCAAAGGCCTTCAGGGCGGTGTCGACGAGGGCGTCCAACTCCGACCAGCGGCCCACGTGGCAGCCCACCGCCAGCGCGCGCCGCCCGCGAGCCTCCACTTCACGCGCCACGGCTTCGCAAGCCTCCAGCTTGCGGCTGGCGATGATGACGTCGGCCCCATGGTCGGCGAAGGCCAGCGCCATTTCTCGGCCCAGCCCGCGGCTGCCGCCGGTAATCAAAGCGACTTTGCCGCTCAGGTCGAAGAGGTTAGTGCTCATGCGAATGCTCCTGGGAAAGCCGCGCTTCGCGCGGGCGATGGTCGCCGGCCAGCCATACGTAGAAGGCGGGCACAACAAAAAGGGTAAACAGCGTGCCGATGCCGAGCCCGGTCGCAATCACAAGCCCGATGTGCGAGCGGCTCATCGCGCCGGGACCGCT
Source organism: Gammaproteobacteria bacterium (assembly GCA_023257255.1). Classification (GTDB taxonomy): domain Bacteria; phylum Pseudomonadota; class Gammaproteobacteria. The sequence continues at coordinate 963 of JALRCR010000243.1, read as the reverse complement.
GGCAATCAGCAGCGGCACCATGGCGACGATCATCGCCACGGTCGTCATCAAAATGGGCCGTAGCCGGGTGGCAGCGCCGGCCACCACCGCGTCGATTTTCGACAGGCCCTGCTCGCGCTGCAGCTGGTTGGAGAATTCAACGATCAGGATGCCATTCTTGGCGATGAGCCCGATCAGCGTAATCAAACCGACCTGCGTGTAGATGTTGATGCTGGCAAACCCGAGATTGATAAACGCCAGCGCGCCGGCGATCGACATCGGCACCGACATCATGATGATCAAGGGGTCGCGCCAGGACTCAAACTGCGCGGCCAGCACCAGGTAAATCACTACTGCCGCCAGAAACAGCGTGATGACCAGCGCGCTGCCTTCCTGCATGTACTGGCGCGAGGCGCCGGCAAAATCGTAGCTGTATCCCTGCGGGAAGTCGGTGTCGGCGGTCGCTCGCAGCCAGTCCAGCGCATCCCCCATCGACACGCCGGGCGCGGCGATGCCCTGCAGGGTCAGCGCGTTCAGTTGCTGGAACTGCGTGCGCTCGCTGGGTTCGATGGTCTGCTTGAACGAGACCAGCGACGACAGCGGCACCAGTTCGCCCGTCATCGGGCGGAGGTAGTAGTTGTCGAGCAGCGAATTGTCGGCGCGGAAGCGGTCTTCCACCTGTGGAATGACCTTGTAGCTACGGCCTTCGAGGTTGAACCAGTTGACGTTGTTGCCGCCGAGCAGCGTGGCCAGATCGCGCCCAATCTCCTCCATCGACAGACCGAGAATGCCGGCGCGGTTCCGGTCGATTTCAATGGTCGTGCGCGGGCGCGCAAACTCGACCGACTTCTGCAGGAACATGAATTTCCCGCTTTGCATGGCCTTGCCGAGCAGTTCGTTCACGGTTTGATCGAGTTCGCCGTAGTCCCCCGGCGAGCGCACCACGAACTGCACCGGCAGACCACGCCCCGAGCCCGGCAGACT
>JALRCR010000242.1 GCA_023257255.1 Gammaproteobacteria bacterium | reverse complement strand
TTGATGACCAGCACCTGCTGATAGTCCTTCTCCCCAAACAGGGCGATGTCCGGCTGCACGTTCAGTAGCAACTTCGTCACCACCGTGGCTACGCCGGAGAAATGCCCCGGGCGAAACTGGCCGCACAGGATCGAAGACAGGCCGGGCACGCTCACGCGGGTGTCTTCTTCAATGCCGCCCGGATAGAGCTGGTCGAGATTGGGCGCAAACAACAGGTCGAGGCCTGCGGCCGAGAGTTTCTGCTTGTCCGCTTCCAGCGTGCTGGGATATTTGGCGTAGTCCTCGCCACGTCCGAACTGAATTGGATTGACGAAAATGCTGACGACCGAGCGGTTCGCCAGTTCGCGGGCCTTGGTCAGCAGCGAGATATGTCCGTCGTGCAGATTACCCATGGTGGGCACGAAGCTGATGCTCTCGCCGGTCCGACGCCATGCGGCGACTTCGGCGCGAAGTTCTTCGACGGAATAGGCAATTTTCATGGGCGGACTAGCGGATCAGAAACAAGGGGCAGGCAGTGTAGCGCAGGATCACGGCCATGCTCGTGCTCACGCCGGCACCCCGAGCCCGGGGTTGAAATAACGTCGCCCGACCACGCCGCGCTCGATCTCTGCCAGCAGCAGCTCGAAGTGGGCCGGGTTATCGACCAGATTGATCTCCTCGGCATTCACAATCAGCACCGGCGCGTCACTGTAGTAGTGGAAAAATTCCACGTATTCCTGACACAAGCGCCCCAGATAGTCGCTGTCGATGCCTTGCTCATAGCCTATGCCCCGGCGCGCGATTCGCCGGTGCAGGGTGGGCACCGAGGCCTGCAGGTAAATCACCAGCGACGGCCGCGGCAGGCTGGCCACAAAGCGCTGATAAATATCGTGATAGAGCCGGTATTCCTCATCGTCCAGCACCACTTTCGCAAACAGGCGGTCTTTCTCGAACAGAAAGTCGGAGACCAGCCGGGGCGCAAACAAATCGCCCTGACGGTGCGCCTGCAGTTCGCGCGAGCGGTGAAACAGAAAATGCAGCTGCGTGGCCAGCGCGTAGCGCGCCGGATCTTCGTAAAAGCGCGGCAGAAACGGATTGTCGTCGGCCTGCTCGAGCAGCAGTTCGCTTTCCCAGCGCGCGGATAGACGTCGAGCGAGGCTGGTCTTGCCGACGCCGATCGGGCCCTCGATTGCGACGAAACGGGTGTTCTCGGGCGCCGGGCGCGCGGGCTCAGGGGGTTCGGTTGTCACAGACGGCTGATTCCTTCGAGATTGACCTGCGCCAGCAGCGCGGCCGGCGCGCCGAGGCCAGGGATGAGCAGGTCGGGCGCAATTTCGGCGAGCGGCAGCAGCACAAAAGCCCGCGCTGCAATGCCGGGATGTGGCACAACCAGCCGCTCGTCATCCAGCACCTGCTGACCGTAGAGCAGGATATCCAGATCCAGCGTACGCGGGCCCCAGCGCTCGGCGCGAACCCGATCGTGAGCCCGTTCAATGGCCTGCAGTTCATCGAGCAGGCGATGTGGGTGAAGCCGCGTCGTTAGCGCGGCGACCGCGTTGATGTAGTCCGGCTGGCCGGGCGGTCCCATTGGCGGCGTGCGATAGAGACCGGATACCGCCTCGCAGCGGGTATCGGGCAGCTGCGCTAGTTCATCGATCGCGCGCCGCACCTGGGCTTGCGGGTCGTCGAGATTGCTCCCGAGTCCGACGTACACCCGCGTCGGCGCGCCAGACACCGCCTCGCCCAAGGGCTTAGGCGCCCGCGGCGGGTTTGCGGCGCCGACGCCGACGCCGCCGGCGCTGGCCATCGCCCGCAGCGCGCTCGGGATCGGCGGCGCGCTGGCTGTCCACCAGCGGCTGGCGGGCGCCTTCTGGTGTGCTGAGGTAGCGGGTCCAGAATTCAGCCGCTTCCTCCACCGGATCGCCCGCCTTCTCACGCAACAGGAGAAAATCGTAGGCCGCGCGGAACCGCGGATGCTCGGTCGCTTTTTCCACGCGGCGGGTTGCGATCTTTTGCAGACGAGCCTGCAGCGACCAGATTTCGCGGGTGACGTTTGTGAACCGGCGCGGCATGGCGATGCGCGCGACCTGACGGGCGACGATGGCGTCGGCGGCGGTTTCCAGCGCATCGGCCGCCGGCATGCCGTTGGCGGTCAGCGACGCGGCTTCTTCTTCGACCACATGCCAGAGCAGGGCGGCGAGCAGGAATGCCGGCGTAATCGGTTTGCTTTCGCTGATGCGCGCATCGGTACTGGCCAGCGCGGCCGCAATAAGGGCGCCGGCAAACTCGCCTTCCGGGCTGTCGAGGAGTTCATCGGTCTGCGGAAACAGGCAGTGAAACAGGCCGTGGTGGCGCAAGGCCTCGAACGTCTGCAGCCCCATGCCGCCGTGGAACATCTTCAGCATTTCGTCGAACAGGCGCGCCGGCGCAATGTCTTCCAGCAGCTGGCGCAGCCGCGGAATGGCATCCAGCGTGGCGTCGTCGAGCGAAAACCCCAACTTGGTCGCAAAGCGAATGGCGCGGAGCATGCGCACCGGATCTTCGCGGTAGCGCTTGTCCGGGTCGCCGATCAGCCGCAGGCGTCCGGCGCGAAGGTCTTCCACCCCGCCCACGTAGTCGACGATCGAGAAGTCGGCGATGTTGTAGTACAGCGCATTGACGGTGAAGTCGCGGCGCCAGACGTCGTCGTCGATGCTGCCGTAGACGTTGTCGCGCAGGATCCGGCCTTCGTCGGTCATCGCCGCGCCTTCCGCGTCGCCGTCGTGCTGGGCACGGAAGGTGGCGACTTCAATGATTTCCTGCCCGAACTGGACGTGGGCCAGCCGGAAGCGGCGGCCAATCAGGCGGCAATTGCGGAACAGTTCGCGCACCTGCTCGGGCAGGGCGTCGGTCGCGATATCGAAGTCCTTGGGCTCACGCCCGAGGAGGAGGTCGCGCACGCTCCCGCCCACCAGATAGGCCTGAAAGCCCGACTTGTTGAGGCGATAAAGCACCTTCAGCGCGGCGTCGGAAATAAATTTGCGAGAGACCGCATGCTCGTCCCGGGTGTAAATCCGGGGCTGCGGGCGTGGCGCCCCATCGGTGGAGTGCGGGTTTTCGGCGGGCTCAGTCAAAGGCAGGTGTTCCTCTGGATCATGCGGCGGGCGCCAGTCCCCGGTAAGGTCGGGGCATGCAAATCGGGTAGCAGCCGGATCTTAATCGCATTACCCGCGCATTGGATCAGGCACGATGGGCTGACGGCGGCGGCACACGCCGCCTATACTGGCCGCCTGTTCAAGGCTGCTCCCATCGTCTAGCGGTCAGGACGACGCCCTCTCACGGCGTAAACAGGGGTTCGATTCCCCTTGGGAGTACCAACGCATATCGCGCAACGCGACCGGGCAGGGGCTGCCGCCAAGGCGTCCCGCCCCTCGATACGGAGAGCATCGCCATGGGTTGTCAGGTCATTCTGGAATTTCGGGCTGCGGCAGGTCGGGTGGCCGATGCGCAAGCTTGGCTGCGTAGCGTATTGCCGGACACCCGCGGCTTCGAGGGTTGCGAGACCCTGCATTGCATCCAGAACCAGGACGACCCGGACGTGATTCTGATCGTCGAGCAATGGGCAACCCGCCAGCACTATGAGCGCTATCTCGCGTGGCGCGCGGAACGCGGCGATATGGAAGTGTTCGGCGCCATGATGGCCGGACCGCCGACCATCCGGTTTTTCGACTACTTCGGGATCTAGGGCCAAGCGCCCTCCCGCAGACGCCCTGATGAAACGCCTTGCGCTGCTTTCCCTGCTCAGCCTGCTGGTGCTAAACCTCAGCGCCTGCAACACGCTGAGCGGCATCGGCAAAGACCTGAAAAAAGGCGGCGAAGCCATCGAGCGGGCGGCCAAGTAAGCCGCTAGCCCCCTTCGCCGCGCCAGTTTCGGCACTGCGTCACAGTTCGTTCACATGAAGCTCACGGGCGGTGGCGAGCCGCCCGCAGGCTGCGTCCAGCGACTCGTTCTGGACGCCTGCCGCCATGCCCCGCTCTCGCCTAAGCCCCTCTACCCGCCGTATATCGATCCTCGCTGCGCTCCTCGGACCGCTGCTTGCGGGCGCCACCAGCGCGGCAACGCCGCCGGTCAATTTTCCGGACCGCACAGGCATTTGGTCGAACCTGAACCTCAGCGGCCAGGCGGCCGGTCAGGGCCCTTTCTTTCAGGCGCTGGGTAGCAACGGCCGCAGCTGCGCGAGCTGTCACGCGGCCAACGACGGCTGGACCGCCACGCCTCGCCAGCTCCAGCGGCGCTTTGCAGACAGCGCCGGCGCGGACCCGGTCTTCGCCACAATTGACGGTACCAATTGCCCCTCGCTCGACATTCAAACCCCCATTGCCCACGCCGCGGCGTCGAGTTTGCTGCTCGGCCGGGGACTGATTCGGGTGGAAATGCCGGTTCCGGCTAACGCCGAATTCGCAGTCTCGCGCACGGCCAATCCCTACGGCTGCGGCTCGACCAGCCTGCTCTCGCTTTATCGACGGATCCCGATGTCGGCCAATCTGCATCTGTTGTCGGAAGTCATGTGGGACGGGCGGGAATCAGCTCCCGGGCGCAGTATCCGCAACGCACTCGTCCTGCAGGCCAGCCATGCGACGACCGGCCATGCAGCGGCGACTTCCTCGCCCGCGAGCGCCACGCTTAATGCGCTGGTGAATTTCGAGTCCGGGCAATTCGCCGCGCAGCAGGTCGACTCGCTGGCCGGTAGTCTGGTCGGCGCCGGCGCGAAAGGCGGTCCGGCCGCGCTGGCCACGGAGAAGTTCCTGGCCGGTAGCAACCCGCCGTTTCGCGCCGACGGC
>JALRCR010000241.1 GCA_023257255.1 Gammaproteobacteria bacterium | reverse complement strand
GAGCGGCTGGCCAAGCAGGGCAAGCTCTTGCCGCGTCAGCGGCTGGAAGCTCTGCTCGATCCGGGCACGCCGTTTCTGGAACTGTCCTCGCTGGCGGCCAATATGGCCTACGACGGCGAGTCGCCGGGTGCGAGCAGCATCACCGGCATTGGCGTGGTCAGCGGGCGCGAAGTCATGCTGCACGCCGACGACTCCAGCATCAAAGGCGGCGCCTGGTATCCGCACACCATCAAAAAAATTGTGCGCTGTCTGGACATCGCGCTGGAAAACCACCTGCCGGTGGTGCATCTCTGCGACAGCGCGGGCGGCTTTCTGCCGCTGCAGTCCGAACTCTTTCCAGACAAACACATGGCCGGGCGCATCTTCCGCAACCAGTCGCTGTTGAGCCAACAGGGCATCAAGCAACTCGCGCTGGTGTTTGGACACTGCACGGCCGGCGGCGCGTACATTCCGGCGCTGTCCGACTACGCGGTCATCGTGCGCGGCACGGGCGCGGTGTTTCTGGCCGGCCCGCCGCTGGTGAAGGCGGCGACGGGCGAAATCGTCTCGGTGGACGATCTGGGCGGCTGCGATCTGCACACGCAGGTCAGCGGCTCCTGCGACTATCCCGCCGCCACCGAACAGGAGGCCATCGCCATTGGCCGCGAAATCGTCGCGCAGTGGGATCGCCCGGCGAAGTGGCCGGCGCAGCGGGATGCGGTGGAAGCGCCCTACTACGACCCGGATGAACTCCACGGCATCATCCCGGACGACATCAAGCGCGGCTTCGATATGCGCGAAGTCATCGCGCGCCTGGTCGACGGCAGCCGCTTCCACGAATACCAGCCGGCCTATGGCACCACGCTGATCTGCGGCTACGCCAACCTCTGGGGCTACAAGATTGGCATCCTCGCCAACAACGGCGTGCTGTTTAACGACTCGGCGCTCAAGGGCGCGCACTTCATCGAACTCTGCAACCAGAACAACACGCCGCTGGTGTTCCTGCAGAACATCACCGGCTACATGGTGGGCCGGGAATACGAAGCGCGCGGCATTACCAAGGACGGCGCCAAAATGATCATGGCGCAAAGCTGCAGCCGCGTGCCGAAGTTCACCGTCATGTGCCACGGCTCCTTTGGCGCCGGCAACTACGGCATGTGCGGGCGGGCCTATGACGCCCGCTTCCTGTTTGCCTGGCCCAATCACCAGATTGGTGTGATGGGCGGCGAGCAGGCGGCGCGCACGCTGGCGGAAGTCAAAATGCGCCAGCTGGAACGTAACAGCGGGACGGTCGATCAGGCGGTGGTCGATGCCGTGTATCAGGAAACGCTGAAGGCGTATCAGGAGCAGCTCTCGGCCTACTACTCGACCTCCGAGCTGTGGGACGACGGCATCATCAATCCGGTCGATACGCGGAACGCGCTGGGCGTAGCTATCAGCGCCTCGCTGAACGCGCCGCTGCCGGACAATCGCTACGGGGTATTCCGCTTCTAGCCACCGCGCCTCGGACCTTGCGGCCGGGGCGGGTCAAGTTCAGCCGCGCTCGAGCAGCATCCGCAGTTCAATCACGGCGGCGTTGGCGCGCGAGACGTAAGACGCCATCACCAGCGAGTGATTGGCGACGAAGCCAAAGCCTTCGCCGTTCAGGATCATCGGGCTCCAGATGATGTCCTGCGTGGCTTCCAGTTCGCGGATGATCTGGCGCAGGCTAATCAGCGCGTTTTTCTTTTCCAGCACGCCGGAGAAGTCTGCTTCGACGGCGCGCAGAAAATGGAGCAGCGCCCAGCTTGAGCCGCGCGCTTCGTAAAACACGTCGTCGAGTTCCAGCCAGGGCGTCTTGACCGTCACCACCTCGGGCGCGGCGGACGACTGTTCGGCGCCAGACTCACCCGCCAGATCGGTATTGATCCGCACCTGCCCGACGCTCGCCCCCAGGCGCTGCGAGAGATCGCCCAGCCGTTTTTCTACCACGCCCAGATAGCGCGCCAGATTGTCGGCCCGGGCGTAGAACTGCGACTGCGGTTGATTGGGGTCGGCGATGCGCTGCAGGTAGGCTTCCAGCGCGCGCCGGGCGTCGCCGTATTCGGTTTCTGCCGCGGGAAACAGCCAAGATTCGGAATCGATCCGCAGGTGATTGTCGGCCTTGATGAGGTCCTGATCTTCGGTGGACTGGGTCTGCGAGCGGGAGAAGTCGTTGCGTAGCGCAATCGCCAGATCGCGCGACTGCACCAGCACGCCCCATTCCCAGTTAGGAATGTTGTCCATGAAGACGCCGGGCGGCAGCACATCGTTGGTCAGGTAGCCGCCGCGCTTGTGCAACAGCCGGTCGATGGTCTCAATGAGCGCGCTGCTCAACACCGCGCCGCGCACCGGCGCCTCGCTGCCGGAGCCGCTGCGCTCGCGCGCCACCGCGCGAACGTCGAACGAGGCCGGCTCGTCGTTGACCAGAAAGCCGAGCACCAGCGTCAGCAGCACCAGACCGCCCAGCAGCGCCAGCGCGCCACGGGACCACCAGCGTGCGCCGCCGTCGGCCGTCAGCCAGGTGCGAAATGCGTTGACCATCTGCCCTCCTCCCTGGACGTCAGGCACCCGCAGGCGGGGCCGACGCTCAGGCTGTGAATTCGACCTGCAAGACCTTGTCGATCGCCGGGATGCCGCTAATCGCGGCGAGTTGCGCCGCGCTCAGCGCACGCGACACGCCCAGCACGCCGATCGCTGAATCGCGCCCTTCGGCCGCGCCGACCTGCATGCGGGAAATGTTGATGCCCTCGCGCCCCAGAAGTTCACCCAGCGCGCCGATCACACCCGGCTTGTCGGCATGACGGGTAAACACCACGTGGCCTTCGAGCGGCGCTTCCAGCGCGTACTCGTTGACCCGCACCAGACGCGGGTGACGCCCGTCGAACAGCGTGCCCTCAAGGCAGCAGGCGCCGCCTTCGGCGCGCACGGTTACCCGCAGCACCGAGAGATAGTCGCGCACGTCGGTCGACTTCACTTCCGACAGGCGAATGCCCTGGCGGCGCGCGAGGTGCGCGGCATTCACGCGGTTAATGGGCGTATCCAGATGATCCTGCAGGAGACCGGCCACCACCGCCGCCACCAGCGGCTGGCTGTCCAAATCGGCCGCGCTGCCGTAGAAGCCGATTTCGACTTCCTGCAGGGCGCCAACGGCCATGCCGGAGACCAGCTTGCCCAGGCGCCGCGCGAGTTGCGCGTAGGGCTCGAGCTGCGCCAGCCGTTCCGGCGGCACGCTCTTGATATTCACCGCGTTGCGGATTTCGCCTTTGAGCAGATAGGCCGCGATCTGGTGGGCAATCTCCACGCCGGTCGCGGTCTGCGCTTCTTCGGTCGAGGCGCCAAGATGTGGCGTGAACTGGATGCGCGGCTCGGCAAACAGGGGGGACGCGCCCGGCGGTTCTTTCTCGAACACGTCCAGCGCGGCGCCGGCCAGATGCCCGCTCTGCACCGCCACCAGCAGGGCGGCTTCGTCCACCAGCCCGCCGCGCGCGCAGTTAATCAGGCGCGCGCCTTTTTTCATCAGCTGCAGGCGTTCGGCCGACAGCAGGTTGCGGGTGTCGTTGGTCATCGGGCAATGGAGGGTGACGTAGTCGGCCTGCGCCAGCAGCGCGTCGAGTTCCACGCGCTCCACGCCGTAGTCGGCAAAGGTCTGCGGATTCACAAACGGGTCAAAGCCCAGCACCCGCATTTTCAGTCCACGGGCGCGCTCCGACACCAGCCGGCCGATGGTGCCAAAGCCGACGATGCCGATGGTCTTGCCGGTAACTTCCGAGCCCATGAACTTCGAGCGCAGCCATTGGCCTTCCCGCGTGGTGCGGTCGGCTTCCGGCAAGGCGCGCGACAGCGAAAAGAGATGCGCAATCGCCAGTTCCGCCGTGGTCGTGGCGTTGGCGTCCGGGGTGTTCAGGACCACGATGCCGCGTTCGGTGGTGGCGTCGAGGTCGATGTTGTCGACGCCAATGCCGGCGCGCCCCACCACCCGCAACTTCTTCGCCGCTTCCAGCAGCTTGCCGCGAATCTTGGTCTCGCTGCGCACGATGACGGCATCGGCGTCGGCGATATGCGCAATGGCGGCCTCAACGTCGAGGCCGGGCGAGAAATCGATTTCGAGCGGGGTGTATTCCTTCAGCGCCGCGATGCCCTCGAGCGCGAGCTTGTCGGCAACAAAAACCTTGAACATGGGTGTAAAGCCTTTGAAAAAGGGAGAAACGACGCCGGCCCTCAGGCCGGCACGACCTGCGCGTAGGCCCATTCGAGCCAGGGCACCAGGGCCTCGAGATCGGCGGCCTCGACCGTGGCACCGCCCCAGATGCGCAGCCCCGGGGGGGCGCTGCGATAGGCGTTGATGTCGTAGGCCACACCTTCCGCGGCCAGCAGGTTGGCCATTTTCTCGACCGCCTGCGCGCGCGCCTTGGCGTCGAGTTCGAGGAACCAGGGGGCGGTGATCTTCAGGCAAATCGAGGTGCTGGAACGCTGCGCCGGATTGGCCGCCAGAAACTCGACCCACGGGGTACGCGCGACCCAGCCGGCCAGCACCGCCAGATTGGCCTGCGAGCGGGCGCAAAGCGCGGACAGGCCGCCGAGGCCATCGGCCCAGCGTAGCGCGTCCAGATAGTCTTCGACGCAGAGCATGGAGGGCGTGTTGATGGTGGCGCCTTCAAACAGCGCTTCGTCAATTTTGCGGTCCTTGGCGAGGCGGAAGATTTTCGGCAGCGGGTGTACCGGCTCCCAGCTGGTCAGGCGTTCGGCCGCGCGCGGGCTGAGCACGATCATGCCGTGGGCGCCTTCTCCGCCCAGCACCTTCTGCCAGGAGTAGGTCACGACGTCGAGTTTGTCCCAGGGCAGTTC
>JALRCR010000240.1 GCA_023257255.1 Gammaproteobacteria bacterium | reverse complement strand
TGCTGGACGTGATTCGGGCGATTGCCGAACAGACCAACCTCTTGGCCTTGAACGCCGCTATCGAGGCCGCCCGTGCCGGTGAGCAGGGTCGCGGCTTCGCGGTGGTGGCCGACGAAGTACGCACGCTGGCGCAGCGTACCGGCCAGTCAACCGAAGAAATCCACAACATGATCGACGGTTTGCAAACCGCGATCCGTCGGGTTTCGAGCTCCATGGAACAGAGCCGCCAGCGCGCGATGGCCACCGCCGAAACCGCCAACGAAGCCGAAGCCGCGCTGGCCGCGATCGGCAACGCGGTCGACGAAAGCCGCCGGCTCAACGCCGAAATTGCCGGCGCCACCGACGAGCAACGCAATGTGACCGGCGCCGTCCAGCAGACCGTGATGAAAATTCACAACCATATGATCGAGACCGCGGCGGCTGCTGAAGCCTCGTTCCGCACCGCCGACCAGCTGCGCACGCTGGCCACGCGCATGAACGACACGCTGAGCCTGTTCAAGGCCAGCTGAGGGCGCGTTTTTTTCTGACGGACGATTGACTGCACCCGGGATGGCGCGAAGACTACGCGGGTAGTCTTCGGCCACCCTGTGCCTGCTCTCTGCCGACGGAATCTTCATGCGCCATCTGTTGTTGTTAGTCTTCCTGCTACTGCCTGCCCTTGCTCGCGCCAATCTGCTGGACGCCTTCGAACTCGAAAAACGCTGCGCCTCCGACCGCCCGGATCAGGTCAATACCTGTTTAGGGTATTTGTCCGGCGTGGCCGACAGCGATAACGCCGCCCCGGCCTGGCGTGGCCAAAAATCGCTGTTCTGCATTCCGCAGGGCGTGACGGTGATTCAACTGCGCCGCACGCTGCTCGACTACCTGAAAAAACATCCCGAAGAGGCCGACTTCAACGCCGCCATCCTGGTCGGCAACGCCTTCATCGAAGCCTTTCCCTGCGACTGAGTCCCGAGGTCCCTTATGAATCTTTACGTCTGGTCAGTCCCGGTCTTTGCGCGCGGCCTAAGCAACCTTGCGACCCTGCTGGCCAAGAGCAACGCTCATGCACAGCAGGCCCGTTACGACGTGAGCGCCCTGCTGGGCGCGCGACTTTTTCCCGATATGTTTCCGCTGATCCGGCAAGTTCAGCTGGCAACCGACTTTGCCAAGGGCAGCTGCGCGCGACTGGCCGGACTTGAGGTGCCGCGCTGGGAAGATACCGAAACCACGCTCGACGAAATCACCGCCCGGATTACCCGCGCGCAGGACTTTCTGGCCAGCTTGCGGCCCGAACAGTTCGAGCAGGCCGCCACGCGGCGCATCGAGCTGAAAACGCCGGCCGGTGACTTCAGCTTCGCGGGCGAGGCATTTCTGCAGCAATGGGGTCTGCCCAATTTCTATTTCCACGCCACCACGGTCTATAACCTGCTCCGCCATAACGGCGTGCCCATCGGCAAGCTGGATTTTCTGGGGCCGCTGTAAGCGGCGCGCTCAGGCGGGTTTCCGCCACAGGCTGGCCAGCCAGTGCTGGTCGGCCGGTGGGGCGTCGGTCGGGCGGTAGTAGTGCGAGATTTCCTCAAAGCCGGCGTCCAGCAGCAGCGCGCGCCAGGTCGGCCAACTGAAATACATCCCGTAGCGCGTGCCGTCAAAGCCGTCACGGTCGTCGCCGCGCGGATTCGAACTGAACAGCACCCCGCCGGCGGCAAGCGCGGCATGCAGCTGTTGCAGCACGCGAGGCAAGGCCGGCCGCGGAATATGAAACAGCGTAGCGTTGGCAAAGATGCCGTCGAAGGCGGCGGGCGGTAAATCGAGCGCCAGAAAATCCTGCTGCCAGACCTCGCAGCCGCTAGCCGCACGCGCCATCTCGACGAAGGCCGCCGCGCCGTCCAGTCCGATTGCCGTGTGGCCCAGCGCCGTGAATTTCCGCAGATCCCGCCCCGGACCGCAGCCCAAATCGAGCAGCCGGAACGGCGCGGGCGCCTCGATGGCGCCCAGCAGGGCGTCGATGTTTTGCGACACATCGTGGTCCAGCGTGCCGTCACGGTAGGGCACGGCGCGCCGCTCGTAATGCGCCACGGTATGCGCGGCAAGTTCGGTCGGCGTCACGCGAGTTCCACGACCACCGGTCCGCCCCGCGACAGGCCCAGCGCGCTCGCCGCGTTTTGCTCGGCGGCCGCCACCTCAATCACCCCGAAGGAATTGACCAGCGCCAGCAAGGTGCCCGGCGCCACGTCGGCGTAGGTGCGGTGGAACGCAATGCGATGCCCTGCGGCGCGCACGCCCAGCACCTGTCGGTCCACCAGCAGTTCGGCATCGATGTTGGTGATGAGATTGCCGAAATGGTCGCTGGTCACCACCATCCCGTGGATTTCCTTGCCCCGACAGGCGGGCGCTTCGATCAGCGCCGGGATGTAGTCCGCAGTCGGCGTACCGATTTGGGTAGCGCTGACGCGGCCGCTGGCCAGTTCGGCGGCGAGCGGCGCAAAAAGATCGCGGCCGTGAAAAGTGGCGCTCAGGCGATCGATCCCCAGCGGCCGCAGACGCTCCGGCTCAACGCGGTAGACCTGCGCGCGGCTGCGCGCAATGACGCCGGCCAGCAGGCCGTTGTCCGGGGCCAGAAACGCATGCCCGTCGCCCACCGCCAGCAGCACGTTGCGCCCGGTGCCGACGCCGGGGTCGACCACCGCCAGATGCAGCGTGCCTTCGGGAAAATACGGATACGCCCGCTCCAGCCAAAACCCGGCCTCGGCCGGCCAGTGCACGTGCGCCTCGTGGGTCAGGTCAACCAGCTGGGCGCTGCGCAGGCGGCGCAGGATCACCCCCTTCATCGTGCCCACAAAGGGCCCGCGATGACCAAAATCGGTGGTGATGCTGATGACGCCGCAGGCGTTGAACCAGGCGCTCATGCGCGCTTGCCGCGCCGCGAGGCGACGGGCGTCGCCTGCGCGGCCAGCCGCTCGATGCCGGCGGCGAGAAAAGGCAGCATGCGCGCGTAGACCTGGTCGAGTCGGGTCGACTTGCAGCGCCCGCGCGAAAGCAGGTCAATCCGGCCGGTTTCGGCAAAAGTCATGATCATCGCTCCCAACATGAAGTGAAACGCCCAGTACAGCTCGCGCACATCGCAGGCCGGCCACAGCCCCCGCACGCCGTTGATGAAATGCGCCGCGACCTCATCGAACTGCGCCGCCATCACGCGTTCGGTCCAGCGCGGGGAAATCGAAATCTGCGCGATCAGTCGCGCGTAGCTTTTCCAGCCCGGCCCGCCGTGCAGGCTTTTTTCGAGGAACGGGCGGGCAAAGGCGTCGATCAGACCCTCCAGCGTCGGCGGCGTGGACAAGGCGGCGAACAGGGCCATGCGTTCGCGGTTCAACTCGTTGGCCCGCCGCTGAACCACCGCGAGAAACAGCTCGCTCTTGGGTCCGAAATGATAGTTGGCCAGCGCCAGCTCAACGCCGGCCTCGCGCGTGATCTGGCGCAGGGAGACGCCGTCGTAACCCGATTCCGCAAACAGGCGTTCGGCGGCGTCGAGGATGCGATCCTTGGTGGAAGTGGGCGTCTGACTGGCCTTCATGGGGCGTTGCGGCATTGGCTCGGATACGACCGCAATATAACCGCAACCGCGGCCGCGCGAGCCGTCTTTCGGCGGCACGCCCCGCCTTCTGCCGAGACAGCAATAGGGGCTGGTCTTTTAATTGAACGTACGTTCAAATATCGGCGCCCCGCAGCGCCGGGGCGGCACGGGGCCATGCCCCACGGAATCATCGCCACTATTTTTTTACCAGCGGACAAACGTCATGCCTTCTTATCTTTGCGGTCTCGACATCGGTGGCACCTTCACCGACTGCGTGCTGATGGACGACAGCGGTCGTCTGACCATTTCCAAAGCGCCGTCCACCCCCGGCAATTTTGCCGACGGCGTGCTGGAGGCCCTGCGCCGCGCCGGCGAACGGGTGGGTCTTGAGCTGCCGGCGCTGCTGGCGTCGATCACCATGCTGGCGCACGGCACCACCGCCGGCACCAACGCCATCATCCAGCGCAAAGGCGCCAAGGTGGGGCTTATCACCACCCGCGGTCACAACGACGTGATTCACATCATGCGCGGCTCGCGCGGGCTGTCGGGGCAGGACATCAAGCTCATTGTGCACATTCCGGAGTCGAGCAAGCCGGAGCCGATCATCCCCAAGCGCCTGATTCGCGGCGTGTCCGAGCGCGTGGACTGCTTTGGTCAGGTGGTGGTGGAACTGAATGAAGACGAAGTGCGCGACGCCATCCGCTCGCTGGTCGATGCCGGGATCGAGGCGCTGGCCGTGTGCTTCCTGTGGTCGTTCCTGGCGCCGGCGCATGAAGCCCGCGTGAAGGCCATTGCCGCAGAAATTGCGCCGCAGCTCTACGTCACCTGCTCGCATGAACTCGCGCCCAAGTGGGGCGAGTACGAGCGCACCACGGCGGTCGCGCTGAACGCCTACATCGGGCCGCTGACGGTCAACTACGTCACCAACCTCGACCGGCGCCTGAAGGAAATGGGCTACACGCCGCCCCTACAAATCACGCAGTGCGCGGGCGGCACGATTGCCGTGCGCACGGCGCGCGATGCGCCGCTGCTGACGCTGGATTCCGGCCCGGTGTCGGGCGTAACCGGTTCGGTGTACCTGGGCAAGGTGATGAACGAACCCAACATCATCACCACCGACATGGGCGGCACCTCGTTCGACGTCGGCGTGATCCACGACGGCAAGGCCATGGTGTCGTACAAGAGCCTGGTGCATCAGTACGAATACTTCCTGCCCAAGGTCGACGTGCAGACCATGGGCACGGGCGGCGGCAGCAAGGTGTGGATCGACAAGACCACCGGCACGCTGCGCGTGGGT
>JALRCR010000023.1 GCA_023257255.1 Gammaproteobacteria bacterium | reverse complement strand
GCTCTGGCGGACGTGATGCGGGTGGCCCGCCGCCCGACTTTGACGACGATATTCCGTTCTAGGCCGCGCGCCGGTTTAGAGCGCGAGCAGCGTGATGCTGGGCGAGTTGATTTCCGGATCGGCGTGAAATCCTCGCACCAGCACGATGAACTGGCCGCTGGCGGCCAGCCCGAGTTGCTGCGCCACCTGTCGCGCCACCGCATTGGGGTGCGCGGCACCGGCTGATTGGTCGTAGATCGGAATCGCACCCCACAACAGTTGCAGCCGGCGGCAGATCAAGGGGTCAGCCGAAATGGCGATCACCGGCGCATCCGGGCGCGCGGCACAGATCGTCGACGCCGTCATCCCGCGCGAAGAAATCAGCACCACCGCCCGCGCGCTGATGTCGACCACCAGTTGCGCCGCGGCGCTGGCGACCGCATCACCGGCGCTCAAGTGACCGTGCCCCCCGGTATGCGCCTGCGCGCCGCTCGGTCGGGTATGAAACTGGTAAGACTCGGTCTGCCGGATAATGCGGCTCATGATTTCGACCGTTTCCACCGCAAACGCGCCCACGGCAGTTTCGCCGGAGAGCATGACCGCATCCGCCCCGCTTGCCACCGCGTTGGACACATCGGTGACTTCTGCCCGAGTCGGGCGCGCGGCTGAAATCATCGACTCCAGCATCTGCGTCGCCACAATCACGGGCTTGTCGTAAAGCCGCGCCGTGTTGACCAGCTGCGCCTGCGCCAACGGCACCTGCTCGGGCGGCAACTCCACACCCAGATCGCCCCGCGCGACCATGATCCCGTCGGCCACCTGCAGAATCTCGACGCTGTTTTCCAAGGCCTCCGGCTTCTCGATTTTGGCGATGATCCAGGGTCTGGCATCGCTGCTTTCAATGACCGCGCGCAGCGACTCGACGTCGGCAGCGGTGCGCACGAAAGACAGGGCGATGAAGTCCACCTGCTGGCCGAGCGCGAAGTGCGCGTCCTCAATGTCCTTGGCGGTGAGCGATGGCGCAGAGACGTTTACGCCCGGCAGATTAATGCCCTTATGGTCGCCAATCGGACCGCCCTGCACGACCCGGCACTGAACCTCGGTGCCCGTCACCGTCAGCACCGTCAGCTCTGCGGCGCCATCGTTGAGCAGGATGCGATCGCCCGGGCGGACGTCTTCGGCCAGACCGGCGTACTGGGAAGGAATGAGGCTTGCGGAGCCGGGTACATCACGCACCGTGACGGTCACTGCCTCATCGCGCACCAGGGTCACTGGCCCATCGGGGAATTTACCGGTGCGGATTTTTGGCCCGCACAGGTCGGCCAGAATGGCGGTGTAGGTGCCAAGCGCGGCAGCCTGCTCGCGGATCACCGCGATGGCCGCCGCGTGTTCGCTGTGCTTGCCGTGCGACATATTCACGCGGAACACATCAACCCCGGCCTGGATCAGGGCCCGCACCTGCGCCGGCGAGCGGGAGCTCGGCCCCACCGTCGCCACAATTTTGGTCCGACGGTGTTTCAGCAGGTCGAAGCGCGTCACGATTGTCATGGCAGTTCCCCCGGAGACAAAACTCGCTGGGCGCCACGATACCCGTTTTAGCCCGGCTTGGTGCTCCGGCGTGAGCCGGCTCCTTTGGGCTGCCTGAACACCTGTGCGACGACCTCGTCGAAGTGGCTGACGAAGCTCACCCGCATCCCGCGCGTGATGTAGTCCGGTAATTCGGCGAAGTCGCGTTCGTTGGCTGCCGGCAAGAGCACCGACTTCAATCCCACGCGCCGCGCCGCGATGAGTTTTTCGCGAATCCCGCCGACCGCCAGCACGCGCCCGGTCAAGGTCAGCTCACCGGTCATGGCCACTGCGCTGTGCAGCGGCTCGTTGCGCGCCAGCGACAAGAGCGCGCTGGCCATGGTGATGCCGGCGCTCGGGCCGTCTTTGGGCGTTGCGCCTTCGGGCACGTGCAGATGGACGTAGGCCTCGTCAAAAAAGCCCGGATCCCCGTGATAATCCGCCAGATTCGCCGCAACATAGCTGTAGGCGATTTCGGCCGATTCGCGCATCACATCACCCAGTTGACCAGTCAACCTGAAGCCCCGGTTTTTGGTATGAACGCGAGTGGCTTCGACTTCCAGCGTCGCGCCGCCCATCGCGGTCCAGGCAAGCCCGGTGACGACCCCTACGCCGCGCTGCGGCTGTTCGGGACGGAAGATCGGCTGGCCCAGCAGCTCGCGTAGCGCATCCTCGGTCACGCGGGTTTTGGACTGCGGATCCTCCAGCACCTTGAGCGCCACCTTGCGCGCCACACGGTTCAACTGCTTCTCCAGATTCCGCACACCGGCCTCACGCGCATAGCCATCGATCAGCGCGCGCAGGCTGGCATCCGGAACCACCAGCTGCGCCGGCTTGAGGCCCGCGCGACGGCGCACCTTGGGCAGTAGATGCTTCTTCGCGATGGCGATTTTTTCTTCCGTCACATAGCCCGCCAGCCGGATGACTTCCATCCGGTCCAGCAGCGGCCGCGGAATGCTGTCGAGCTGGTTTGCGGTACACACGAACAGCACCCGCGAGAGGTCAAAGCGCAGGTCCAGATAGTGATCGAGGAAGCTCGCGTTCTGCTCGGGATCCAGTACCTCCAGCAGGGCCGAGGCGGGGTCGCCGTGATACGACGCGCCGATCTTGTCGATTTCATCGAGCATGATGACCGGGTTGGCGGTACCGACTTCGCGCAGCGCCTGAACGAACTTGCCGGGCATCGCCCCGATGTAGGTCCGTCGGTGGCCCTTGATTTCGGCTTCATCCCGCATGCCGCCCACGCTGAAGCGATAGAACTTCCGGCCCAGTGCGTCGGCGATCGAACGGCCGATGGAGGTCTTGCCAACCCCGGGCGGCCCGACCAGCAGCAGTATCGAGCCCGCCACCTGCCCGGTAAGGGCGCCGACACCGAGAAATTCAATGATGCGTTCCTTGACGTCCGCCAGACCCTCGTGGTCGGCCGCCAGCACTCGGCGGGCGCGCGGGATATCAATCTGGTCATCGGTGTATTTGCCCCAGGGCAACGCGGTAAGCGCATCCAGATAATTACGCGTGCCCGCGTACTCCGGCGAGCCGGTTTCCAGCAGCGAAAATTTGCGAATTTCATCGTCGATTTTCTGCTGCGCGGCCGCCGGCACCACGCAGTCGGCGAGGCGCCCGCGGAACGTCTCGATCTCAAGCGACTTGTCGTCTTTTGAGAGGCCCAGCTGCTGCTGGATTTCCTTCAGTTGCTCGCGCAGGAAAAACTGGCGCTGATTTTCGCTGACGCGCTCTTCCACTTTTTGACGGATCTCGCTCTGCAGCCCCACGACTTCCACTTCACGCTGCAGCAGAAGCATGACTTTCTCCATCCGGCGCAACAGCGGGATCGCCTCCAGCACCTCCTGCAATTCTTCGGCGGCCGCGCTGGTCAACGCCGCGGCGAAGTCGGCCAGCGGCGAAGGGTCGTCGGGACTGAACCGGTCCAGATAGGCCTTCACGTTCTCGCGATAGAACGGATTGAGCGGCAGCAATTCCTTGATTTTTGCGATCACCGCCAGGGCGTAGGCCCGCACTTCCTGCGGGTTTTCCGGTGGCGATTCGGGGTATTCGACATCCGCCACGAAGGGCGCCTTGTCGGACGCAAAATCGACGATACGAAACCGCTGCAGGCCTTCTGCCACGAACTGGATCTGACCATCGCCGCGCACGGGATGATGCATCCTCACCACGGTCCCGATTCGCCTGAAATCCGCCGGCTGCGGCAGGTCACGGTCCGGGGTGTTGGCGTAAACCAGCCCGACCAGATGGTGCGGTGTATTGCCTACGCGCTCGATGGTTTCGCGCCAGAGCGACTCTGGCAGGACCAGCGGCATGGATTGCGCCGGCAAAAAAGGGCGCGCCGGCAGAGGCAGCAGCAACAATTTGCCCGGCAGGGTGTCGCGCAGTCTGGCGGGAACCTGCAGCACCGGCCCACTGGTCACGCCTGTCGCTTCAGAATCGGGGGATGTCATCGGTGTCCTCAGCGCTCGCGCCGATTGCGCGTACCACCGCAAATGCGGCCCCCGGGCAGAATTTCAAGCGCCCGACTTCGCGGCACCAGCGATTGCTGATAAGGCATCGAGTGTGGCGGTGGCGCTATCGAAGCGCTCGGCAGGCAGTTTCGCCAACAGCCGCTCGAGCACCGGCTGAAATGCCGCCAGCCTGTTCGGCAGCTGGGGCAGGGGTGCATGGAGATGCAGCGCCAGCGCTTTTTTGGGGGTGAGCGCGATGTATGGTTTCCGGCCCGTCAGCATCTCGAAGAACACCACACCAGCGCTGTAGAGGTCCGTCCGGCAATCCAGCGTTTCGCCGCGCAATTGCTCGGGGCTGCAATAGCCGGCCGTGCCGTGCGCGTGCAACCAGACGGGCTCATCGTGCGTCGCTTGCAGTTGCCGGGAAAGACCAAAGTCGACGAGCACCAGTTCATCAGCCCGACGAATCAACAGGTTTCCGGGCTTCAGATCGCAGTGGACGATGCCCTGCCTGTGAACGGCCTGCAGCGCCTGCAAAAGTTGCCGCATGAAACTGACGGCCTGTGCGGTATCGAGGCCCGCTTCGATGCGTTGCTTGAGGTCACCACCCCCGAGGAACTCCATCGCAAGCCAGGCGTACTGGCGGGTGCAGCCGTGCGCGAAGTAACGCGCCACATGTGGACTGCTGGTCGCCGCCAGCAGGGATGCTTCACGGATAAACGCGACCAGCACCTCGGGATGCGCGTCCTGATCCAGATCTACAAGTTTCAGCACCGTGAGCTCGCGGGTGCCGGCTTGCTCGGCGAGATAAACGCGTGAAAACGCGCCCTGGCCGATCAGTCGCTGGAAACGGTAGCCCGCGCCGTCACGTGCCGGCAGCGGCCCCAGTGCGGCAATCCCCTGGAGGATGGCCGCATCCAGCGTGAGGCTGGCGCGCGCAGCATCGTCGGGCTGTCGGCCGTCGAGCGCGCGGATGATTCGCCGCAAGCGCGGAACGGTGAGTTCTTGTGGCGCCAGCAGGCCGCGCGCGCCGCGGACGCGAGCGAGGGCGGCGTAGCGCTTTTCCTTGTCGGCGGTGAGGACATAGGCCACCGGAAACGTGGCTTCCTGAAACAAGCGTTCAAGCCAGTCAAACGCGCTACGACCATCACCCGGCCGCTGCGCGATGAGTAACAAATCGTAGAGTGCCCAATTGAACCCGGGCGGAGGCGGCCCGAGTTGCTCGGCATCGTATTCTGTGACTTCAACCAGCGGGTCGGCGCTCGCCAGCAGGCGCCGGCTTGCTGCCAGCGCGGCACGCGAGGCATCGATGATGATGGCTTTCATATCAGGCTTCCTTGCGCGTTCAGGCGCGCACTACACCCGCACGGGAGCCGGCTGACAAGCCTGACAAATCCACAAAAAAGAAGGGCTGCACAAGGCAGCCCTAAATACGCTGGAGACAGGTTGCCCTGTCTTACTCACCCACGGAGTTCATGGCTGTGTGGCAGGCGCGCGAGCAGGGCGCGACCCTTGCGGGTCACGTAGCCTTCCTCGCTAACGAAACCACCATCGATTGCCGCGCGCAGCAGGCCGGTTCCACCATCGCGGGGCAGGTACACGCCGCCATCGCCGTAGCGATGGTTAAGCAAATGCGCGATAGCGGTCTCGGTCGAAGTCACGGACTAACCTGTTCAGCCTAATCTGGAAAGAAGTCCAGATTTCTTATGGCGTTAGGTTAGCCAAGTGATTAATGATGTCAAGATAAATTTATAAAATATTGATTATCTTGAAATATGAGGTCTTGAAAGATAGTCGTGACTGGCCATTTCAGTGAGTCGGCTGACGGTTCTCCGAAAGGCTGCCGCCAACCGCGCACCTCGATAAAGACCGGCCGGCTCGGCGGCCGCCGACAACAGCACCTTGACGCTGCGGTCGTAGAGTTCGTCCAGCAAATTGATGAAGCGGCGGGCTGCGTCGTTATCGTCCTCGCCCATCACCGGCACCGCGCTGAGCAGCACGGTGTGGAAGCAGCGCCCGATTTCGATGTAATCGAGCGTGCTTCTGGGACCGCCGCAGAGCGTTGTGAAATCGAACCACACCACGCCATCGGTATGCGCGCGGACGGGTAATTCGCGCCCCTCGATGCGCAGATGATCGGCCACGATCGGCGCCTCGTGCGTCAAGGCCGAGAAGCGCTCGGCCAGCGCCTGCTCGCTCTGCGTGTCGGCGGGCACGTAGTAGGTCGCCGCCTGCGTCAGTGTGCGCAGCCGATAGTCGGTGTCGCCGCCCAATTCGACCACCTCAAGCCTGGATTTCAGCAAGGCAATGGCTGGCAGAAAGCGCTCCCGCTGCAAGCCCCCGCGATAGAGCTGGTCGGGGTGTTCGTTGGACGTGGTGATCAGCACCACGCCCAGATCGAGCAAGGCGCGCAGCAGCCTCGCCAGCAGCATCGCGTCGGTGATATCGGTGACGTGAAACTCGTCGAGACACAGCACCTTGTAGCGCTGTGCCCACTGCCGGGCGACGGTCTGCAGCGGGTCGGCAATGCCGTCGAGCGCACGCAGCTCGGCATGCACCTCGCGCATGAAGGAATGGAAATGCTGGCGGCGGCGCAGGCTCGCCGGCAGGCTCTCGCAGAAAATATCGACCAGCATGGTTTTACCGCGCCCGACCGAGCCCCACAGGTAGAGTCCGGGTACGGTCGCGGAAGACGTCGGCGTGCGCCAGCGCCGCCACCAACCGCCGCTGGCGGGTGCTGTGCCAAGCGCGTCGTGAATGCGATCAAACTGCGTCACGGCTGCCAGCTGCGCGGGGTCTTCCTGCAGGTCGTGACGCTGGAGGCGCTCGCGGTAGCGCGCCCCGGGCGAAGATTCGAGGCTCAAGCGCAGACTCCCCTGGTGGCGGGAGCGCAAAGATAGAACGGTTTCAAATCAGAAAATCCTGCTGGGCCAGCACGCCCGGTTAGTCGCCAAGCTGAGGTTTGGAGTCTGTCTCCTGCCAGTCGGGGGGCTGCGAGGAGCGCGTATGCTAGGCGCCATTTTACGAACTCGGCCACGATGTCGCGACCTCGCTTAAGCATTCGCCGCAAACTGCTGGGGCTACTCGCCCTGTTTTCGCTGTGCCCGCTGCTCATATTGGCCTACTTCGACCATCGGGCCTTCGACCGTTTCGGGGCCAGGCTGGCCGCAGAATGGGGTGCGTCGTTAAGTGCACAGGCGCGCCGCAGCCTCGCGGCTCAGGCCGACACGGGGGCGCTCCTGCTTACTCATGCGGTAGACCGGCTGGCGTACGCCGCGCAGGCGCAGGCGCGCTTGGTCGCGCATGAACTGGTAAATCAGCCTGCTTCGCCGGCCGCTGGGGAAAGCGGTCGCAGGCCTGCGCCAAGCGCCATCGCCGCAGCAGACGCTGAGCGATCCAATGGGGCCGCCCGCTTGCAGGCAGTAGCGGGCGAGTTGGCTGCGCTTCGGGAGGCACTTGGACTTGACGACAGTCTGCAGGAAGTGCGGCTCACCGGCGGGCTACGGGTGCAGTTTCCAGCCAGTCAGCGCGAATTTCCCAGGCGTGAGGGCATACCGGCCGACCTCGACGCGTCCTCGATCGAGGTCGTCGCTAGCGCAGACACGCCGTGGCTGGTGGTCACTCGCCCGCTCCTTGCGCAAACCGGGGAAAATCTGGGGACTAGCGCGCTCGCAACGCCGCTGTCCAGTCTGCTCGGCGCGGCGCAGCCAGCCGCGATGGACACCACGCTCGGTCATGCGCTGCTGGTACAAGGGACGGGTTCGGGCCTTGTCGTTTTAGCGGGCGATTCGCCGCTACTGCAGCAGGCCACGCCGGGGCAAATCCAGACCTTGCGGCGCGAGCTGGCCACCGGGGAAAGTGGCCAACGGCTGTTGCGCCTTGGTGAAAGCGAGGTGTTTTGTCTCTACCGTCCGCTGCCTTCGTCGCTGGGCCATGTGCTGTGGCTGGCGCCTGCCAACGCGGCGACAAGCACCGCGCGGGCAGCGGCCAACTACGCGCTGGCGAGCGCGCGCCGTCAGGGCGATGCCGTTATCCCCATGATCCTCACCGCCGGGCTGGTGGTCGCGCTGGTCGCCGCCTATGCGGCGCGGAGCGTCACCCAACCTGTATCGCAGCTCAAACGCGTGATGGAGGCCGTAGCAGGCGGCGACTTCGCGGCCCGGGTCCGCATTGATACCGGCGACGAACTGGAAGGTCTGGGTCACACGTTCAACCGCATGATCCCGCAACTTGCCGAGGAAGCCAGATTGCAACAATCGATGCTGCTGGCAAGGGAAGTTCAGCAGCGGATGCTGCCGGCTAACGCCCCCGCATTCCCCGGTGTGGAAGTCGCCGGGCTATCCCGCTACTGCGAACAAACCGGCGGCGATTATTTTGACTATCTTGACGGCCGCCCCCTCGGCCGACAGATGCTGGGCGTGGCCATCGGCGATGTGGCTGGCCACGGGGTTCCAGCCGCCCTGCTGATGACCACGGCGCGCGCGCTGCTGCACGGCCTGCTGGCCGCCGGGGTGCCGCCTGCGCAGATCCTGCAGCAGCTCAATCTACAACTCTCGGCCGATGTCAGGCCCGGGCATTTCATGACCTTGCTGTATCTGCTCGTCGATGTAGACCGGCAGCAACTGGTCTGGGCCAGCGCCGGGCATGAGCCCGCGCTGTGGTGGCATGCCGAAACCTGCGAAGTCACGCTCCTGAATGGCGAGGATATTCCGCTGGGCGTCGATGCAGGCTGGCAGTTCAAGGGATTTGCGGAAGCGCCCTATCAGCCCGGCGACGCCTTGCTACTCGTCACCGACGGCCTGTGTGAAACCCGCAACCCGGCAGGGGACGCATTCGGACGTCAGCGGCTAAGCGAACTCTTTTGTGCGGTTGGCGCCGGGTCCGCAGACAGCATTGCCAGCAGCGTGCTTGGCGCGGTCGATGACTTCATGGGCGGTGGCGCGGCGCACGATGACCAGACCATTGTGGTCGTCCGTCTGACGCACACGCAGCCTGGCTAATCCTGGGCCTGGGCGAACAAATCGAGTTGCGGGCCGAGCTTGGGCGGCTCGAACAACTGGGTGATCAGGCGATGGTCGCTCCGATTGAGTCCTTGCTCCCGGGATGCCCGCTGGAACCGCGCCTTGATCAACTGCGCCAGCGCGCCAGTGCCGGTCAGTCGCGTGCCAAACGCAGCGTCGCTGGTCTTGCCGGCGCGCAAATCCCGCAACAGCGACAGGACACGCGGTGCACGCAGCGGAAAGTGGTTCTCCAGCCATTCGCAAAACAAGGGCTCTACCTCGCGCGGGAGGCGTAACAGGACATAGCCCGCGTAGACGGCGCCGTGCTCGGCAGCGGCGGCCAGCACCGCTTCCATTTCATGGTCGTTAATCGCTGGAATGACCGGCGCGAACATGACGCCCGTAGGCACGCCCGCCTCAGACAGGGTCTGGATGGTTTTAAGACGTCGCCGGGGCGCCGCTGCCCGCGGCTCCATGCGGCGCGCGAGCCCGGCATCCAGCGTCGTAACCGACAGATAGATCTGCACCAGACCGCGCTTCGCCATGGGGGCCAACAGGTCCAGATCCCGCTCGACCAATGCCGATTTGGTCACGATCGTCACCGGGTGTTTGGTCTCCGCCAGTACCTCGAGGATCTCGCGCGTCACGCGCAGTCGTCGTTCAAGCGGCTGATAGGCATCGGTATTACCGCCCAGCGCAATCGGGCTGCAGCGATAAGCCGGCGCGGCCAGTTGCTCGCGTAAGCGGGCGGCGGCGCCCGCCTTCGCAAACAGCCGGCTCTCGAAGTCGAGCCCGGGCGAAAGGTCGACATAGGCGTGCGCCGGACGCGCGTAGCAGTAGATACAGCCATGCTCACAACCGCGGTAAGGGTTGATCGACTGCTCGAAGGGGATGTCGGGCGACCGGTTGGTGTTGATGATGGCGCGCGGGTGTTCCCAGGTCAGCGTTGTCCGCAAGGGCGGCGCCGGCTCGACGCCCTCGGGCCATCCATCGTCAATACCTTCCCGCACCGTCTCCAGATAGCGGGGATCCGGCTGCGACAGGGCGCCTCGACCCTTGGGAGGGAAAGACCGGCTCATAAGGACTGCTCCGTGCGAAAAGCGCTCGGTTCGACGCGCGACGAACCGCAGGGCTATGATTTCACATCAAGGCAACGATACATGCAGCATTTTCTCCGACGCGTCATCAAATTCAGCCCGGCACTTCTCGCCCGGAGCGTTCGACCTGCGGGACCACTGCAGTTCGTCCCGCGCGGACTAACCGGATGAGCGCGCGCTCGCCCCAGCCACCGATAGCACCGTCAGGCAGCCAGCTACAGGCGCTTATATTCGACGTTGATGGCACGCTCGCGGATACCGAAGAAATCCATCGTCAGGCGTTTAACGCCACTTTTGAGGCGCAGGGGCTAGGCTGGTGCTGGAGCCCTGCCGAATATCGCAGCCTGCTGGCAATTTCGGGCGGACGGGAACGCATCACGCGCTATGCGGCAGAGCATCCTCCGACCAAGCAGGGCAAGGGCTTGAGCTTGACCGATATAGCCGCAATCCATCGGCTAAAGACGGCCCGCTACGCGGCGCTGCTTGAAGCGGGGCGCGTACCCCTGCGACCAGGCGTTGCGCGCCTGCTGAGCGAGGCGCGGGACCAGGGCATTCGGCTGGCAATCGCCACCAGCAGTGCGCGGAGCAACCTCGAAACCCTGCTTGATTTGAATCTCACCCCGGGCTGGCGAGGCTGGTTTGAGGTGGTTGAAAGCAACGACACGACTGTCGAAAAAAAGCCGTCTCCGGCCGTCTATCAGGCAGTGCTACGCGGACTTGGGCTCGACGCGACCGCCTGCATCGCGGTGGAAGACACCCTGAACGGGCTACTTGCCGCCCGTGCTGCCGGGCTGTGCACGGTGATCACCACGCATCGCTATACGCAGGAAGACCGCTTCCCCGGCGCGGCGCTGGTGGTCGAGGGACTCGGCGAACCAACGTCACCGCCGCGCGTAAGCCTGGGGAGTCTGGGCAGCGAGATCTGCGTGAATCTAACGGTATTGCGCGCGCTCCTCACGCACACCACCACAACATCGGACCGCTAAGCCTTATTTGATCACCATCATCGCGGTCCGATTGCCGCGCATGACACCCAGTAGCAGTTGGCCCTTGTTGCGGCCAACCATGGCCACAAAGCTCTGCACGTCGAGCACTTCTTCGCGATTGACCGACAGAATGATGTCGCCGGCGCGCAGCCCGGCCTTGAAGGCTGGCGTGCCGCTTGCCACGCGGGTGACGACCACGCCATTGATGCGTCCGAAGGCCGGCGAATCTTCATCCAGATCGGCCACGCTGACACCCGCCAATCGCGGATTACGCACGCCACCGGATGCGCCAGCAGCGGCGGGTTCGCGCGAGCCAACGCGGGCGCGCACACTCAGCGGCTTGCTGTCGCGCAGGATGTTCAGTTCAACCGGGTCGCCGACCCGCATCAGTCCGATGTGATTCCGCAAATCCGCAGCATCCCGAACCCGTCGGCCATTCACCGCAGTGACCACATCGCCCGCGCGCAAGCCTGCTTGCTCGGCCGGTGAGTCGGCCAGGATATTCACCAGCACCGCGCCGTTATGGCCCTCCAGCCCGAAGGCCGCGGCGAGGTCCGGGTCCAGGTTCTGCATTTCGGCGCCAAGATAGCCGCGACTGATCTCACCGTACTTGACCAACTGTTCCATCACCTGCTCGGCCATGTTCATGGGAATGGCGAAGCCGATGCCGATATTGCCGCCGCTCTGCGAGTAAATCGCGGTGTTGATCCCCACCAGTTCGCCGCGCAAATTGACCAGCGCGCCGCCCGAATTGCCAGGATTAATGGAGGCATCGGTCTGAATCAGGTCCTCATAGCCGGTAATGCCGAGGCCGCTACGGGCCAGCGCGCTCACGATGCCGGAGGTCACCGTCTGGCCCAAGCCGAAGGGGTTGCCGATCGCCACCACGAAATCCCCGACCCGCAGGCGATCGGAATCGGCCAGCGGCAGACCGATAAGTCCGCTCGCCTTGATCTGGATAACGGCCACGTCGGTTTCAGGATCGCTGCCGACGAGTTTGGCCGAAAAGCGACGGCCGTCTGTCAGCCGCACGCTGATCTGGTCGGCATTGGCAATCACGTGATTGTTGGTCAGCACCAAACCCCGCGCGGCGTCCACGATGACACCCGAGCCGAGGCTTTGCGTCTTCCGTTCGCGTGGCGCGTCCGGCACGTTGAAAAAGCGCCGGAAGAAGGGGTCATTCATCAGCGGGTTGGACTTTAGCTCGACGTGCCCCTCGGTCGAGATATTCACCACCGCCGGCGTAACCTTTTCCAGCATCGGCGCGAGGCTGGGGACGGGAATCCCCTCGACCGCACGCGGCAGATCCGCGCTCGCCTTGGGGGTAACCACGCTGATCATCGCGATGGTAATCGCGAGGAACGCCAGCCTGTGAGCAGCGGCGCTAAACCTTGGGTAGCAAAACTTCATGTCATTCCGTTCAGATTCTTGAGGCGACGGTTTTCATTACCATCGCCTGGAGTCGCATTAATCCTCGTACAGGTGCCGGCAGAGCTCGCGCGCCCATTGATGCCGCACGCGAGGCATGGCGCGCTTCGTCACGCCGCATCTGCAGCAGGATTGCGCGCGACTTGCGGTCGGCCACCGGTAGTTTGCCCAGATGCTCGTCAAGGTGGGCGACGACCTGCTTTTCGGTTTCCTCAAGAAATCCAAGGCTAACGCTGTCGCCGGCGGCGGCCGAGGCCAGCCCAAGCACATACGCGCCCGCGAACCAGACGCCGTTGAGATGACTGGGAGAGGCCTGCAGTTCTTCCAGACGCTGGGCACACCAACGAAGATGAGTGCGCTCTTCCTGCGCGGCGTTTTCCAACATCTGGCGGGTGGTTTCAGCCCGGGCGAGTGAGGCCTGCGCCAAATAAAGCGCCTGCGCACAGATTTCACCGGTATGATTGACCCGCATGAGTCTGGCTGACTCGGCGTTTGCCTTGCCCGCCAGCACGCTGTCGGCAATGGCCACCGCGGGCGAGGGGACATCTGCCCCTGACGCCTCCGGTGCGTCGGCCCTGAGCAAACCATCGAGGGCCATAATCAGGCGGTCGGTAAGGCGATATTTACGCTGTGCCATCAGTCGCTTGACTCCAGCCCTCGAGGGCTTGTTCAAACATCAATCAAAACAGGCGGATAGACAGTCCCTTTTCGTTGACATCAAAAAGGGTCATCCGTAACATTGCCGCTCTTTTCGAGCGGGCGCAATCATGAAGACGTTTACGGCTACCCCATCAACCATCACGCGTGACTGGTTTGTCATCGATGCCACCGACAAAGTGCTCGGTCGCCTCGCCACCGGCATCGCCAGCAGACTGCGCGGCAAGCACAAGCCGATCTTCACCCCGCACATGGACACCGGCGACTACATCATCGTGGTCAACGTGGACAAAATCCGCGTGACCGGTGCCAAGACCTCAGACAAGTTCTACTACGACCATTCCGGCTATCCGGGTGGTATGAAGCAGATTTCCTTCGAGAAACTGCAGCAGAAAGCGCCGGGCTCGGCGCTGCAACGCGCGGTCAAAGGCATGTTGCCGAAAGGCCCGCTGGGTCGCGCGATGGCGCGCAAGCTCAAAATTTACGCTGGTGCCACGCACGAGCACGCCGCCCAACAGCCCCAACCTCTGGAACTGTAAGTCACTATGGCTACCGAGACCTACTACAGCACTGGCCGCCGCAAAAGCTCCACCGCCCGCGTCTTCATGGCGCGCGGAAGTGGCAACATCAAAATCAACGGTCGCAGCCTGGACGAATACTTTGGCCGCGAAACCTCCCGC
This sequence comes from Gammaproteobacteria bacterium, assembly GCA_023257255.1. Taxonomy (GTDB): domain Bacteria; phylum Pseudomonadota; class Gammaproteobacteria. The sequence continues at coordinate 14,729 of JALRCR010000023.1, read as the reverse complement.
ATGATTGTGCGCCAGCCGCTGGTCGCCTCTGCGCTGGAGCACAGCTTCGACATCAATGCATCGGTCGTCGGCGGCGGTATTTCCGGCCAGGCCGGCGCCTTGCGTCTCGGCATTACCCGCGCGCTCATGGCCTACGATGAAACCCTGCGTCGGCCGCTACGGGCCGCCGGTTTCGTGACGCGTGATGCGCGTGAAGTGGAACGTAAGAAAGTTGGCCTGCGGAAGGCGCGCAAGCGTCCGCAGTACAGCAAGCGCTAAAGCCTCTTCGTGCCGCCCTCCCGGGGCGGCCTGTGGCAGGAGTGTCGAGGCTCCTGCCAAACAGATGGAGAGCACGCGCGAATTGGGCTACCCTCTTCGCGCTTTCGGCCCTACTGGGGGATCGTCTAACGGTAGGACAACGGACTCTGACTCCGTCAGTCTAGGTTCGAATCCTAGTCCCCCAGCCACTCTTTCCGCGCGCCATGACGCCACCCCGCAGGGAGGCTTATTCGCGATGAAACCTGAAAAATCCACGCCATGCCGCTCAGGTGGCCCTGCCGCACGGCGCGCAGCCATCTCAGCCTGTCTCATCCTCATGAGCGTCGCCGCGCTTACTGCCTGCAGCAAGTTCAATCAGCCGTCCCAACCGTGCCCCGAGATTTCAGCGGCAGCATTTGAATCGACGTTGTCGGCCGGCGAAACGCGCGGCGAGATTGAAATCTCCGGCAACGGGCTGGTGAGTTCACAGTTTGGTGGCAGCCTTAAGACCTGTCGGAAGGACAAGACCGCGCTCGGCGGCGAGGTCTGCCGGCGCAGCCGGGACCTGGTGGTTCGCTACACGACGGTCGACCGGGGCGTCTTCTTTGTCAGGGTTCCATCAGGCCGATGGCACAAATTCGACGCGAGATATCACCCCGGCGCCTGCACCCTGCTGCCGTGATCGCTTACTGGCGCAGCTTGAACCGCTGAATCTTGCCGGTCGCGGTCTTCGGCAATTCCGTCACAAATTCGATCCAGCGCGGGTATTTATGCGGCGCGAGCTGAGATTTCACATGCGCCCTTAGTCCATCCGCCAGCGCTTGGTGGCCGCTCTGCCCGGCCTGTAGCACCACAAACGCCTTCGGCTTGGTCAGTCCGTCATCGTCCTCAGCGCCAACCACCGCAGATTCCAATACCGCATCGTGTGAGCAGAGCGCAGCTTCCACCTCAAACGGCGACACGTACTGACCGCTTACTTTCATCATGTCGTCCGAGCGACCGCCGTACACAAAATAGCCGTCAGGATCCACGCTGTATTTATCACCCGCGCGCGTCCACTCGCCGACAAAGGTCTCTCGCGAGCGCTCGCGATTATTCCAGTACATCTGCGCGCTGGTCGGCCCCGCAATCTGTAACTCGCCCAGCTCGCCAGCTGCCACCTCATGGCCATCGTCACCGATCAGACGAACGCGATAGCCCGGCACCGGCTTGCCGGTCGTTCCGTAGCGGACCTCTCCGGGTCGGTTCGACAGGAAGATGTGCAACATTTCGGTTGAACCGATGCCATCCAGCACATCGACCCCGTAACGCTCGGCGAAGCGCCGCCCGACATCAGCCGGTAACGCCTCCCCGGCACTCGTGCATACGCGTAGCGCGAGTTGCTCACGCAGAGGCTTTTCGGGGTAGGCCAGCATGGCCGCGTAAAGCGTGGGCACGCCGCAGAACACGGTCGGTTTGTATTCGCTCAGGCGGCGGAACACGGCTTCCGGCGTCGGGCGCTCGGCCATCAGCACGGTAGTGGCGCCGATGGCCAATGGAAAACTCAGCGCGTTACCAAGACCATACGCAAAGAACAGCTTGGCGGCCGAGAAAACGAGGTCATCTTCGCGCAAACCCAAAGTTTGTCGCGCATAGAGCTCGGCCGTTTGAATCATGCTCGCATGCAGATGCACGGTGCCCTTGGGCGTACCGGTCGAGCCCGAAGAATAAAGCCAGAAGCAGGCGTCATCGGCAGTTGTGGCGGCAGCCTCGAACAGCGTCGACGCGCCCGCCATCAGGCGCCCAAGCTCGGGGCCAGCCGCGGTCTCTTCACCGGCCACGACAACGTGTTGCAAATGCGGTAACGCGGCCAGCAGCGGCGCCACCGTTGGCAACAGCGGCGCAGCGATCACCAGCGCCCGGGCCCGACTGTCTCGCAACATGAATTCATAGTCGCGCGGTGTGAGCAGCGTGTTGGCCGCAATGGGCACGATCCCCGCCTTGATCGCACCCAGAAACACCGCGGGAAAATCGATGCCGTCGTAAAGAAGCAGCATCACGCGCTCTTCGGCCCGCAAACCCAGCGCCGTCAGCGCGTTGGCAGCCTGATTCACCCGCGCGGCGAGTTCGCCGTAGGTGTAGCTCCCCCGGTCGTCGATGTAAGCCAGCTTGTCGGCGCGACCGGCCACGAGGTTGCGCTCGATTAAATCGAAGGCGGCGTTGTAATCGCGCGGGACGACGAGCTTTAGCCCGTGGTCAGTCTCGAGAAAGGAAGAAAGTGTGGGCATGAATCGCTGCGCTTTCGAACTCGCAAGATGATTACTGCGCGGGCGCTGTCGAATCACCCTCAAAGGCCTGCGCCAGCCAGGCCATCGCCCATGCGGCGGTGGCTTCTTCCGGCATCGTACCGGAGGACGCGTCGTGATTGAGAATCTCGCCCACTCGCACCGCGCCTAACTTGCTCAAAGCGTTGTCGAAGCGCCGCCCCGCAAAGCAGAACGTCTGGGCGTGCGAGCTGTCACCGAGCGAGACGATGCCGTAGCGCACGCCGCTCAGCGCCGGCTTGTCGCGAATCAGGGTCTCGTAGACGCCGCGCGCGTTGTCGGGCACATCACCCTGGCCATAGGTCGAAATACACAACAGATACGTCTGCCCTGGCACGAACACTGTAGCGTCCAGCCCGTCCATGGGTTTGACCTCGGCCGCGATTTCCAGAGCCTGCGCGCGGAACGCAGATTCCTCGGCGCAGTACTGCGCGTTGCCGGTCGTGGTGCCTACAAGAATCGTGAGCGCGCGTGTCATGGATAGCCTTTGTGCCCGGGTTGTGGGGCGGTTCTAAGTTGCACTATATTGCCGGCTCACAGAGTCACTCGCAATATAATTCATGAAACCAACCGGCTTGCTTCGCAGCGCTGAGCCCGCGGCAGATAACGATCTGCTCGACGTGCTGGGGCTGCGCCTGCGCGAAGCACGCGCAGGCCGAGGCATGACGCGCAAGCTCCTCGCCCTGCACTCGCAGGTCTCGGAACGCTACCTTGCGCAACTTGAAGCCGGTCAGGCCAACCCGTCGGTGCTGGTGTTGCAAAAACTGGCCGACGCGCTGGGCCTTCCTATTGTCAGCCTGTTGCACGAGGCGCCCGCAGAAACCGAACAAACCACGCTGCTGCTCCGACTGCTCCGCAGCCAGAGCGAGGGGCAACTGCGCGAACTCCGCCAAAAACTTGCCGCCGAACTGGGCCGGGCCGACGAGCACCGTCGCTCGCGGATCGCCCTCACCGGCCTGCGCGGCGCCGGCAAATCATCGCTGGGCAAACGACTCGCCAAAAAGCTGGGCTGTCCGTTTGTGGAGCTCGACAAAGCAATCGAGAAAGCCGCCGGCATGCCGCTTTCCGAAGTATTCCTGCTCTACGGACAGGCCGGCTACAGACGCCTGGAACGGCGCTGCCTTGAACAAATCCTTGAGCGCGAGGCGCGCTGCGTCATCGCCACGGGCGGGAGCATCGTGACCGAACCCGCCACCTACGATCTGCTGCTCAGCAGCTGCCTGTGCGTCTGGCTGCAGGCTGCGCCGGAAGAACACATGGCGCGCGTCGTCGCCCAGGGCGATACCCGCCCGATGGCCGGCAACGCTGCCGCCATGGAAGACCTGAAACGCATTCTCGACGCCCGCGCGCAGTTGTACGCGCAGGCCGACTGCACCGTCGAAACCACTGGCCTTGATCTCGAGCGCAGTTACCAGCTGCTGATCGAGACCATCACCCGGGCCGCTTAATTTCCGAGGCTTTGCAATGTCCGACACCGCTAATCAGACGCTCCACGTGACCTATGACCGTAATCCAGCGCAATACCAGCACTGGAAAGTGCGCTACGACGGCGAGGTCGTAACCCTGTCGATGGACGTCAACGAAGACAGCGGCATTGCGCCCGGCTACAAGCTGAAACTCAATTCGTACGACCTGGGCGTAGATATCGAGCTGTACGACGCGCTTCAACGCGTGCGCTTCGAACATCCGGAAGTGAAGGTCGTGGTCATGACCAGCGCGAAGGAGCGCATGTTCTGCTCGGGCGCCAACATCTACATGCTGGGCAAATCCAGCCACGCGTGGAAAGTAAATTTCTGCAAATTCACCAACGAAACGCGCAACGGCATTGAAGATTCGAGCGCCGATGGCCTCAAGTTCCTGGCGGCGGTAAACGGCACGGTGGCCGGCGGCGGATATGAGCTTGCGCTTGCCTGCGACGAAATCCTGATGGTCGACGACCGATCTTCCACCGTGAGCCTGCCTGAAGTGCCTTTGCTCGGCGTGCTGCCCGGCACCGGCGGACTGACCCGCGTGACCGACAAGCGCCGCGTGCGCCGCGATTTGGCGGACGTCTTCTCTACCACTACCGAGGGCGTGCGCGCCGAACGTGCGCGACAGTGGGGGCTGGTGGACCACATCGCGAAGCCGGCCCAGTTCGCTGACGCCGTTGCCGCCCGGGTGGCCGCGCTGGCGGCGCAGAGCACGCGCCCCGGCGCGGGCGTCGGGATTGCGCTGACGCCACTCACCAGAAGCGCCGACGAATCCGGCTTGCACTACCGCTACGTCGATGTGGCCTTGAACCGCGCGGCGCGCACCGCCACGCTCACCCTGCGCGCGCCCGACGCAGCCCCGCCAGCGTCGCTCGCCGACATTCACGCTCAGGGCGCAGACTGGTGGCCGCTCGCGCTGGCGCGCGAGCTTGATGACGCGATCCTGATGCTACGGACCAACGACCTGGAAGTCGGCGCGTGGCTCTTGCGCACCAGCGGCAATCCGGCACACGTGCTGGCCGCCGATGCGAGCCTGCTGGCGCACGCCGGCGACTGGCTGGTGAAGGAAACACTGGGACTGCTCCGCCGCACCTTCGCCCGTCTCGACGTCTCTTCCCGCACGATGTTCGCGCTGATTGATCGCGACGCCTGCTTTGCCGGCACCTTGGCCGAACTCGCCTTTGCCGCGGACCGCAGTTTTATGCTGAGTCTGCCGGACGAGCCTGCAAGCGCGCCGACCCTCACGCTGTCGGCGATGAACTTCGGGCCGCTGCCGATGGTGAACCATCAGACCCGACTCCTGACCCGCTTCTGCGGCGATGCCACCCCGCTGGCGGACATTCAGGCGGTCGTCGGCGAAGCGCTGAACGCCGACCGCGCGATCGCACTGGGCCTGGTGACCTACGCGCCCGACGACATCGACTGGGACGATGAGGTCCGACTGGCAATCGAAGAACGCGCCAGCCTTTCGCCCGATGCCCTGACCGGGATGGAAGCATCCTTGCGTTTTCCCGGTCAGGAAACCATGGAAACCCGCATTTTTGGCCGGCTATCCGCCTGGCAGAACTGGATCTTCATCCGCCCCAACGCGGTTGGCGAGCAGGGCGCGCTGAAGGTGTTTGGCAGCGGCAGCAAAGCCCAATTCAACTGGGAGCGCGTATAAGCCGCAGCCCCGAATGTTTTCATTTCAACACCTTAAGTGACCTAACCCTTCGCGAGGAAGCCCGCATGTCCAGCGTCAATCTTTCCGACCGCATTCCCAACAACGTGAACTTGTCTAACGACCGCACGCTACAGCGCGCGCTCGAACACTGGCAGCCGCGCTTCCTCAACTGGTGGGACGAAATGGGCCCCAAGGAGTTTGCGCAGAACGACGTATATCTCCGCACGGCGGTCGGGGTGGATGCCGAAGGCTGGGCCAGCTATGGCTACGTGAAGATGCCCGACTATCGCTGGGGCATCTTTCTGGCCGACGCCGATCCGGAACGCAAGATCGGGTTTGGCGATTTCATGGGCCAGCCCGTGTGGCAACAGGTGCCGGGCGAATTCCGCTCGCAGTTCCGGCGCCTCATCGTCACCCAAGGGGACACCGAACCCGCCTCGGTCGAACAGCAGCATCTGCTGGGTCGGGTATGCCCGTCGCTGTACGACTTACGCAATCTGTTTCAGGTCAATGTGGAAGAAGGCCGTCACCTGTGGGCAATGGTGTACCTGCTGCACGCCTATTTCGGTCGCGACGGCCGCGAAGAGGCAGAAGAGCTGCTGGCGCGCCACTCGGGCGACGTCGACAAGCCCCGGATTCTCGGCACTTTCAACGAACCGATCGACGACTGGCTGTCCTTCTTCTGCTTCACTTACTTCACCGATCGCGATGGCAAATATCAGCTGAAAAGTCTGGCCGAATCGGCCTTTGACCCGCTTGCCCGAACCTGCCGCTTCATGCTGACCGAAGAGGCGCATCACATGTTCGTCGGTGAAACGGGACTCGGCCGGGTCATTCGCCGCACCTTGGAAGTCATGAAGGAAACCGGTTCCGACGATCCGGCAGTCATCCGCCAGGCGGGCGCCATGGACCTGCCGCTGATTCAGCGCTACATCAATTTCTGGTTCACCTCGTCGCTGGATCTTTTCGGCTCCGAGGTCTCTTCGAACGCGGCGTCGAGCTTCGCAAACGGCATCAAGGGACGTCCGGACGAGAGCCTCTACAGCGACCATCTTGCGCTGAACGACATGTTCGAGCTGGCCGTACCGGTCGGCGACGACGGTCAGGGCACCGAATCCATCCCCATGCGTAACGCCATGAACGAAGTGGCGCGCGTCGCCTACGTGAAAGACTGCGGCATGGGGCTGAAACGCTGGAACATGATGATTCAGCGCGCGGGCTATGAGATCGAACTCACCCTGCCCTCTACCCGCTTCAATCGCGGCATCGGCGCGTGGGCAAATGCGCCTACCGATCCTACCGGCCGCCGGATCAGCGCCGAGGCTTACACCCAGGGCCTGACCACTTGGCTGCCGACCGAGGCTGACCGGGCCCACGTGCGCAGCCTCATGCAGCGCGTGGTCGAGCCGGGCAAAATTGCCGGCTGGCTGGCGCCGCCGGATCGCGGCATCAATAACCAGCCCTCGGCCTACGAGTACGTGAAGCTCTAAGCCCGGCGGCGGGCCTGGCGCCCGCGCACTCCGACGGCGCCTGTTCCTCGTTCAGCGGGGTTCAGGCGCCCCGGGCTGGTGCCATTCGGCGCGGCCTTCAATCGCGGTCATTTTGCGTCTTTGCGCATCGCACAATGGCTGGGTAAGCTCACCACATTGCGTTCACCGGACGGAGCCTGCCCGTGTCCATTCACGTCGCGTTGAATCATGTTTCCCGCTACGACTACGACCGGCTGGTCCATCTGGGGCCCCAAATTTTGCGCCTGCGCCCGGCGCCTCATTGCCGCACGCGGATCCTCAGCTACTCGCTGAAAATTGCCCCGGAACCGCATTTCATCCACTGGCAGCAGGACCCGCAGGCCAACTACCTCGCGCGCATCGTCTTCCCCGAACGCACCCGCGAGCTGCGCGTGGAGGTGGACCTGATCTGCGAAATGGCGGTGCTCAATCCCTTCGATTTTTTTCTGGAGCCGAGCGCCGAGAAGTTCCCCTTCGCCTACGATGCGACCGCCCTGAAGGAGCTCGCGCCGTATCTCATTACGCTGCCTGCCGGACCGCGCTTGCAGGCCCTGCTCGACAGCATCGAGCGCACGCCCACCCCCACGGTCGATTTCATCGTGGCGTTAAATCAGCGCCTGCAAACCGAAATCAGCTATTTAATCCGGCTTGAGCCCGGCGTGCAGACACCGGAAGAAACGCTCACCCGCGCGGCTGGCTCCTGTCGGGATTCAAGCTGGCTGTTGGTGCAAATGTGCCGTCACCTCGGGCTCGCCGCGCGTTTTGTGTCTGGCTACCTGCTGCAGCTGGTCCCGGACGTCAAACCGCTGGAAGGCCCTGGCGGGCCGGCGACCGATTTCACCGATCTTCACGCCTGGTGCGAAGTGTATTTGCCGGGCGCCGGCTGGATTGGGCTGGATCCGACTTCCGGGCTGCTGGCCGGCGAAGGCCATATTCCGCTGGCCTGCTCGCCCGACCCGCAGTCGGCCGCGCCGATTTCCGGCAGCGTCGACGCTTGCGAAGTCGAGTTTTCGCACAGCATGCGGATTGAGCGCATCTATGAAGCGCCGCGCGTCACCAAGCCTTACAGCGCCGCACAGTGGGCAGCGCTGCAACACTTGGGTCAGACGGTGGATCAGGCACTCGCTGCGGGCGACGTGCGCCTGACGCAAGGCGGCGAACCCACCTTTGTTTCGGTGACCGATCAGGACGCGCCGGAGTGGAACACAGAAGCCATGGGCCCGAGCAAGCGCGGTCTGGGCGGCGAACTGCTGGCCAGGCTCCGCGCGCGCTACGCGCCCGAAGGGCTGGTCCATCTCGGCCAGGGCAAGTGGTATCCGGGCGAGCAGTTGCCGCGCTGGTCGCTCAATTTGTACTGGCGCGCAGACCAGCAGCCGATGTGGCGGACCCCCCGCCTGCTGGCCGCCGAAGGCGCAGACCATGGCGCGCACAGCGCGCAGGGCGCGCGCTTCCTCGGCGAAGTGGCGGACCGGCTGGCACTGGCATCGGAGCAGGTTTTCCCAGCCTTTGAGGACGTCTGGTACTACCTCTGGCGCGAGCGTCGACTGCCGTCCAACGTCGACCCGCTGCATTCGGAACTGGATGATCCCATCGAACGGGCACGGCTGCGGCGCATCTTCGATCAAGGGCTGGCGCGGGTCGTTGGCCACGTCTTGCCAATCTCCCGCGATGCCAGCGGCTGGCGCAGCGGCTCGTGGTTCCTGCGCGACGAGCGCTGCTACCTCATCCCCGGCGATTCCCCGCTGGGGCTGCGCCTGCCGCTGGATTCGCTCCCGTGGAGCGCGCCCGGCGACCGCGATCCTTTATTCATGCGCGACCCGAGCCTGCCGCAGCAACCGCTGCCCGCGTGGCGGGATTACCGCGAGCAGGCCAGCGGACGCCATCCGCCGCAGGTGCAGCGGCCGTCTGGCCTGAACACCGCCGACGCCCTCGCGCCCACGCTGCACCAATCAGCCACCGGCCTCGTGCGCACCGCGCTATGCGCGGAAGCCCGCGACGGCCGCCTGCATCTTTTCATGCCGCCACTGGCACGCCTGGAAGACTATCTGGAACTGCTGGGTGTAATCGAAGCCACCGCCGAGGCGCAGGACGTGCCGGTCGTGATCGAAGGCTATGAGCCGCCGCGGGACGCCCGGCTGCGCCTGCTGCGGGTAACGCCGGACCCCGGGGTGCTGGAAGTCAACGTGCATCCGGTCGAATCCTGGGACGCGCTGGTCGAACAAACCGAGTTCCTCTACGAAGCCGCCCATCAAACGCGCCTCGGCAGCGAGAAGTTCATGCTCGACGGCCGGCACACCGGCACCGGCGGCGGAAATCATTTTGTGCTGGGCGGTGCCACGCCCAAGGACTCGCCTTTTTTGCGGCGACCCGACCTGTTGGCCAGCATGCTCGCCTACTGGCACAACCACCCGGCGCTGTCCTATCTCTTCAGCGGGCTGTTCATCGGCCCCACCAGTCAGGCGCCGCGGGTTGACGAGGCGCGCCATGAGTCGGTCTACGAACTCGAAGTGGCCATGCGCGAAATGGCGCGACTGGAAGCTAGCGGCAATCCCCCGCCGCCGTGGCTGGTCGATCGCCTGTTTCGCAATCTGCTGATCGACGTCACCGGCAATACGCATCGCGCCGAGTTCTGTATCGACAAGCTTTTTGCGCCGGAAAGCGTCACCGGCCGCCTCGGTCTGCTGGAGCTGCGGGCGTTCGAGATGCCGCCGCATGCGCGGATGAGCCTCGCTCAGCAGCTGCTGATGCGCGCGCTGGTGGCGCGCTTCTGGGCACAGCCCTACCGGCCCGGCACGCTCAAGCGCTGGGGCACCGAACTACACGACCGCTTCATGCTGCCGCACTTCGTGGAAACCGATTTGCAGGATGTGCTGCAGGAACTGCGCGACGCCGGCTATGACTTCGATCCGGCCTGGTTCGCGCCGCATCTGGAGTTTCGTTTCCCACGCATCGGCGATTTCGCCGCGCGCGATGTGGCGGTGGAACTCCGCAGCGCGCTCGAACCCTGGCATGTGATGGGCGAAGAAGGCGGTCCCGGCGGTACGGCGCGCTATGTGGATTCGTCGCTGGAGCGGCTGCAGGTGAAAGTGCGCGGGCTGGTCGACGAGCGACACGTCCTGACCTGCAACGGCTACGCCCTGCCCTTGCACCCCACGGGTACCAACGGCGAGTTCGTGGCCGGCGTGCGCTATCGCGCCTGGCAGCCGCCGTCGTGTCTGCAGCCGACCATCGGCGTGCACGCGCCGCTGACTTTCGATCTGGTAGACACCTGGCAATCGCGCTCGCTGGGCGGCTGCCAGTACCACGTGGCACATCCCGGCGGTCGCAACTACACCACCTTTCCGGTCAATGCGTTTGAAGCAGAAGCGCGGCGCCTCGCCCGCTTCTTTCGACGCGGACACACCCCGGGCAGCGTGGACGCCGCGCCGGTACAGCGCAGCGCCTACTATCCGTTCACGCTGGATCTGCGTCGTCCGCGTGGCTAGAGTCGGGCCTGTCCCGCCCAGCGTGTTGGCCCATGCAGCCTGATCTTCTCGCCAATCCGGCACCCACCGCCGCGCGTTACGACGAACTGCTGGCCGGACCCGGCACGCCGCGCGCGCACTGGGCGCGCTTTCACGCCGAGCTGCAGGGCACCACCGGCACGGCGCTGGCTGACCGCATCGAACTGGTCGAGCGCGCCATTCGCGACAGCGGCGTGACCTACAACGTCTACGCCGACCCGCAGGGCCTTGACCGCCCCTGGGATCTCGACGTGCTGCCCCTCATCCTGCCCGCCGACGAATGGGACGGTATTGCGGCCGGGATCATGCAGCGCGCCGAGCTCTTGAACAGCGTGCTCGCCGATTTGTACGGCGCCGCGCGGCTGCTGCACGAAGGTCAGCTGCCGCCGGGGCTGATCCTTGGCCACAGCGGTTTTCTGCGCGCCGCCTGCGGCACGCGCCCGCCGGGCGGCATCTTCCTGCATAGCTACGCGGCGGATCTGGCCCGCTCACCGGACGGTCGCTGGTGGGTACTGGCCGACCGGACGCAGGCGCCGTCGGGCGCCGGTTACGCGCTGGAAAACCGGCTGCTGGTGGCACGGCTGTTTCCCGAACTGTTCCGCGAGCTGCACGTTGCGCGAATCAGTCAGCACTTCAACACCCTGCGCGAATCACTGCTGCACTATGCCCCGGCCGGCGACGGCCAACCGCTGGCCGTGGTCCTGACACCAGGTCCGTACAACGAAACCTATTTCGAACACGGCTTTCTCGCCCGCTACATGGGGTTCCCCCTGGTCGAGGGCGGCGATCTGGTGGTCCGGGACGGCTGCCTGTGGCTCAAAACCATCGAAGGCCTGCAGCGCGTCCACACGGTGCTGCGACGACAGGACGACAGCTTCTGCGATCCGCTGGAACTGCGGGCCGATTCGGCGCTCGGCGTGCCCGGACTGATGGAATGCGCGCGACGCGGCACGGTGCTCGTCGCCAATGCGCTGGGGTCGGGCGTGCTCGAGTCTGGCGCCCTGCTCGGCTATCTCCCGGCGCTCTGCCAGCGCCTGCGGGGCGAGGAACTGCGGTTGCCGTCGATCGCCACCTGGTGGTGTGGCGAGCCCGCCGCGCAGGCCTCCGCGCTCGCCCGTATCGACGAACTGGTGTTCAAGCCGACCGACCCCGTGCGCGGCTTCGAGCCCGTGTTCGGTCCGGAACTGTCGCGCACGGAACGCGCCGCTTTCGCCGAGCAGGTTCGCGCAGATCCGGGGCGCTACGTCGCGCAGGAACTGGTCCGTGTGTCACAGGCGCCCACCCTGACACCGCGACGGCCGGATGTGCTGGGCACGCGCCCCATCGGCCTGCGCGTGTTCGCGGTCGCCACCCCGCAGGGCTATCAGGTGATGCCCGGCGGCCTGACGCGGGTGGCTGCCGAAGCAGACCCCTACGTGGTGTCGATGCAGCGCGGTGGCAGCGCCAAGGACACCTGGGTGCTATCGCGCCCGGGAGCGGCCACCGTGGCCGCGCCCCTGCCCGCCACGCCCCGAATCACGGCCACGCCACAGGTGCGGCGGCAGGTGATCATCGCTTCGCGCGTGGTGGAGAACCTCTTCTGGTACGGACGCTACGCCGAGCGTTGCGACCAGTTGGCGCGCCTGCTCCGCATTGGCCTGAATGCGGCAATCGATAGCGAAGCGACCGAGGCCGCAGTGGCCCGCGTCGCCGCGGCCATGGGGCTGCCGATCGACCGCGAGCAGCCGGCACTCGCCTGGTCTGATGCGGCCACCCAGGATACCGATGCGTTTGGCTTGCCCAGCCAGCTCCGGCAGCTCAATCAGGTGGCCTTCAGCCTGCGCGAGCGGATGTCGCTCGATAACTGGCAGGCGGTCAATCGACTGGTGCAGGACCCGGTGCTGGGTCGACGCGTCTCGCTGACCGAAACCCTGCTCTGGATCGACCGCGCGGTCTCCGCGCTGATGTCGCTGTCCGGTTTCGCGCTGGACGGCATGACCCGCGACTCGGGCTGGCGCTTTCTCTCAATCGGCCGGCGCCTCGAAAGGCTATCGACCAGCGCGACCTGGCTGATGCTGGCGTTGGACAAGCCGGGCGAAAGCCTGGGCTGGTTGTTGGAACTGGCGGACTCCAGCGTTACCTACCGCGCGCGCTACACCAGCCAGCCGGCATGGCCCTCGGTGCTCGACTTGCTGCTGTATGACGAGGAAAACCCGCGCGCCCTGATGTTCCAGCTGCGGGGGATTCGCGACTATCTTCGCAAGACCGCGCACCTGCTGAACGCCGACTACGCGGCGCCCTGGAGCACGCTCATCGACGAAACAGCGGCGCTGGCGCTAGCGCCCGGGCTCTCCTCGGCCCTCGCCCCGCAGCTGCGCAAGCTGCATCAATACGCTTGCCAGTTCAGCGACACCCTGACTCAGGATGTCTTCAACCATCTCAATAGCAGCGCCCAGGCCCTGGTCGCCCGATGAGTACAGCGGTCCGCTATCGGGTGGTACACGTCACCGAGTATCAGTATTCGGAGGCCATCGCGAGCGCGCGGCATCTGGCGCACCTCTCACCGCGGACAACGCCCTGGCAGCGCGTCGCGCACCATCGGCTGGCGATTGACCCAAATCCCGTGGAATACGCCGAGGACTTCGACTATTTCGGCAACCCCATCGTGCGCTTTGCGATGGGCGCGGCGCACCAGCGGCTGGTGGTGGTCGCGGAATCTGAACTCAGCGTGCAGCCGCGGGCGGCTGAATGGTCCAGCCGACTGGACTGGTCGCAAGCGCGACCCGCGTCGGCAAACGCCTCGCTCGAGGTCCAGCAGTTCACGCTGGCCTCGCCCTGCGTGCCCTTGCTGCCAGAAGCCACCGCCTTTGCGCGCGAATCCCTGCGTCCGGGCCGCCCGGTGATCGAGGGCCTGCTGCACCTGAGCAGACGAATCCAGCAAAGTTTCATCTACGACCCGCAGGCCACCTCGGTCTCGGCCTCGGTGGACGACCTGCTCCGCAGCGGCCGGGGCGTTTGTCAGGACTTCACGCACTTCATGCTGAGCGGGCTGCGGGGGCTGGGCCTCGCGGCCTGTTACATGAGCGGCTATGTGGCGCCACTGGGTGAAGCCGGCGCCAATCAGGGTGCAGGCGCCTCTCACGCCTGGGTCGCGGTATGCGTGCCCGGCTGTGGCTGGGTCGGCTGTGATCCGACCAATGGCAAGTTGGCCGACGATGAGTTCATCACGCTGGCCTGGGGACGCGACTTTGGTGACGTGACGCCGCTACGCGGCGTGATCCTCGCGCGCGGTCCGCAGCAGTTGCGCGTCAGCGTGCAGGTGGAGCGTCTGCTGCCCGGCCGCGAGGCTTGACGCCAAGGCGGTCGATTGCGATAAAGCGGCTACCTTGGCGCGCTGCAAAATCGCTCACGCCTCCCCTTAAACCGGAGATTCCGCTATGTCCGACGGCGCATTCAAACTCGGCGTGCTCAAACTGGGCTGCATCGGCGCAGCGCCCCTGCTCGACCTGCTGCTGGATGAGCGCGCGGACCGCGAAGACATCGACACCCGCGCCTGGACCTGCGGCGCCAAGCTCGATCCGCAATCCTGTCAGGGCCCGACCGAAGGGCTGCTGGCGTGGCAACCGCAGTTGGTCATTCTGGTTAGCCCCAACGCCGCCCTGCCGGGCCCTGCGGCTGCCCGCAAAGCTATCGCAGCCGCCGGGATTCCGCTGGTGGTACTGTCTGACGGCCCGTCGAAAAAAGCCTTCTTCAAGAAAAACGAAGAGGGCAAACAGGTCATGAACGTTCCCGAAGGACAGGGCTTCATGATTTTCCCGGCGGATTCCATGATTGGCGCGCGGCGCGAATTTCTCGACCCGACCGAAATGAGCCTCTTCAACGCCGACGTCATCAAGGTGCTGGCGGCGAGCGGCGTGCTGCGGCTGGTGCAGACTACGCTCGACGGGCTGATCGACGCCCTTCGCGCGGGCACCCCGCCCAGCTACCCGACCCTGACCGTCACCGCCGACAAGGCGGTCACTGCCGGCGGCTTCGGCAACCCTTATGCGGCCGCCAAGGCCTATGCG
>JALRCR010000239.1 GCA_023257255.1 Gammaproteobacteria bacterium | reverse complement strand
GGTGATGGCCTCGATGGATATTTTTGAAGCGACAGTCAAAGGTCGCGGCGGGCATGCCGCGCAACCCCACATGGCGCTCGATCCGATCGTGGTCGCGACCAGCATCGTGCAGGCCTGGCAAAGCATCGTCTCGCGCCACGTCGATCCGCTGGAGTCAGGCGTCGTCTCGGTAACCCAGATTCACGCCGGGCACGCCTGGGCGGTGATCCCCGAAGAAGTCGTGCTGCGCGGCACCGTGCGCAGCTTCAAGCCGGCGGTCCAGGCCTTGATCGAGCAGCGCCTGCAGGAACTCGGCGAAGGTATTGCCAAGGCGCACGGCTGCAGTTTTGCCTTCCGCTACGAGCGCCGCTTTCCGGCCACCATCAACACCGCCGCCGAAACCGATTTCGCGGCCGGCGTGGCGGTGGACCTGCTGGGCGCTGAGAACATCATGCGCGACGCCGCGCCCAGCATGGGATCGGAAGATTTCGGCTGGATGCTGCAGGTGAAGGAAGGCAACTACGCCTGGCTCGGCACCGGCGGTGAAACCAGCTGCCTGCTGCACAACCCGCGCTACGACTTCAACGACGACGCCATCCCGCTCGGTGCGAGCTACTGGGTGCAGCTGGCGCGCGCCTATCTGGCCTGATCGAGGCTGCGCTTAAACCCGGAGAATCCCCGATGACCACGCCCCGCCTGTCGTGCTGTATCACCTTCGATTTCGACGCCATGTCGTCGTGGATCGGGACCGTCAAATCGCAGAACCCGAGCATGATTTCACGCGGCCAGTTCGGCGCGGTGGCGCTGCCCCGCCTGCTCGATCTGCTGGATAACTTCGAGATCCGCTCGAGCTTTGCGGTGCCGGGTCACACGGCCTACGCCTACCCGCGGCTGATTGACCAACTCTGCGACCGCGGGCACGAAATCGTCCACCACGGCTGGGTGCACGAAAACCCGGCGGCCTTCGACGAAGCCGGCGAGCGGCGGATTCTGGAGCTTGGACTTGAAGCGCTGGAGCGGGTGGCCGGCGTACGGCCGCTGGGTTATCGCTCACCGGCCTGGGATTTAAGCCCGCGGTCGGTCGACCTGCTAATCGAATACGGCTTCCAGTACGAATCGAGCTGCATGGGTCACGATTTCTACCCCTACTACCTGCGGAGCGGCGACCGCTGGTCGGTAGATACGGCCTATCACTTCGGGCCGACCGTCGACTTAATCGAACTGCCCGTGACCTGGATGCTGGACGACTTCCCGCCGGCGGAGTTTGTACTCGGCATGAACACCGGCCTGCAGGCGCCGTCCACTATCGAAGAGAACTGGCGGGCCGATTTCGACTTTGCCTACCGCAGTTGCCCGGGCGGCTTGTTCACGCTGACCCTGCACCCGCAGACCGTCGGCCGCGGCCGCTACTTCCTGATGCTGGAACGCCTGCTCGACTATTACGCCAGTCATCACGACCTGCAGTTTGAAACCCTGGGCGACTACGCCACTCGCTGGCGCACCGCCAACCCACTGGCCGACTGGGTCGCCGCCAACCCGGATTTGACCGGCGCCCACGCCATCGAACCTTGAGCCGGTAAGCCAGACGCGCGCTGTCGTCGTAACCGCATGTGAGCCCCCATTGCGCGGCGCGACAAATCCGCGCGGCATGGGCTAGGCTCTCGTTTTCTCGCCGTTACAGTGAAGGACCCCGCCATGTTGCTGACCGAAGAACAAACCCTGATCCGCGACCTCGCCCGCCGCTTCGCCGCCGACCAGCTGACGCCCAATGCGGCGGCCTGGGACCGGGAACAACGCTTTCCGGCGGAGGCCCTGCGCGAGATGGGCGAACTGGGCCTGATGGGCATGCTGGTGCCGACCGAATGGCGGGGCGCGGGCACCGACCACGTCGCGCTGGCGCTGGCGCTGGAGGAAATCGCGGTCGGCGACGGGGCCACGTCCACCATCATGAGCGTGCAGAACTCCGTGGTGTGCATGCCGCTGTACCGCTACGGCACCGAGGCCCAGAAGACCGCCTGGCTCGGCAAGGTCGCAAGCGGCGAATGGCTGGGCGCATTTTGTCTGACCGAGCCCCACGCCGGTTCTGACGCCTCGGCCATCCGGACGCGCGCCACCCGCAGCGCCAACGGCTGGGTACTGAACGGCACCAAACAGTTCATCACTTCCGGCAAGCACGCCAGCATCGCCATTGTTTTTGCCGTTACCGATCCGGACGCCGGCAAGCGCGGCATCAGCGCCTTCTGCGTCCCCACCGACAACCCGGGCTACCGGGTCGCGCATGTGGAGCACAAGCTCGGCCAGCGCGCGTCCGACACCGCGCAAATCGCTTTTGAAAATTGCGAAATCCCGCTGGAAAACGTACTGGGGGATATTGGCGAAGGCTACCGGATTGCGCTCGGCAACCTTGAAGGGGGACGCATCGGCATCGCCGCGCAGGCGGTCGGCATGGCCCGCGCCGCACTGGAAGCCGCCGCCCGCTACGCCGCCGACCGCGTCAGCTTCGGCCAGCCCCTGAACGCCCATCAGGCGATTGCCTTCCGGCTGGCCGATATGGCGACCCAGATTGAGGTGGCCCGTCAGATGGTGCTGCATGCGGCCAGCCTGCGGGATGCCGGCAAGCCCTGCCTGCGCGAAGCCTCCATGGCCAAGCTGTTTGCTTCGGAAATGGCCGAGAAAGTCTGCTCGGACGCCATCCAGATCCACGGCGGCTACGGCTATGTGGCGGATTTCCCGGTTGAGCGCATCTACCGCGATGTGCGGGTCTGCCAGATTTATGAGGGCACCAGCGACGTGCAGCGCATGGTCATTGCGCGCCAGCTTGACGCCGCCTGAGCCGGGGATCCCGATTCCGCGTTGACCCTTGGTGGGGCAGCGGTTAGCGTCAGCCGCAAGTTCGGCAGGTTACCGCTGGCCCTCACAAGGAGATTCCACCTTCATGTCCGGCATGTTGCTTGGCTACATCGCGATTGCGCTGAGTCTCCTCGGCGCTTGCCTGCTAACGGCCGCGCTGTGGCCGATGCGGTTTCTGGTGCGCCACGCGGGAGAATACGCCGTCCGCTGGCAGGCCTTGCGCGGCCTCATCGTGGTCTTCGTGCTGGGCTACGCCGCCTTTGCCTTACGGATGACGCTCGAGGACAACCCGCGGTCTGAAGATTTGATTGCCGCCATCGTGTTCCTCGGGGGCGGGCTTTTCGTTTTCAACGTCATCCGCCTCAGCGTGGCGACCGCCCGACATTTATTGCTGCTGGGCGAACAGCAACGCGAAGCCGCCCTCCACGACTCGCTCACCGGGCTGCCGAACCGCGCGTTATTCATTGAACGGCTTAACCGACAGCTGGCGCTGGCACGACGCAGCGCGCAGGCGCTGTGCGTGCTGGTGATGGACCTCGACGGCTTCAAGGCGGTCAACGACGAGTTAGGCCACGAGGCGGGCGACCATTTACTGGCGGCGCTGGGGCCGCGGCTCAGTGCCGGCATCCGCGAAAGTGATTTTGTAAGCCGGATGGGCGGCGATGAGTTCGCCGTGGTGCTGGTTAACTGTCAGCTGCAAGAGGCGCTCACCGTCGCCGGCAAGATCGCGGCTGCCGTCCGGCAACCGGTCGAGCTTTACGGCCGGGCGCTGTCGGTGGGCGTGAGCATCGGCATCTCGGCCTGTCCGGAGCACGGCGCAGACGCGGCAGCGCTTTTGCGCAACGCCGACCGCGCCATGTACCGGGCCAAGAAAACCGGCCGACCCGAGCGCTACCGCAGCGGCGACGCTGACGATAGCGCCTGAGTCTCAGGCGGGATAAAAACCCTCGCCGCGCGCCGCGCGTGCCTTCAGCGCCGCGGAGGGCTGGAAGCGCGGCCCATAGGCGGCCGCCAGCCGTTCGCATTCGGCAACAAACGGTGCAATGCCCACGGTGTCAATGAAGGACAGCGTGCCGCCCGTCCAGGCCGGAAAGCCCCAGCCGAGAATGGACCCCAAATCCCCGTCGATCGCTGTACGCAGCACGCCCTCTTCCATGCAGCGCGCGGTTTCCAGCGCCTGAATGTAAAGCAGGCGCTTGCGCACCTCTTCCGGATCCGGTTGGGTGGCGGCCACCGGGAATGCGTCCGCAAGCCCGGCCCACAGCCGCTTGCGCGCATCCGCCGGATACTCATAAAAGCCCTGACCGTGGCGTTTGCCCAGCCGCTTCAAGTCTTCGACCATCTTGCGCAGCACCGGCCAGCTGGACGCCGGCGTGTAGGCCGCACCCAGCGCCTCGCGGCTCTGCGCGGTGACGTGATAGGCCAGTTCCAGCGTGACCTCATCCAGCACCGCCAGTGGTCCAACCGGCAGGCCGGCCATCTTGGCGGCGTTTTCGATCAGCGCCGGCTTCACGCCTTCGCCGAGCAGCGTCATGCCTTCGTTGGTGAAGGTGCCGAACACCCGGCTGGTGTAGAAGCCGCGGCTGTCGTTGACCACGATGGGGGTCTTCTTCAGCTGCATGACGTAATCAATCGCCTTGGCGAGCGTCGCCTCGCTGGTTTCCTTGCCGACGATGATTTCGACCAGCGGCATTTTCTCGACCGGCGAGAAAAAGTGAATGCCGATGAACTGCGCCGGGCGCTTCGAAGCTTCCGCCAGCCCGGTGATCGGCAAGGTGGAGGTATTGCTCGCGAACACCGCGGTCTCGGCAATCACGGCCTCGGTCTTGCGGGTGACGTCGGCCTTGATCGCGCGGTCTTCAAACACCGCTTCCACAATCAAATCGCAGCCCAGCAGGCTGTGGTAGTCGGTCGTTGCTTCGATGCGGGACAGGGTGCGCGCGGCCTTGTGCTGGTCCATACGTCCGCGCTCCACTTCCTTCGCCAGCAGCTTCTCGCTGTAGGCCTTGCCCTTCTCGGCGGCCTCGAGCGAGACGTCCTTCAGCACGACCTCCATGCCCGCCTGCGCCGAGACGTACGC
>JALRCR010000238.1 GCA_023257255.1 Gammaproteobacteria bacterium | reverse complement strand
CGGGGTTCGGCAGCGCCGCGGTGCCGGTGGATGGTTTCTGCGTGCGGGTGGGCGCGATGCGCTGCCACAGCCAGGCGCTGACCTTCAAGCTGAAAAAAAACGTCCCGCTGGCGGATCTGGAAGCCATGATCAAATCCGACAACCCCTGGGTCAGCTACGTGCCCAACACCCGCACCGACACCGTTCACGGCCTGACGCCGGTGGCGGTGACCGGCACGCTCAACATCGCGGTGGGCCGGTTGCGGAAGCTCGCGCTGGGCGACGACTATCTGGGCGCGTTCACCATCGGTGACCAGCTGCTGTGGGGTGCGGCGGAACCGCTGCGCCGGATGCTCCGCATCCTGCTGCAGGCCTGAACCCGCGCCGGGCGCCGGCCTCGTCGCCGGCGTCCGGGTGGCGCAATCGGCAGTTTAATTGGCGCGATCGGATTAGCCGGCCGCGCGCGCAGGCGGGAGGATAGCGACCGGCAATTGGCCGCAAGCTTCCGGAGTTCCCGTCATGTCTGCTTCTTCCGCGGCCCCGAAAGTGGCCCTCGTCACCGGCGCGTCGTCCGGCATGGGCAAGGAAACCGCCAAACGCCTGCTCGCCGCCGGCTATACCGTCTACGTCGCGGCCCGGCGCCGTGCGCTGATGGACGATCTGGCCGCGCTGGGCGCGATCCCGCTGAGCATGGATATCACCCAGGACGCCGACATCCAGCAGGCGGTGGCGACCATCGTGGCCGGCCACGGCGCGGTGGATGTGCTGATCAACAACGCCGGCTTTGGGCTCTTTGGTTCGGTGGAAGAAACGAGCCTCGAGGACGCGCGCTATCAGTTTGAGGTGAATCTGTTCGGGCTTGCCCGGCTGACCCAGCTGCTCCTTCCCGGCATGCGTGCGAAAGGCGCGGGAACGATCGTCAACCTCTCCTCGATGGGCGGCAAAATCTACACGCCGCTGGGCGCCTGGTATCACGCCACCAAGCACGCCATTGAAGGCTTCAGCGACTGCCTGCGGATCGAACTGGCGCCGCTCGGCATCAAGGTGGTAATTATCGAGCCCGGCATTATCGCCACCGAGTTTGGCGAGGTGATGTCCGGGCCGATGCTGGCGCGCTCGGGCAAGGGGCCTTATCGCGCGCTGGCGAGCGCCACCGCCAAGGCCGTGCACGACGCCTACGCCAAACCCGGCGGCGCCTCGCCGGCTTCGCTGGTGGTCGATGGCATCATGCAGGCCTTGGCGGCTAAACAGCCGAAAACGCGCTACGCGATGGGTAAAATGGCGAAACCGATGATGTTCATCCGCAAGTATTTCGGCGACCGCTTGTTCGACAAGGCCCTGCTTAGCCAGGTGAAGTAGCGGCATCAGGAGGCAGCGATGAAACAGGTCACGCGCTTCGCCGTGCAGAAATCCTGGCGGCTGTTGATGCTCGACATGGGGCTGGATCCGGCGACGGTGCTGCGCCTGGCCGGGTTGCCGGCGGACCTTTTTGCGCGGCCCGAGGCCAGCCTGTCGGCGGACGACTACTTCCGGCTGTGGGGCGGGCTGGAGGCGGCGGCGGGCAGCGAGGCCTTGCCGCTCCGCCTCGGGCAGGCGATTTCGGTCGAAGCCTTTGACCCGGCGCTGTTCGCCTGCCTGTGCAGTCCGGATCTCAACACCGCGCTCGCGCGGCTCGCGCAGTACAAGCAGCTGATCGGCCCCTTGCTGATGAGCGTCGAGGCCGGGCCCAAAACTACCGCCGTCACGCTGGCCTGCTACGGTCATCACCGGCCGTTGCCGCGGTCGCTGGCCGCAGCAGAGCTGGTCTTTTTTACCCAGTTGGCGCGGCTCGCCACCCGCCACCGGGTGGTGCCACTGGCGGTGGCGAGCCCGGACCTGCCGCGCGATCTGGCGCCCTTCAACGCTTTTTTCGGCTGCCCGCTCAAGGCCGGGCAGGCGATCCGGATCGTGTTCTCCGGCACCGACGCCAGACGTCCTTTTCTGACCGAAAACGCCGCCATGTGGCAGTCCTTCGAGGCCGGGCTGGCGGCACGACTGTCGGCCCTGAGCGCGCCGGCCGCGGTGGCCGAGCGGGTGCGTGGCGCCTTGCTGCAACTCCTGCCGGTCGGGCTCGCGAGCATCGACGACGTCGCCGCGCGCCTTGCCATGAGCCGCCGCAGCCTGCAGCGGCATCTGCGCGAGGAATCGGTCAGCTTTCAGGATGTGCTGGGCCGCGTGCGCGAAGAACTCGCCAAACATTACCTCGCCAGTTCGGCCATTTCGCCGGGCGAGATCTCCTGGCTGCTGGGCTTTCGCGAAACCAATTCTTTTCACCGCGCCTTCCGGCATTGGACCGGTGTGACGCCGGGCGTCTGGCGGCAAGCGCTGAAACACAGGGCAGCGCGCTAATCCGTGCGGGTAGCAGGTCGCGCGGCCAGCGACCTGTACCTCACTAAAGCGGTGCAAATAGATGACGCCGCGATGGAAGAGGCGCGTCGTCCGGCGGTGTTTCTGGTGTAGGCTCCGCTACTGGTCACGGCTCCGTTCAAGGTGGCGGGCTGGGGCACATTTCACACGGTCGTACTGCACTTCCACAAACCGCAAAGAATTCAGCACCTTGCCCATGCAATTGTTATCTCTGTTCGCGAGCATCAGGGCTCGAGCGAAGCACGCCCCTGTTCCCATCCCCATGACTTGGGGCGTGCTGGCCTTGGCTGCCGCGCTGGCCTGTGCAGTGCCCCCCGCGCACGCTCAGACCTTGCCGGCCCGGCTGCCTTCCGGCGCCGAGCCCGGTCGCGAGTCGCCGCGGCCGCTCATGCGAGAACCGTCGCTTGAAACGCCACAAGTCGATGTGCCGCAAAGTTCGGTGGCTGAGGTGCCGCCTGGTGCAAAAGACCTGAGGTTCGTTCTTAAAGACTTCGCCATCGAGGGCGCAACGGCCTTTTCTGCCGCTGTGCTGCAACCGCTTTACGCTGGGTTGGTGGGCCGCGAGGTGTCGGTCGCTGAGGCGTTCGAAGCCGCGCACGCGATCGAGTTGCTGTATCGCAACGCGGGCTACGTCACATCGCGGGTGATCGTGCCGCAGCAAACTGTTGAAAACGGTCGATTCCGTGTGGTGGTGGTGGAGGGCTTCGTTGCCGAGATTGTCTTTCAGGACGACATTGGCCCGGCGCGCGTAGCGGTCGAGAAACTGCTGAACGGCCTGCGCAATATTCGGCCGATCAGTGTGGCTGAAATCGAACGCCGCCTGCTGCTGGCGAACGACTTACACGGCCTCACCGTGAGCGGCATCCTGAAGCCCGCGTCGGACATTCTGGGCGGGTCGGTCATCGTTGTCCGCAGCGCCCGCAAGGCGGTCGACACTGCGTTGCTGTTCGATAGCCGAATCTCGCCGTACTTTGGCGAGGTCAAGGCCACGGGCAACTTGGCATGGAACGCGATTGGCGCGCGCGCCGATCGGGCCTGGCTGACGGCCAGCTCTTCCTTGGCGGTGGGGGGCAGCGCTGACATCACCGCTGGCTACGATGCGCAAATCGCTGATAACGGCACCTCGGTGGGTCTGTCTGCTTCGTACTCAAGTTCCGAGCCAGGCCGTGAGTTGGATGCGCTCAACGTTCAAAGTGAGGTCTACAGCTGGCTGGGCACTGTGGCGGTGCCGCTGATTCGCTCGCGCAGCCAAAACCTGCGCGCGGAGGCCCAGTTCGAGATGCGGAACGTGGACACCGATCTGGCGGATGTGTCCTTCACGCGCGACCGCTTGCGCATCCTGCGCGCGGGTCTGAATTACGACCTGGCCGACCGCTGGAACGGCATCACGGCGATCCGCGGCATGCTGCATCAGGGGCTGTCGGGCTTGGGCGCGTCATCCAAGAATTCGGGACTTGCCTCGCGCCCTGAAGGTCGCAATGACTTCACCAAGATCACGCTGGACCTGGCCCGGCTGCAGCAAATCACCGACCGCGTTAGTTTGCTGGGTGGCCTGACCGGCCAGTTCAGTCCTACGCGGCTGTTGGCAAGCGAAGAGTTCGGCCTGGGCGGAGCAAATTTCGGCCGCGCGTTCGACGACGGCGAGATGACGGGAGACAACGGCCTGGCAGTCTCGTTAGAGCTGCGCTACGTACCCGCCGGACTGCCGCGCAACGTGCAATTCTACGGGTTCATCGATGACGGCCTCATCTGGGCCGCCGCCGACGGCAAGACGCCGCCGCAGTCATGGCTGGCCTCGTTCGGTGGCGGTGTGCGGGCCAATCTCAGCAGCGCACTATTTGCCACGATGGAGGTGGCGAAGCCCATTGATCCGGTGGTGAACTCGCAGGGCGACAAGGGTGCCCGTGTGTTCTTTTCCGTTCAGGCGCAGTTCTAAGCGTCACAGCTAACCGTATCACCCCATGAATCCGTCGCAGCGACCGCCGGTCGGATCTCAATATCCTTTGTCTCCAACCCACGATCCCCGGGGTGATGAGACCAATCAGCGAGCAAACGCGTTCATGTTCATCGTCAAGCCTTCCCGCCAAGTTCTCCGGCGCGCCGCCCTTCGTGCTAATCGCATCCAACGCTCCCTGCAGGGCGGAGGCTGTCGTATCGCCCTGTCGCAACTGGCAATTGCTATGGGTGCACTGCTGGCGGGTTCGATGGCCCATGCCAACCCGACCGGGGGGCAGGTCGTGGCTGGCTCGGCGAGCATCACCAACGGTGCGCCGGGCACGCTGAATATCTTCCAGCAGAGTTCGCGCGCCATCGTCAATTGGCCTGGCTTCAGCATCGCGGCCAACGAGACCGTGAACTTTGTGCAGCCTTCGGCCAGCAGCGTGATCCTCAACCGCGTGCTCGGCAGCGACCCCTCGGCGATCTTCGGTCGGCTTAATGCCAATGGCACCGTGATGCTGGTCAACCCGAACGGCATCGTATTCGGTGCCGGATCGCGCGTGGACGTGGGCGGGCTGGTCGCCAGTACGGCCAACATC
>JALRCR010000237.1 GCA_023257255.1 Gammaproteobacteria bacterium | reverse complement strand
GACAAGGTCGGCAACAACACGGCGGCGGTGATCAACCCGGACTTTGTGCGCGACGCGGCCAGCAAGTACGGCTCGCAGTGCATTGTGGTGGCGATCGACGCGCGCCGGGTCGGCGACCAGCATTGGGAAGTCTTCACCCACGGCGGCCGCAAGCCGACCGGCATCAATGCGGTTGACTGGGCGGCGCGGATGGCGGACTACGGCGCGGGCGAAATCCTGCTCACCAGCATGGACCGCGACGGCACCCGCGACGGTTTCGATCTGGCCCTGACCCGCGCGGTGGCCGATGCCGTGCCCATCCCCGTGATTGCCTCCGGTGGGGTGGGCACGCTCGAGCATCTGGCGCAAGGCGTGCGCGAAGGTCACGCGGATGCGGTGCTTGCCGCCAGCATCTTTCATTTTGGCGAACACACGGTCGGTCAGGCCAAACAGCATCTGGCGCAGGCCGGCATCGAGATTCGACAATGAACTGGCTGGACGAGGTGACGTGGGATGCGCAGGGTCTGGTCGCCGCCGTGGCGCAGGACGCCAGCAGCGGTCGGGTGCTAACGGTCGCCTGGATGAACCGCGAGGCGCTCGCCGCGACCGCTGCCGAGCAGCGCGCGGTGTACTGGTCGCGTTCGCGCCGCAAGCTGTGGCGCAAGGGCGAGGAGTCGGGCCACGTGCAGCGACTGATCGAGCTCTACCTCGACTGCGACGCCGACGCTATCGTGCTGAAAGTCGAGCAGGTCGGCGGCATCGCCTGCCACACCGGCCGCGTCAGCTGTTTTTACCGCCGCTTCACAGCCGAAGGTTGGGAAACGGTTGACCCGGTGCTCAAGGCGCCCGAGGCCATCTACGGCGGCTGAGACCGCCCGGAGATCCCACATGACTGCAGAGGTCCTGGAACAACTGGCCGCGATTCTGGAACAAAGAAAAGGCGCCGATCCCGCTACGTCCTACGTGGCCAAGCTCTACGCCGGCGGACTGGACCTCATCCGCAAGAAAATTGGCGAGGAAGCCACCGAAGTGGTGATTGCCGCCGGCCACGACGACGACACGGCCCTGATCCACGAGGTTGCAGACCTCTGGTTTCACACGCTGGTGGCGCTGGCGGCGCGGGAATTGGACCATCACGCGGTGCTGGCGGAACTGGGCCGCCGATTCGGCGTCTCCGGCATTGAGGAAAAAGCCTCGCGTCGGGGACAATAGCTATCTAACCATCCACTATGCGGCGCTCACACAGCGTCGCCGGGGAGCAGAGCACATGGGCATTGGCATCAAGGAACTCATCGTCATTCTGGTCATCGTGATGCTGATGTTCGGCACCAAGAAGATCAAAGGCATAGGCTCCGACGTCGGCGGCTGGATCCGCGACTTCAAGAAAGCAATCCGCGACGGCAACGACGACTCGGCGACCGTCGACACCAGCCCGGCGGCCGCTACCAAGCCGGTGATTGAAGGCGAAGCCGTCGTTACCCCCGAGAAGAAGCAGGCTTAAGCCCCGGACCCGCGCCGGTGTTTGAAGTTGGCTTTACCGAGATCCTGATGGTCGCGCTGGTCGCGCTGCTGGTGGTCGGCCCGGAGCGCTTGCCGGAGCTGGTACGCACCACCGGCCGCTGGATCGGGCGCGCTCAGCGCATTGCGCGCGAACTGCGTACCGAGTTCGACCGTGACGTGGGACGTGAAGAGCTGACCCGCCTGCAACAGGACCTGCGCAGCACCACCACCGAGCGCATTGTGCTGCCAGAACCCGCCCCCAAGCCGCCCGCGATTCAAACGCCCGTTGACCCCCAGGGACCAGGCGCAGCCTGATCGCCCCGCCTTATGAGCAAGGATCCGGCGCCGCCTCTCGATCTCGACGAGCGTGAACAAACCTTTGTTTCACACCTGAAGGAGCTGCGCGATCGGCTGATCCGCTCCATTCTGTGTCTGGCGATCGTGGTGCTGGTGTTAATGCCCATCGCCAACCCGCTTTACGAGTGGGTGTCGGCACCGATGATGGAACAGATGTCCCACGTCGGCGCGCAGATGATTGCCACCGAAGTCGCCTCGCCCTTCCTCGCGCCGTTCAAGTTCGCCTGCTTTCTGGCGGTGATGATCAGCATCCCCTACCTGTTCTATCAGCTATGGGCCTTCGTGGCGCCGGGGCTCTATCGCCACGAGCGGCGCCTCGCGCTGCCGCTGCTGCTCTCGACCATCGGGCTGTTCTATCTGGGCGCGGCGTTTGCGTATTTCTTCGTTTTCCCGGTGATTTTTGGCTTCCTCACCGCCGCCGCGCCGGAAGGCGTGACGGTGATGACTGACATCTCGAAGTATCTCGACTTTGTGATCGTGATGTTCTTTGCTTTCGGCGCCGCGTTCGAGATCCCGGTCGTCACCTTCATGCTGGTGAAGTCGGGTGTGGTGTCGCGAGCAGATCTGGTCGCGAAGCGGCCCTACGTGGTGGTCGTGGTGTTTATCGTCGCGGCCCTGCTGACGCCGCCAGACCCGGTTTCACAAACCCTGATGGCGCTGCCCATGTGCCTGCTGTGGGAAATCGGGCTCTTGTTCTGCAAGTGGTTTATCGACGAAGAAGATGAAGACGACGACGAGGCAGAAGACCCTACCGCCCTGGTGCCGACCGCTGCCGACAAGCCCTGAGGCGGCGGCCTTAGCCGCGAACCACGCCCCGATCCGTCGCCATCAGCAGCACGTCTGCCGGACGCCGCGCAAAAAGCCCGTTGGTCACCACCCCGGTCAGCTGATTGATGGTGGTTTCAAGGTCTGCCGGCGCGCTGATCGCAAGCCCGTGCACATCCAGAATCTCGTTGCCGTTGTCGGTAATGAAGCCTTCGCGCAGCACTGGCCGGCCGCCTAGCGCGGTCAGTTGGCGCGCAACCAGCGCGCGGGCCAGCGGAATGACTTCCACTGGCAGCGGAAAGCGCCCGAGCTGCGCGACCAGCTTGCTGTCGTCCACCACGCAGACGAAGGTCTTGCTGGCGGCAGCCACGATTTTCTCGCGGGTCAGCGCGCCACCGCCGCCCTTGATGAGCGCGCGTTCGCGGGTGGTCTCATCAGCGCCGTCCACGTAAACCGGCAGTTCATCCACCTCGTTCAGATCAAACAGCGGAATGCCGAGCGCCCGCAGCCGGGCCGCGCTCGCTTCGGAACTCGCCACCGCGCCGCGCAGGCGATCGCGCCGCGCGCCCAGCGCATCAATGAAAAAATTGGCGGTGCTGCCGGTACCCACCCCAACGATGCAGCCGTCGGGCACATAGTCCAGTGCGGCTTCGGCCACGAGGCGTTTTTTTTCGTCCTGGTTCATGCGGTGCTCTCAAGGGGAACGGGCGGCTCGGCCGGGGCTTCAATGTTATCTTATGGCCATGCTCGATCAGTACCTGAAGATGATTCTCCGCGCGCCGGTCTACGACGTGGCGCGCGAAACCCCGCTCGATCCGCTCGCCCTGATGAGCGAGCGGCTGGGCAATCGTGTGTGGCTGAAGCGCGAAGACATGCAGCCGGTCTTCTCCTACAAGCTGCGTGGGGCCTACACCATGATGGCCGCGCTCAGCGAGGAAGAACGGGCCCGCGGCGTGATTACCGCCTCTGCCGGTAATCACGCGCAGGGCGTGGCGCTGGCTGCTGGGAAGCTCGGCATGAAAGCACTCATTGTGATGCCGAAGACCACGCCGGAAATCAAAGTCGCCGCCGTGCGCCGCCTCAAGGCCGACATCGTTCTCCACGGCAACAACTACGACGAAGCCGCCGAGCACGCCCATCATCTGGCGGCCAGCCGCGGCCTGAGTTACGTCCCGCCCTACGACCATCCGCTGGTGATTGCCGGCCAAGGCACGGTGGGCATGGAAATCATGCGTCAGCACACCGGCGCGATTCACGCGATCTTCGTGCCGGTGGGCGGTGGCGGGTTGATTGCCGGCGTCGCGGCCTATGTCAAAGCCCTCGCGCCCGAGGTCCGCATCATCGGTGTGGAAGCCAATGAATCCGCCTGCATGGCGCGCGCGCTGGAAGCGGGTGAACGGGTAGTGCTGGATCGCATCGGCACCTTTGCCGACGGCGCGGCGGTCAAGCAGGCCGGTGCCGAGCCCTTCCGCATCGCGCGTGAATACGTAGACGCGGTGTTGACCGTATCCATCGACGAAATCTGCGCGGCGGTCAAAGACATTTTTGAAGACACCCGCGCCATCGCCGAGCCGGCGGGCGCGCTGGCGCTGGCCGGCATGAAGCAATACGTGGCGCGCGAAGGCATCAAGGACCAGACGCTGGTCGCGGTGCTGAGCGGGGCGAACGTCAACTTCGACCGCCTGCGGCACATCGCGGAACTGGCCGAGCTTGGCGAGCAGCGCGAGATGCTGATCGGCGCCACCATTCCCGAACGTCCCGGTAGCTTCCGGCAGTTTTGTCAGGCGCTGGGGCCGCGTTCGATCACCGAGTTCAACTACCGCTACGCCGACCGCGAACAGGCCACCGTGTTTGCCGGCGTGCAGCTGCGACGCGGCAGCGGCGACCGTACGGCCCTGCTAGCCAGCCTGCGCGAGAAGGGCTTTCAGGCGGTCGATATGTCGGACAACGAGCTCGCCAAGATGCACATCCGCCACATGGTGGGCGGCCACGGCGCCGCGCTCAACGACGAACGCCTGCTGCGGGTGGAATTCCCCGAACGCCCCGGCGCGCTGCTGCATTTTCTCAATCAGGTGGGTGACCGCTGGAACATCAGCCTCTTCCACTACCGCAACCACGGCGCGGCCTACGGGCGCGTGCTAATCGGCATTCAGGTCGCCACCGCGCGCGAAGCCGAGTTCCGCCAGTTCCTGGGCGAACTGCAAATGGACTACGTGGAAGAAGCCGGCAATGTCGCCTACGACCTCTTCCTCCGCTGAGCCGGCGAGCGCCGTGAGCCGCGCCGAGTTGGTTGCGGTGATGCAGCGGCTGGAGCAGGACGGGCTCAATCGCGCG
>JALRCR010000236.1 GCA_023257255.1 Gammaproteobacteria bacterium | reverse complement strand
GCGGTTCGTTGATGTAGGTGGTCGCAATCCACGGGCCGCGCACGCGCACTTCGCCAATGGCGCGGTCGTCCCAGGGGATCTGCTCGCCGTCGTCATTTAGCACACGCAACTCAACGCCCGGCACCGGGATGCCCTGACGCACGCGGATCGCAATTTCATCGTCCAGCCCCAGCCCGGTCTGGTCGCGCTTGATGCAGACGGCGGTCGCAATTGGCGCGCACTCGGTAGAGCCCCAGGCGGTGTAGACGGGCACGCCGTGTTTGCCCTGGAAAAATTGCATCACCGACGCGGGCGTCGCCGAGCCGCCCAGCATCATCGCGCGCAGGCTGCGGATGTTGTAAGGCTTGCTGGCCAGCAGATTCATCATGTCGATGCCGACCGTCACCGCGCCGAAGGTGAAGGTAACCTGCTGCTCGTCGATCAGTTTCAGCAGATCCTCGGCGTGCGGGCGCTGGCCGGGAAACACGAACTTCGAGCCCATCCACACGCCGGCAAACGGCACGCCCCAGGAGTTCACATGGAACATCGGCGCGATCGGCATCAGGGTGTCTTTTTCCGACACCGCCATGGTGTCGGCGTTGCAGATGACCTGCGAGTGCAGATAAAGCCCGCGGTGCGTATAGGCCACCCCTTTGGGATTGCCTGTGGTGGCAGACGTAAAGCAGATCGAGGCCGGCGCGTGTTCGTCGACTTCCGGATACTGATAGGCCGGGTCGCCGGCTGCGATCAGCTCTTCATAGGTGTAGAGCGGGCTGAGTGTGGTGTTGGCCGGGCGCTCCGCGCTCATCACCACGTAGGCGCGTACGTGCTTCAGCAGCGGCGCGACCGATTCCATCTGACCGAGCAGGTCGGGCGAGAAGAACACCGCCACGTCTTCGGCGTGGTTCATCGTGTAGGCCAGATGTTCGTCCGACAGCCGCAGGTTGGCGGTGTGCAGCACGCGGCCGCTGCAGGGCACGGCGAAATACATTTCGAGATGCCGATGCGTGTTCCAGGACAGCGTCGCCACTTTTTCACCGGCCTTGATGCCCAGTCGGTCGAACGCGCTGGCCATCCGCCGCACGCGCGCGCAGTACTCGCGATAGGTGTAGCGGAACAACGAGCCGTCGTCTTCGCGGGAGACGAGCTCGTTGCGGGGGAAATAGCGCTCGGGGCGTTCGATCAGGCGCTTCAGGTTGAGCTGGAAATCAGACACGGGCGTTCCTCTGAGGTCAGGGCAAGTGTTCAGCCGGCGCAAACCGGCAAGTGCGTAAAGCCGCGGAAGCGCGCGCGCTGCGCACGGCTGGGTTCGCCGGCGAGTGCCAGCTTGGGAAAACGACGGAACAGACCGGCAATGGCGGTGCGCGCTTCCAGCCGCGCCACGTGCAGTCCGGCGCAGGTGTGAATGCCGCCGCCAAACGCGAGCTGCGGGTTCGGGTGGCGGTCGAGCTTGAGCGCGTCGGGCTCGGCAAACACCGCCGGATCGCGGTTGGCCGCGCCGATGCACAGCGTCAGCGTGCTGCCGGCCGGGATCTCCACCCCATTGAGCGTGACGGCGGCCAGACTCAGCCGGTTGCCGAGTTGCACCGGCGCGTCGTAGCGCAGGAATTCCTCAATCGCGCCGTCCATCAAGTCGGGTGAGGCCAGCAGCGATTCGCGCGCGCCGGGCGTGGTCAGCAGCGCATGCACGGCATTGCCGATGAGATTGGTGGTCGTCTCGTGGCCGGCGTTCAGCAGGAAAATGCACTGGTGGTAGAGCTGATGCTCGGACAAGCGCTCGCCGTTGCTTTCCCATTGAATGAGGCGACTCAGCACATCATCCCGGTCGGCAGACGGCTGTGCGCGACGGGCGGCGATGAGCCCGCGCAGGTAATCGACGAATTCTTCGACCGCGCGGTTGCCGGCCGCCTTGCCGGCCTCGGTCACCCCAAACTCCAGCGCGCCCAGAATCGCCGCCGACCAGCCGCGCAGCGGGCCGCGCTCTGCGTGCGGCACGCGCAGCAGATTGCCGATGACTTCCACCGGTATCACCGACGCGAAATCGTCCACCAGATCGAAGGCGCCGCTGCCGGGCAGGGCGGCCAGCAGCCGTTCGATCAGCGCATCCAGCGCCGGCGCCATGGCGCTCACGGCGCGCGGCGACAGCGCATCGCCCACCGCCTTGCGCACCCAGGTGTGCAGCGGCGGGTCGTTGAAGACGAGGCTGGTGGTGTGGTGCTCAAACAGCGGGCTGTCGCCGAACATCGGCCGAAACTGCTGCTGTTTGTCGGAACTGAAGCTGCGCGGGTCGCGGTATACGCGGTCCAGATCCGCGTGACGGGTCAGGAAATAGCTGCCGTCCGGGCAGCGAAGCACCGGCGCCACCCGGCGCAGGGCGTGATAGGTCGGATACGGGTCGTCATAAAACGACGCCGGCAGCTGCCGGGGGTCAAAACGCTCGACGAGGGCGTGGTCGCTGGAACTCATGGCCGAATCTGCGGACGGGCGGGTGGAGCGGCGGACTATACCCAATGCCGCTTTGCTGTGTCTGCCGCCGCGGGTCCGGCGCCGGCTTGATCTGTCGCAACGCGGCGGCGTCGCGCCGGCCGCAGGCTGCGGCTACCGGCTTTCATCATAGGGATCCCCATGCCACGCACGTTCATTCTTATCGCCCATCGCAGCGGCGCACGTCTGTTCAAACAGGACCACGTCCACGCGCCGCTGGTGCTGCACACGCAGTTTGAATATCCCAAAGGGCGCTTGCAGGAAGGCGAAATCAACGCCGACCGGCCGGGCCGGGTTCACGACCGGATGGGCAGTCAACGCCACGGGGTGTCCCGCGAAGAATCGGCGGTGGACCATCTGACCGCCGGCTTTGTGCGGGATCTCGCCGGCTATTTGCGCAGCGCCCGGCTCGCGAAAGACTTTGACCACCTGGTGCTGGTCGCCGGGCCAAAGCTCCTTGGGCGCCTGCGGGACGCGCTGGACCCGGACACCCTGGGGCTGGTCACCGCCAGCCTGCACAAAGACCTGCAGGACATTCCCGAGCGCGAACTGCCGGCGCATCTGGCGGAGGCGGTCGACTTCGCCTGAGCCCTGCGCGCCGTCGCCGCCCGTTACACTGCCGGCTTCAGGCAGTGGAGGGCAGCGGCATGATGGAGCGGATCCGGGACTTGTTTCGTGGCGAGGCGGCGGGCGGGATTGTGCTGGGACTGGCGGGGCTGGCGGCGCTCCTCGTCAGCAATTCGCCGCTGTCCGGGGCCTACGAGGCCTTCGTCAACCTGCCGGGCGAAATCCGCATCGGCGCCGACTGGCTGGTGCTGTCCAAGCCGCTGGTGGTGTGGGTCAACGAACTCTGGATGGCCCTGTTCTTTTTTCTGGTCGGGCTGGAAATCAAGGCGGAAGTGCTGGAAGGGCAACTGGCCTCGGTGCGTCAGGCGCTGGTGCCGGCCGGTGCCGCGCTGGGTGGCATGCTGGTCCCGGCGCTCATTTACACGCTGATCAATCTGGGCAATCCGCCGGCCCTGCACGGCTGGGCGATTCCCACCGCAACCGACATCGCCTTCTCGCTGGGGGTGCTGCAGCTCATGGGCACGCGCGTGCCCTTGTCCCTGAAAGTGTTTTTGACTGCCGTGGCGGTGATCGACGACCTCGGCGCAATCGTGGTCATTGCCGTGTTCTACGGCCATCAGCTGTCACCGATCATGCTGTGGGCGGCGGCGCTGGGCACCGCGGTGCTGGCGAGCATCAACCGGCTGGGCGTGGTGAAGGTGCTGCCCTACGCGCTGGTCGGCGCGGTGGTGTGGCTATTCATGCTGAAGTCCGGCATTCACGCCACGCTGGCCGGGGTGGTGGCGGCGCTCGCCGTGCCCATGCGTCGGCCGGATGGCAGCTCGCCGGTGCACGAGGCCGAGCATCTGCTGAAACCCTGGGTGACTTTTCTCATCCTCCCCGGTTTCGCCTTTGTAAACGCCGGCGTATCGCTGGCCGGGGTCGGCGTCTCAACGCTGTTTGGCAGCGTGCCGCTGGGCATCGTGCTTGGGCTCGTGGTGGGCAAGGCGGTGGGCGTGTTCGGCGGTGCTCAGCTGGTGATGCGCCTGACCGGCGCCAGCCTGCCGGCCGGTAGTTCGCGCGCGCAGTTCCTGGCGGTCTGCGTGCTGTGCGGCATCGGCTTCACGATGAGCCTTTTCATCGGCAGCCTGGCCTTCGAGACGCTGGATGCCGACTACCACCGCCAACTGCGAATCGGGGTGCTGCTGGGTTCGCTGCTGTCGGCCACGCTCGGCGTGTACCTGATGCTGCGCGCCTCGCGTCAGCCCTGATCGCGCCACCGGCGCCGGGCCTCGGGCCCGCCGCCGGCGCGCTGGGCCGGTCGCGCTAAGGCTACGCTGCAGACCGCTTGCCCCGCTGGCTGAACTGGCGCCGCGCAAAGCCGAGCAAGCCCAGACCCAGCAGCCCCAGGGTGCCCGGTTCCGGAATCGGCTCGACGTCGCGACGCAAGGCCACGTTAGCCAGCAGGTAGGCGTGGTTGTGCTCGTTCTCGGCGGTCCAGAAGGAGGTGAAGGGGTCGCTGCCGGACGGATCCAGCGAGAAGCCGGTGACGTTCACGGTGTAGATGTCGCTGCCCACCACAAAGTCGTCCGAAGTCGACAGCCAGTTCGCGGTCACGCGGTCGGCGCAGCCGTTCACATCCACGCCCACGCCCACCGTACCGCCGTCGGCGCAGGGGCTGTCTGCATTGCCGGTCTCCCAATGGTCGAAGCCATAGTCGAACATCCGGCTGCCCATCGGGCTGCCGTTCACCGCGATGTCGGCCGACAGTCGCAGCTTGATGCCGGTAATGCTGGTGCCCGAGGAAATCGGGAAATTGAGGTGCGTGAACTCGCCAATCTGCTGCACGGGCGACGGCGAGGGCGGCACGTTGAAGTTAATCGGCTGGGACGCGATCGTGAAGTCGTAGCCGCTTTGCGCAGTGCCCACACCCCAGCGCGCTGAGGCGGTGACGGCCGATGGA
>JALRCR010000235.1 GCA_023257255.1 Gammaproteobacteria bacterium | reverse complement strand
AGCGAAAGAACTGATCTACGGAATCGCGTATGCGCCACATCGCGCGGCGCTCCTGTTCGGATTTGGCCACCGCCGCGTCGACCACCAGGCCTGCCTCGAGGGCCTCTCCCATCGCGGTCTCGAAACGTTCGGCATCGTTTTCATGTCCAGTTCCCAGGGCTTCGCAGATAACGAAATGCGTATGCTCGATCGGCACCGGACGCGCATTTGTCGAGGGGGCGGTCGTGACAAGCTCGTAGAAATCGCGCCACATCACCTCGAATGAGCACAGGCCACCGCCCATCGCGCGGTCGATGAAGCGCAGAAAACCCGACACCTGCTCAAAATTATCGAATGCGGCGAACGCCGTTTGCTGGCCCAAGGCCATTTCGCGCAGGCGGATCACGACCCGAGTCACGATGCCGAGCGTGCCCTCGGTGCCGATGAAAAGGTGCTTGAGGTCATAGCCCGCGTTGTTCTTGATCATCTTGTTGAGCGAGGTGATGACCGTGCCGTCGGCCAGCACCGCTTCCAGACCCAGCACGTTATCGCGCGTCATGCCGAAGCGGATCACGCGGTTGCCGCCCGCGTTGGTCGAGACGTTGCCGCCAATCTGACAGCTGCCACGCGCGCCCAGATCGAGCGGGAACATCAGCCCCACCTTCTCCGCTTCCTGCTGCAGGCGTTCCAGCGGGACGCCGGCCTGCACGGTCATCGTGCGGCCCACTGGGTCGACTTCCTCGATGCGGTTCATGCGTTCCAGCGACAGCACCACGTCTGCCGTGCCGCCGTTGCAGCCTTGCACGAGGCCGGTGAGGCCGCCGTGCGGCACCACCACCTGCGCGTGCTCGTTGCACAGGCGCAGCACCGCCGCCACTTCTTCGGTCGATGCCGGGCGCGCAATGCACTTGGCGACGATCGGCTCCTGCCGCCAGACGTGGATCATGCGGTTGCTGACATCCTCACCGGTCAGCACGCCGTTCGGGCCAAGAATTTCACGCAGTTGCTGGACGATATCAGTCATGCGAAAGCACTCCGTCGCGGCGCCGGCCGCGCTTGCTCAAAGACGGGACTTGGCCAGCGCCTGATCGAGGTCCCACAGAATGTCCTCGCAGGTTTCAAGGCCAACGGAAATCCGGATCATGTCGGGGCCGACGCCAGCGGCAATCTGCTGCTCTTCCGACAACTGCCGGTGGGTGGTCGACGCCGGATGAATCACCAGCGTCTTGGCGTCGCCGACGTTGGCGAGATGACTCAGGAACTGCACGTTCTCGATGAACTTCACGCCCGCCGCCTGCCCGCCCTTGATGCCGAAGGACATCACCGCGCTCGCGCCCTTGGGCAGATATTTCTGCGCCCGGTCGTAGTAGCGGTCGCCCTTGAGGCTCGGGTAGCGCACCCAGCTCACCTGCGGGTGTTCGCTGAGAAAGGTCGCGACCCGCGCTGCGTTGGCCACGTGGCGGTCCATGCGCAGCGGCAAGGTTTCCAGGCCCTGCAGCAGCAGGAAGGCGTTGAACGGGCTGAGCGCCGGCCCCAGCGTGCGCAGCGCTTCCATGCGGACCTTCATCGTGAAACCGAAGTCGCCGAAGGTCTCGTAGAACTTCACCCCGTGATAGCCGCGGGAGGGTTCGATCATGCCGGGGAAGCGCCCGTTGTCCCACGGAAATTTGCCGGATTCGACCAGCACGCCGCCAATCGAGGTGCCGTGCCCGCCGATGAACTTGGTCGCCGAATGCACCACCAGATCGGCGCCCCATTCAAAGGGCCGGCAGAGGTAGGGCGTGGGGAAAGTGTTGTCGACCACCAGCGGCACGCCGGCCGCGCGGGTCACTGCGGAAACGGCTTCGATGTCGAGCACGTTGACCTGTGGATTGCCCACCGTCTCGGCGTAGACCGCCTTGGTCTTCGGCCCGATGGCCGCGGCGATGGCGTCCATATCGTCGATGTCGACAAAGCTGGTCTCGATGCCCATGCGCCGGAAGTTCACATCGAACTGCGAATAGGTGCCGCCGTAGAGGGTTTTGGACGACACCAGATGGTCGCCCGCCTCCAGCAGCGTCAGCAGCGTGACCATCTGCGCCGACATGCCGGAGGCGACGGCCAGCCCGGCGCGCCCGCCTTCCAGCGCCGCCATGCGTTCTTCAAATACCGCATTGGTCGGGTTCGACAGTCGGCTGTACACGTTCCCGAACGTCTGCAGGTTAAAAAGACTTGCCGCGTGATCCGCGCTGTCAAATACGTAGGACGTGGTCTGATAAATCGGCCCCACGCGCGAGCCGGTGGCGGCGTCGGGGATTTGGCCTGCGTGCAGGCAAAGGGTTTCGAAACCAAATTGACGGTCGGCCATGGCAGTTCTCAGTTGGCGACGTGACGCGGGCGTCGCGAGGAAATCACTTTGGTGTTTACGCCGACGAAGTTAAGCCCGCCGAAGAGCCGTGCATGTTCGATTTTCACGCAGCGGTCGATCACCACATCGAGCCCGGCAGCGCGCGCGGCGTGCGCAGCTTCCATGTTGATCACGCCGATTTGCATCCACAGCACGCGCGCTTTGATGGCAATCGCGTCGGCGGCAATCGCCGGAATCTCGTGGCTCGCGCGGAAGCAGTCCACGATGTCGACCGGTTCCGGAATGTCGCGCAGGCTGGGGTAGCACTTTTCGCCCAGCACTTCCTGATAGGCCGGGTTGACCGGGATCACCCGGTAGCCGTGCTCCTGCATGTACTTCGCGGCGAAATTGCTGGGACGGTGCCAGTGCGCGGAAAGGCCGACCACGGCGATGGTCTTCGACTCCGCGAGCACGCGTCGCAGGGTGGGAATATCAGTCTCGAACTCGGCGTCGATAGCGGACATGCTGCGGCCCTATTTCGCCGACATTGCGCGTGCCCAGCAGCGCCATGTCGCGGTTGATTTCAGATTTAAGCAGGTGCAAGGCGCGGTCGACGCCCGGCTCGCCGCCGGCGCCCAGACCAAACAGGTAGCAGCGCCCGGTCATGCAGGCTTTGGCGCCCAGTGCGATGGCCTTCAGCACGTCGGTGCCACGGCGCACGCCGCCGTCGAGGATGACTTCGGCGCGGTCGCCGACCGCCGCCACAATTTCCGGCAGCACGTCGATCGGCGCCGGGACGTGGTCAAGCTGCCGTCCGCCGTGGTTGGAAACAATGATGCAGGTCGCGCCGATGTCGACCGCGCGTTTGGCATCATCCACGGTCAGGATGCCCTTCACCGCGAACGGCCCGTTCCACTGCTGGACCATCAGCGCGGCGTCGTCCCAGGTGACCGTGCGATCGAACTGCTCGCCGATGTAGGCCTGCAGGGTGTTGACGTCGCCCGGCCGCGCGGCCGGCACGCGGTGCGCGACATTGGCCAGCGTGAAGGGATCGGAGGTGATGTGCGCAAACGACCACAGCGGGCGCAGCGCAAAGTCGAGCCAGCTCTTGACCGACAGCTTGGGCGGCACCGTCATGCCGGTGCGCAGATCGCGTTCGCGATTGCCGGTCAGCGGCAGGTCGATGGTCAGGCACAGCGCGTGGTACTGCTGGGCGCGGCAACGGTCGATGAATTCGGTGACCAGCCCGCGGTCCTTGAAGACATAAATCTGGAACCACTTGGGGCCTGGGTTGACCGCCGCCACTTCTTCTACCGAGTGCGTGCCCACGGTGGAGAGCGAATAGATGGTGCCGGCGCGGGCCGCCGCACGGGCCACCGCAAGCTCGCCTTCCCAGTGAAACAGCCGCGACATGCCGGTCGGCGCTAGCACCAGCGGAAACTCGATGCGCTGGCCGAGCACGGTGGTGGAGGTATCGATTTTCGAGATATCGATCAGGTTGCGCGGCAAGAGCTCCAGATCGTCGAAGGCCGACTGGTTGCGGCCCATCGTGACTTCGTCGTCAGCGGCGCCGTCCATGTAGTGAAACATCGGCGCCGGCACCCGCCACCGTGCGAGCCGGCGGAGATCGGCGATGTTGTGGCAACGGGCGAGCAGGAAGCGTGAAATCTGCTCGTCCAGCTGGCGGATATAAGGCGCGGCCATAGGACCTCCACGGGGAAAAGCCGCCGCACCATAGCAGATAGGTCGCGGCCGAGGCGAGCCGCGCCCCTCGGCCGCCGGGGTTTACAGCGCGAGGCTGTCGAAGCCAACCACGCTGGCCGAACCGGCGACGATCTTGCGCTCCAGTGCCGTCGCCTCAGGCAGGATCTGCAGCGCGAAAAACTGCGCCGTGGCGAGCTTGGTGGTCGCAAAGGCGGCATCAATGCTGTGGTCTTCCAGACACAGCCGGGCGGCCCGCGCCAGCTGCCAGCCGCCGGTGACGATGCCCCACAGCTTCAGGTAGTGCGCCGAGCCGGCCAGCGGCAAGCGCGGGTCTTCGCCGCCGCTGGCCAGCAACCAGGCCAAGGTCCGACGGAGCGCGCCGGTCGCGGCCGCAAGTTCGGTGGCGATGGCGAGCGCCCGCGGGTCGCTCAGCGCCGCCAGCGCGGCGTTGTCGGCGTCGATTTCGTCCAGCAGTTCGCGCGCGCCCTGCCCGCCGTCGCGCAGCGTCTTGCGCCCGACCAGATCGCCCGCCTGCACGCCGGTCGTGCCTTCATAGATGGTGGTGATCCGCGCGTCACGCAGGTATTGCGCGGCGCCGGTTTCTTCGATGAAGCCCATGCCGCCGTGCACCTGCACGCCAATCGAGGCGATTTCGAGCCCGGTCTCCGTGCACCAACCCTTGACGATGGGCGTCAGCAAATCGCCGCGCCGGCGGAACCAGGCCGCGGTGTTGGCATCGCTTTCCAGTTCGCCCCGGTCGTAGGCCACGCTGCACACATAGGCCAGCGCGCGCATGGCCTCGGTCGACGCTTTCATGGTCAGCAGCATGCGCTTGACGTCGGGGTGTTCGACGATGGTCGGCACGGCCTGTCCGGTGTAACCACCGGGCTTGCCCTGCACCCGTTCACGCGCGAAAGAAAGCGCCTTCTGGTAGGCCCGTTCGGCCAGCGACACGCCCTCCAGGCCTACCGCATGGCGGGCGTTATTCATCATGGT
>JALRCR010000234.1 GCA_023257255.1 Gammaproteobacteria bacterium | reverse complement strand
CGATCACCGCATACCCCAGCACGCCGGCCACCACGCCACAAATCAGCGACCCCAGACACAGCGGTAACCAGATCTGGTCGAGCACGGCCCGGATACTCGCCCAGTCGGCCGCCAGCGGCAGCGCGTCGGCCGGCTGCGCGGCCTCGCCGGTCAGCAGCAAACCCACCCGGTAGGCGAAGTAAAAAAAGGGCACCCAGGTCACCGGGTTGGTAATCCACAGCGCGCCCACCACCACCGGCAGGTTGAGGCGCCGGAACCATGCCAGCGGAAACACCAACAGCATGTGGATGGGAATGGGGAAGAACGCCAGCGCAAACCCATAGCCGGCCGAGCGCGCCACGCTGCGCCTGCCGAAATGCCACAGCCTCGGCTCATGCAGCAGGTGCGCGAAGCGGCGCAGCCAGCGGCTGTTGCTGAGCGCTTCGCGTTGCGGCAGGCGCCTCTCCAGATGACGACGTAGGCTCATGCAGTGCTGTGGGCCGGCGCCGCGTTTGCACGGCTCCGGTCCGTCCTTTCAGGCGGCGGGTGGATGGGTATCATAGCCAGCGAAGCCGGGGCGCAGGAATCGCGCCGTGCTTATCGTCTTCATGGCCGCGTTCAAGGATGAACCATGCGCCGCTTGCTTGCTGCCTTCGTGACCGGCGTGCTGCTGGTCCAACTCTGGCCGGCCTTGCCCGCGCCGGGCTGGTTGTGCCTGCCGCTGCTTGTGGCGCTGTGGGCCTGTCGTCGCGCCTGCCCCGCCGTTGCGGCCGGTCTGATTGGTCTCAGCTGGGCGGTGTGGCAGGGCCAGGTCGGGCTCGCGGCGCAGTTGCCCTTGAGGCTTGAGGATGAAGCGCTGCAGGTCGAGGGACGTATCGTCGGGTTAACCCGCAGCGATCCCCCGCGGCTGCGTTTTGAACTGCGGGTCGCAGCCGTCCGGCAGGACCGACGCCCCGCACCCAACGCCCTGCGACGGCTGTCGCTGTCGGCGCAGGACGCCGCTATCACGCCGGCCCCCGGTCAATATTGCACGCTGTATGTTCGCTTGCGGCGTCCGCGTGGGGCGCTTAATCCCGGTGGTTTCGACTATGAGCGCTGGCTGTTTGCCGCCGGCATCGATGCCCAGGGACAGGTCATTGCGCACCCGGCCAATCATTGCGGACCCGGCGGGCTCGCGGGCGCCACTGATGCGGCCCGGGCGACGCTCGCCGCCCGGATTACCGCCGCCGTGCCGGGCGCGGAGGTGGCCGGCATTTTGTCGGCCTTGGCGGTGGGGGAGCAGGCGCGTCTGAACGACCGCCAGTGGGCGGTGCTGCGGGCGACCGGCACCACCCACATGGTGTCGATCTCCGGGCTGCACGTCTCGATGGTGGCGCTGGCGATGTGGGTGCTGGTCCGGCGCGGGCTGGGGCTGGTGCCGGGCTGCCATCAGGCCGCACCGCGCCTCGGCTTGGTGAGCGGTCTCATCGCGGCGACCGGCTATGCCGTGCTCGCCGGCTGGACGGTGCCCACCCAGCGCTCGGTCCTCATGCTGGCCTGCATGGCGGTGCGCCGCTGGCGCGGACATCGGCTGCTGGATGGCGACGGACTGCTGCTTGCCTTGGCGCTGGTGCTGGCGATGGATCCGCTGGCCAGTCTGAGCAGCAGTTTCTGGCTCAGCTTCGGGGCTCTCGCGGTGCTGGTCATGGTCGGGGCGGTGCATCGGCAGACCGGCGCGCTGGCGGGCTGGCTAGGCGCGCATCTGTGGCTGGCGGTATTGCTCGCGCCGCTGCTCGCAACCGTCAGTCCGCTGGTGGCCTGGACGTCGCCGCTGGCCAACGCGCTTCTCGTACCGCTGGTGACCTGGGGCGTGGTGCCGATGGTGCTGACCGGCATCGCGCTCTCGCCCTGGTGGCCAACGGCGGCCGAGGCCTGCTGGCAAGGCGCCGGCGAGCTATGGCTGCTGGTGTGGGCCGGCTTGCGCTGGCTGGCTGACTCCGCGCCGCCGCTTGGTGTCGACCGCGTGCCGTCGGTGCCCGAGGCCTTGCTGGGGGGCCTCGGGCTGGGCGCGCTGTTGCTGCCGCTG
Organism: Gammaproteobacteria bacterium; assembly: GCA_023257255.1. Taxonomy (GTDB): domain Bacteria; phylum Pseudomonadota; class Gammaproteobacteria. Next base: position 2,990 of record JALRCR010000234.1, on the reverse strand, counting down.
GGTCGCCGGCGCTGGTGGTTTGCGCTATGCCTGCTTGGGATTGGCGGCGTCTGGCCTTTGCCGCGTCCGCCGGCGGGCAGCGTTGCGGTGACCGTGCTCGATGTGGGACAGGGGCTGGCGGTGGCCGTTGAGACGCAACGCCATCTGCTGCTGTTTGATGCCGGGCCAAAGACCTACGGCGGTCGCGACGCGGGGGAAGACGTCGTGCTGCCCTGGTTGCGTCATCGCGGTCATCACCGGATTGATCGCCTGATCGTCAGCCACGCCGACGCAGACCACGCCGGGGGGCTCGGGACCATCCTGCGCGACATGCCCGTGACGTCCCTGATGCTAAGCCCGCAACATCGCTGGGACGGACCGGTTGAACGCTGTGCAGCGGGTCAGCGCTGGACGTGGGACGGGGTCGACTTCGAAATCCTGCATCCGCCTTCGCGCGCGCCGCCGGGCAGCAGCGAAAACGACGCCTCCTGCGTGCTGCGGATCGGCGCCGGGGCACAGCGTCTGCTGCTCACGGCCGACATCGAGCAGGCCGCCGAGGCACAACTGCTGCGACGAGCGGATGCCCTGCGTGCCGATATCTTGCTGGTGCCGCATCACGGCAGCCTGTCTTCGTCCTCGGCGGCCTTTCTGGATGCGGTGCGACCACGGGTCGCGCTGCTGTCCGTTGGCTATCGCAATCGCTTCGGGCAGCCGGCGCCGGCGGTGTTGGCGCGCTACGCGCAGCGTGGGATCACAATCGTCGACACCCGCGAGTCCGGGGCGATCCGCCTGCAGCTGGGTCCGCCCGGCCTGACGGTCGATGCCTATCGCGCGCAGGCCAAACGCTACTGGCATCAAACGGGCAGATGAGCCGGCTTCCCTGCGCCGGATCGCTTTGGTAACGTCCCGCAGGCTGCGGCGCCGTGCAGGCGCTGCCCGAACCGGGAGCTGTCAGGGGCGTGTTTGAACTAATCAAGGCGGGTGGCTGGGTCATGTGGCCCATCCTGTTGGCTTCCGTGATGGCGACCGCGATCGTTATCGAAAGATTCTGGTCACTGCAGCGCAAGCGCGTGCTGCCCGATCAACTGGTGGCCGAACTCTGGCAGTCGCTGCGCAAGGGCACGTTTAACGACGAACAACTGGAGCGCCTGCGCGCCGGTTCCCCGCTCGGCAGGGTGCTGGCGGCGGGCCTCATCAACCGGCGCCACGACCGGCAAATCATCAAGGAAAGCATCGAAGAGGCCGGGCGCCTGACGGTGCACGAGCTGGAACGCTACCTGAACACCCTGGGCACTATCGCCGCGATTTCGCCGCTGATGGGGCTGCTGGGCACCGTGTTCGGCATGATTCAGATGTTTGGCGCCTTGCAGACCGGCGGCGCGGGCGATCCGGCGCAGCTCGCGGGCGGCATCGGGCAGGCGCTGATCAGCACCGCCGCCGGACTGGTGGTCGCCATTCCATCGCTTTATTTCTACCGCCACCTGCGTGGCCACGTGGAGAGCCTCGTGATCGGCATGGAGCAGGAGTCGCTGAAGCTGGTAGAAGTGCTGCACGGCGAGCGCGAAGCGGGGCGCACGGCATCGTGAAATTCAGCAGCCGCAAGCCGGAAGACATCGACATCAACGTCACTTCGCTGATCGACGTGGTGCTCTTGCTGCTGATTTTTTTCATGGTCTCCACGCGTTTCGTCGAACACTCGCAGCTGAAGCTCAGCCTGCCGGTTGCCTCGCCGACGGCGAGCGCACGGGACCCGGCGGTGATCGAGGTCTCGATCGACCGCCAGCAGCAGTACTACATCAACGGCAAGGCGCTGGTGAATACCAGCCTGACGACGCTCGAGCAGGCTTTGCGCGAAGCGGCGGCCGGCCGCGAGTCGCCCACGGTGGTCATTAGCGCCGACCGCGAGACCGGCTTTCAGCGGGTCGTCGACGTCATGGATGCGGCGAGCAAGGTGGGGCTGACCCGCGTCTCCTTTCCCACCACCGCGCGCGCCGCCGAGTGAGCCGCCGGTGAACGTGCGCCGTCGCCGTCGCCAGCGGCAGCGCCGGGAAGGACGCTGGCTGGACGAACTCTGGTACGGACGCAATCCGTTGTCCGTGCTCCTGCTGCCGCTGGCCTGGATCTTTCAGCTGGTTACCAGTCTGCGACGCAAAGCCTATAACTCGGGCCTTTTCGCGACCTATCACGCCCCGGTGCCGGTGATCGTGGTCGGCAATCTCACCGTGGGCGGCAGCGGCAAAACGCCGCTCGTGATCTGGCTGGCGGGTTATCTCTCGGCGCTCGGCTTGCGGCCGGGGATCGTGACCCGCGGCTATGGCGGACGGGCCACGCGCTGGCCGCAACAGGTGCGTCCGGACAGCGATCCCGACACGGTGGGCGAGGAGGCCGTGCTGATCGCACGGCGCACCCGGCGGCCCGTGGCCGTGGGCCCGGATCGCAGCGCCGCGGTGCGTGCGCTGCTCGAACATACCGACTGCAATATCGTGATCAGCGACGACGGCCTGCAGCACTACGCGCTGGGGCGAGCGCTGGAAATTGCGGTCATTGACGGCGCGCGGCGGCTGGGCAACCGACGACTGCTCCCGGCCGGGCCGCTGCGGGAACCGCCGTCCCGCCTCGAGGAAGTGGATTTCGTGGTAAACAACGGCGTCGCCGGGCGCAACGAATACGCGATGAAATACGTGCCGGTCGACCCTATCAACCTGCTCCAGCGCAGCCAAAGCCGGGCCTATCGCGACTTCGGCAACGAGCCGGTGCACGATCAGGGCTTCGGGGTAGACGTCTTGCACGCGCTTGGACAGGCAGTCTTGCTTGTCCGGGCCGCGGCCGGGCACAGAGAGCAAACCGCTGGGTTTTGCAAGCACCAGCAGGTGCTCGTCTTCATGGATCGGGGTCATGCAGGGCGGGCCGGGCGTGCAGAGCGCTCGGCAGGAAAAATCACTTGTCCTTGACTTTGCCTCGCGGCGCCACAAAGGTGGACGGGGCCATGGGGCGGTCTGACGTGAACGTCT
>JALRCR010000233.1 GCA_023257255.1 Gammaproteobacteria bacterium | reverse complement strand
TGTGTCCTGCGTGCTCCCAATGTTTGAAGCGGTCAACGATGTAGGTGAGTCCGGAGGTGGTTTCGCTTAAATATGGCGTGTCGATCTGGGCAATATTCCCGCAGCAGACAATTTTTGACCCCGGCCCGGCGCGCGTGATGAGCGTGCGCATTTGCTTGGCGGTCAGGTTCTGCGCCTCGTCGATCACGATATAGCGGTTGAAGAAGGTGCGGCCGCGCATGAAGTTCATAGAACGCACCTTCACCCGCTTCGCGAGCAGGTCGGCGGTGGCCGCGCGGCCCCACTCGCCGCCTTCCTGCGTTTCCGCCAAGGCTTCCAGATTGTCCATCAGCGCGCCCATCCAGGGCGTCATCTTTTCTTCTTCGGTGCCCGGCAGGAAGCCGATGTCTTCGCCCAGCGGCACGGTTTCGCGGGTGACGATGATTTCGCGATACCGCTTGTCGTCCAGCGACTGGGCGAGGCCTGCCGCCAGCGCGAGCAGGGTTTTGCCGGTACCGGCCGCGCCCAGCAGGCTCACGAAGTCGATGTCCGGATCCATCAGCAGGTTGAGCGCGAAACTCTGCTCGCGGTTGCGCGCCACCATGCCCCACACGGCGTTGCGCGGGTTGCGGAAGTCGCGGGCCCGTTCAAACACCACCCGCTCGCGCTCCACCCGGCGGGCAATCAGCTCCAGATCGGTGTCGGTCGGGCCGTAGACGAATTCGTTGGGATAGAAATGTTCGTAGCTGGCGGCGGGCACCGCGTACCAGGTGCGGGCGTCGGCCTGCCAGCATTCCAGCCCCTTGCCCTGCGCGGCCCAGAAGCCGGGCGGCAGTTCGCGGGTGCCGGTGTAGAGCAGATTGATGTCGTCCAGCACCTTGTCGTTGTAGTAGTCCTCTGCCGTAACGCCGACCACCCGCGCCTTGATGCGCAGGTTGATGTCTTTGGACACCAGCGTGACGTCCCGCTTCGGCTGCGCGGCGCGCAGGGCGAGCGCGGTGCCGAGGATGCTGTTGTCCGGGGTGTTGCCGGGCAGGCCGGCAGGCATCGCGTTGGTCAGCGGGCTGGTTTGCAGAAAGAGCTTGCCGCTGGCGGGGTGGGCGCCGGTGGTGTTGATCGGGGAGGGCAGGGCGAGACCGGCTTCGATCGCCTCGCGGTCCGCCGGGCCGATGAGATCGTCAAGCGTGCGGCTGACCTGACGGGCATTGCGGGCCACTTCGGAGACGCCTTTCTTGGCGGCGTCGAGTTCCTCCAGCACCATCATCGGAATGAACAGGTCGTGTTCCGCGAAGCGGAACAGGCAGGAGGGGTCGTGCAGGAGCACGTTGGTGTCGAGTACGAAAAGTCGCTGCGCGGCCTTCTTCTTGTGCTTTTTCCCGGGACCAGACATCGGTTTGCTCCAGCGCGGTCAGGACTTAGGAGAGCACGGTGTGGCGGACGCTTACTTGACCGGCTCCATGATGGCGTCAAGGTTCAGATGGTCGCAGAAGTCCATGAATTCCCCGCGTAGGCCCGCAATCGAGAGGTTGGTCGGCACGCTGATGGTCATGTGCAGCGAGAACATCGGGGTTGCGGTGTGCGCGGCGGCATAGCTGCCGGAGTACATGTCTTCTACGCCAATGTCGCGCTGGGCAAAGAACTGGGTGATTTCGTGGACGATGCCCGGATGGTCGACCGACACCACTTCGATCGCGTAGGGCATAAGGTCGCCCTGACGGCGGCGGGGTTCGGTGCGCTGGGCGAGCGCCTTGACCTGCAGCTGGTTCTCGAGCCGCGGCAACATGCTTTCGATTTTGGCGATGGCGTCCCAGCTGCCGGAGAGCATGAGCATCAGGGTGAAGCGGTCGCCGAGGACCGTCATGCGGCTGTCGCCGATGCTGCAGCCGCAGTCCTTCACGGCTTTGGCGAAGGCTTCCAGCAGCCCATGCCGGTTGGCACCCATCACGGCGACCGCGATGTGGTTCTGCATGGGTTCGGAGGAGGGCCGGCTGCTTGATCTCATGGACGCCCGCATTGTGCATGTTCACTGCAAGGCGCCGCAAGCTGCGTCGATCAAGGCCTAAATTGCCAGCCGGCTCATTGGCTTGATGTAGATGCGGGGGTGAAGCTACCATGCACGACCGTTTTGGAAGGGTCCGGCATGAGCGAATTTCACGGCAGCATCGTTGCGATCGTCACCCCGATGCGGGGTGGAGTTGCAGCCGACGCCCCGCTGGCCTGGGACCAACTGGCGAACCTGATCGAATTCCACATCGCGGAGGGCACCGACGGCATTGTCGCGGTCGGCACCACCGGGGAATCGGCCACTCTGAACGAGGCTGAGCACTGCGAAGCCATCCGGCGCACCGTCGAGATCGTCCGCGGTCGGGTTCCGGTTATCGCCGGCACCGGCGCCAATTCCACGACCGAAGCCATCGAACTCACCCGCCACGCGAAGGAAGTGGGCGCCGACGCCTGCTTGCTGGTCACGCCTTATTACAACAAGCCAACGCAAGAAGGCCTGTTCCTGCATTTCAAGGCGGTCGCCGAGGCGGTGGCCATTCCGCAGATTCTGTACAACGTGCCCGGCCGCACCGCCTGCGATATGCAGCCGGCGACCATTGCCCGCCTGTCGCGGGTGCCCAATATCATCGGGGTCAAGGAAGCGACCGGCGAAGTCGCCCGGGTGGCTGCCCTGCGCGAACACTGCGTGGACAACTTTGTGCTGTTGAGCGGCGATGACGCCACCGCACGGGAGTTCATCCTGGCCGGCGGCCACGGGGTAATTTCGGTCACGGCCAATGTGGCGCCGCGCGCCATGCACGAGATGTGTGCCGCGGCTGCCGCCGGCGACGCCGCGCGTGCCGCTGCGCTGGATGCCCCCTTGGCGGCGCTGCACCGCGACCTCTTTTGCGAGTCCAATCCCATCCCGGTCAAATGGGGCGTGCACGCCATGGGCCTGATTGACGCGGGCATCCGCCTGCCTTTGACCTGGCTGTCGGCAGCTGCCGAGCCCAAGGTCCGGGCTGCCCTGCAGGCGGCCGGGATCAAGATCCATATTTGATGACCGTGCAGGGAACCAGAGCCGGCACAGTCAGTCCTCTCCGTTACGCAATTACCCGCCGAACGCCTTTCGCCGTGAGGTCCGAACCGCTTATGACGCACAAACTTCTGCTGCTGGCCGCTCTCGTGGCGCTGGCAGGTTGCTCCAAGATCATGCCCAAGCTCGACAAGGTTCTTCCCGATACCCGCACCGAGTATCGCAAGAGCCGGAGCATGCCCGATCTGGAAGTCCCTCCCGACCTGACCACCGATGCCATCAAGGACCGGATGGCCATTCCGGACGGCGGCGATAGCGCGACCTACTCCTCTTATCAGGAGCGTGTCGCCAAGCGCAAACAGCAGCGCGAACTCGAACGCTCGGCCAATGACGCCATCAAGGTGCTGGATAACGAGCACATTCTGGCGGTGGAAGGCGCACCCAAGCAGGTGTGGCCGCAGCTGCAGAAGTTCATGAGCAGTGCCAACTACAAGCTCGAGCTCGATGACGAAGAACTGGGCGTCATCGAAACCGTGTGGGATGAAGACGCGGAAGCCTTGACCCGCCAGAAGTTCAAGATTTTCGCCGAGCCCGGGCAGGAAACCGGCACGACCGTGCTGTACGTCTCGCAGCGGGTCGAGGGACTGGTCAAGAAGGGCGACCAGATGGTGTGGCAGTCGCAGGACCGCGATCCGGCGCAGGAACGCGAACTGGTCAGTCGCCTGCAGGCCTTCCTGGTCGGCGCCCGCGCGCCCGTCGCCAGCGCCGGCGGCACCGTCGAGCCGCCAGCGGCGTCGCAACTCACGGCCGACGAAGCCTATGGCGCGGGCGCTGCGGCGACTGCGGCGGGCGCCGGACTGGCCTCAATCGTCAGCGCCGGCGGCGAGAAAATCTACCTGTCGATCAACCGTCGGCTTGAGGACTGCTGGAGCGACACCGGCGTGGCGCTGGAACGCGCGGGCTATGCGGTGGATGAATCCGACCGCAGCAAGGGCACCTACTACCTCAGGGTTTCGCCCGAGAAGGGCGGGGTGAAAAAGCGCGGCTGGCTGTCGAAGATGAAGTTCTGGGGCGGCGACGAGGACCATCGCCTGCAGATCAACCTGACGGAAGTTGGCAGCCACACCGAAGCGGTGGTGCTGGACCGCGAGGGCCGTTGGGAAACCGGCGAAATTGCCCGGAAGATTCTGGATGACCTGAAGCGCGGCCTGGAGGCGCGGGCCGAAGGCTGAGGAAGCCCGTGCGCTGTGCGGTTCTGGGCAGCGGCAGCGCGGGCAACGCGCTGCTGGTGTCGACCGGCCAGACCACGGTGCTGGTCGACAGCGGATACTCGGTCAAGGCGCTGGAAGCCCGCGCGGCGGCACTCGAGTTTGACCTCGCCGCGCTCGACGCCATTCTGGTCACCCACGAACACGACGACCATCTGGGCGGCGTGCTCCCCCTCTCCCGCAAGTACGACCTGACCATTCACTGGACGCGCGGCACCCGGCTGGCGGCGCTTGAGCGCCACAGCGCTGCGGCGCGTGAGGTCGAGTTCTCTCCCCACACCGGGTTTGCGATTGGCGACCTCGATATCCTGCCGGTCGCCGTGCCGCACGATGCCCGCGAGCCCGCGCAGTTTGTTTTTGCGCATGAAGGCGCCCGCCTTGGCCTGCTGACCGACCTGGGCAGCATCACCCCGCATGTGGTTGCCGCCTATGCGGGCTGTGATGCGCTGGTGCTGGAGTTCAACCACGACCCCGCACTGCTTGAAGGCAGCGTGTATCCCAGCTCGCTGAAGCGCCGGATCAGCAGCGCCTATGGTCATCTCAGCAATGTGCAGTCGCTGGACCTGCTGGCACGGCTGGACAAGTCGCGGCTGCAATGTGTGGTGGCGGCGCACTTAAGCGAGAAGACCAATCGGCCGGCGCTGGTGGCGGATTGTCTGGCAGCGCATCTGCCGGCGGTGCCGGCGTCGATCGCGCCGCAGGAGGGTGTGGTGCCCTGGTTTGAGGTGGTGGCGCCTAGCCGCCCCGTTTCCGGATGTGTTCTCGCAGGCGCTGACGTTTC
>JALRCR010000232.1 GCA_023257255.1 Gammaproteobacteria bacterium | reverse complement strand
GGCTACGCTTCCGGCGCGAGCATCCATCTGGGCGAGCAGACCATCGAGGGCCGGGTGACCGTCGTCACCCAGGACTCACGCGGCGAACTAGAAGCCAATAAGCTCACCACCGGCAGCGGCGACCCGGCCAGCGAAATCTCCTGGCGCGAATATCGGAGGTGGTAGGGCATGCGTATTGGGCGGGCTGCGCTGAACCAACGACGGGAGACGGGCAGCGTCGCTGCCGCTCAATCGCATCCGGGTTAGCGCAGTCACTGCGCACGACGTGCTGAGATGCCGTCTTCTGTCGCCATGACCTCGACCTCTGCGCCGGACGGCATCAATCCCGCCATGTCTGCTGTCCGCGCGATAAGCGGACCAGTCGCCGCGCTCAATGTGAAAACAGGCCCGCGCGAGGCTTTTCGCGAGCTTTAGCCCCGCATTGGTACAAGCCGCCTTCAGGGCGCCATTTTTTCGCACCGTTGAAAGGCAAATATTGCTAAATCGAGTCGATTGATAAGGCGTTGGCCATGCTCGGCTCGGACGACTCGCGGCGAGCGCGACTTTCAAGCGCGGCTGTAGCGCGAAAAATGCCTTCATTAGTCGTTGTTCTGTGACGTGGCTCACAGTGCTCGACGGCGGGTGCTTGAAAAAACTAACCGTGATGGTGCGTGTTTTTTTTCTTGCGCACGAACATGGTGCCATTTCATGTTTAAATTTTCTTAAAAATCAAGATCTTGCACTAAAGTCTCGCCACGCCTTTGCCGCTAGCGGTTTGCAGCGTAAACCCTCGTAGAACAGGAGAGAGGCGACCTATGGCGAAGTACAAGCACAGCGAAATCGAGTCGGGGCTGGACGGCATGATGCGCAACATGCAGGCGGTCGACGAATGCCGCGAGGAACTCAACAACCTGCAAAGCGTCTGGGACAACCTCACGCTGCTTGGCCAGTTGTCCGGTACCGGCACAGACATGAACGGGACCCGGCAGTCCTTCCACAAACTCACCGGTTCTCTGCTCAACCAGCTCGCCAGCGAGACCTTGCGCAAATGCGTGCTGGAAATGACCTCTAAAGCCCAGGTCGCGATCGACATTCTGGTTCGCAACCTGTTCGAGCGCACCGCCGACATTGGCTTTCTCGCCACCGACGAGGACATCTGCGCCGCGCTGCGCGAAGTCACCCAGCACGGCGGCATCGACGACCTGCAACTCGAGGCCCTGCGACTGCGCTTTGCCGAGTATGTCGCCAAGTATTCGGTCTACTCCGACGTGGTGCTCAGCGATGTCTCCGGCCGCATCGTGGCGCGCTTGAACGACGCGCCGGGCATTACGCACACCAAACACAGCCTTCACCGCACGTCGCTGGATACCGCCGAAGGCTACGTGGAGACTTTCGACGTGGTGGATTTCCTGCCGCAGACCACGCCCGCGCTGATCTACTCTTTCAGAGTCGTTGATACCGACGGTACGCCGCTGGGCGTGCTGTGCCTGTGTTTCCGCTTCGATAACGAACTGCGCGGGATCTTCGGCAATCTGGTAGCGCCGGACGACTGGTCGGTCATCACCCTGCTGGATCAGACGGGTCGCGTAATCGCCAGCTCGGACGTCTACCACATCCCGCTGGGCGCGCACCTGTCGCCCGTGCTGGACGAGGAATACCGGGTACAGAAGTTCGCCGCTCAGGAATATCTGGCCTGTACGCGCGGCAGCACCGGCTATCAGGGCTACGCCGGCCCGCCGTGGCACGCGCAGGTGATGTTGCCGCTGCAACATGCGTTTAATCGGGATTCGTCCGGTTTCTTGCGGGACATTCCGCGCGAGGCGCTCGACAGCATCATGGAACATTCCAAGCTGTTCAGTGACAGCCTGCGCCAGATCCCGGTGCAGGCCGAGCGCATCCAGCGCGACCTGAATCGCTCGGTGTGGAACGGCAACGTTCGACAATGTCGCTTTGGTCAGGCGCGGGACACCGGGTTTTCCAAAATCCTGCTGTGGGAAATCAGCAATACCGGCGCTCGCACGCAGTCGGTGTTCCAGCGTTCGATCGCCAACCTGCACGAAACCGTGGTTTCCTCGGTGCTGGAAGACAGCCGCTTTCAGGCGTCGCTGGCCATCGACATCATGGACCGCAACCTCTACGAGCGGGCGAACGACTGCCGCTGGTGGGCGCTGACCTCAAGCTTCCGCGAACTACTCGCCGGGGGCGAGGTGGGCGAGGCCGACCGCGAACGCATCGGCAATGTGCTGGCCTACATCAACAATTTGTACACGGTCTACACCAACCTCATCGTCTTTGATGTGAGTGGCAAGATCCTCGCTGTTTCCAATCCAGCGGAGGGCGACCTGGTCGGCCAGAGCGTTGGCGAAGAGTGGCACCGCCGCGTCCCCGCCATCGGCGATTCGCAGGGTTATGTGGTGTCGGATTTTCTGCCCAGTCACTTCTATGCGGGACGTCACACCTACATCTACGGCGCCGCGATTCGCGACCCGGAAGGTTCGCGCGTGGTGGGCGGCATTGGCATTGTGTTCGACTCGACGCCCCAGTTCTCCGCCATGCTGTGCGACGCGCTGCCCAAAGACGCCAACGGCCGCATCGATGCCGGCAGTTTCGGCGTCTTCGCGTCGCGCGATGGCCGTGTGATCGCCTGCTCCGATGAGCGCTTCAAACCTGGCGAACGTCTGCCCCTGGCCGAGTCCTGCTTTGATCTGGAGCCGGGCACTGAAACAACCGGCGTGATCCCGCTGTCCGGGCACTACTACGCGGTCGGTGCGCACGCCTCCAGCGGCTATCGCGAATACAAGAGCGATACCGACTCGTACCAGAACGAAGTCATCGCCATCGTCTGCAAGGAACTGTGCCCGATCACCGAACGCCAGCTGCAGGACGACGACATCGCCTGCCCGAGCATTCGCTCCGATCGTGGGCACGGCGCAAACACCGTGGAAGTAGCCACCTTTCAGCTGGCGCAAAAGTGGTTTGGCCTGCGTGCGACGCAGGTGCTGGAGTCGGTCGATATCAGCAACATCACGGCCGCGCCGGGCGCCGGCGTCGACTGCATTGGCTACCTGACCTACGAAAAAATGCCGATGCCGGTGTTCGACATCCGGGCCATGCTGGGGCTGGTCCGCAAGGGCACCGAGTTCACGCAGCGGAAAGCGCAACCGGTGGTCGTCGTCGAGAAAAATCCGCACACCCGTTTTGGCATCGTGGTCGACGCGCTGGGCGAAATCCCGGAAGTGGACGAGTCACGCATCAGCCCGCTACCGGAGGTGGTCAGCGGCGGAGCGATGCTGGCCGATGCCGCGATTGCGCCGGACAACCCGGCCGAAGACAGCCTCTTGCTGGTGCTCAGCGTGGACCGTCTGTCCGCGCGCCTGGCCTCCGGCATGGCGGCTGATTCACGGGCACGGGCCAAGGCCAACGCCGAAGTGCCGGGCCTGGAGCCCGCAGCGGCCGAGGTCCCGGCTTTGGCCGAATAAGGCAAGTCGCTCGCGGGCGACGAATGCGGGAAGAAGCCGGGGTGCCATAATGACGGGCACCCCGTAGCCGGAGATCCCGCTTGAGCGTCAGGAAAAAAACGCCCGCCCCCCGGCGGGCCGCACCCGCCGGGGCGCCGCCCGAAGCGTCAGACACTGGCCTGATTGGCGCCAAGCTGCGGGGGCTGCGGCAGCACCAGACCCGCACGCTGGCCGAGGTCTCCGCCATTACGGGGATCTCGGTCGGCCACTTAAGTCAGCTCGAGCGCGATCTGGTCTCTCCGTCCATCAAGACCCTGCACGACATCAGCCGCGCGCTGGGCGTCAATATTTCATGGTTTTTCACGCCCGAAGTGCCCTTGGATCATGCGAGTCAGTACATCGTGCGGCGTGACGCACGCCGCCATATCAGCTTCGCCGAAGGCATCGACGACTATCAGTTGAATTCGCTGGCGGTACGCCAGATCGGCCTGCTCTATTCCACGTTCGCGCCGGGTTCTTCCAGTGGCGAGAGCCCCTATGCGCATGAAGGGGAAGAAGCCGGCCTGGTCGTCGCCGGCAAGCTGGAACTCTGGATAGATGGCGTGAGTCTGCACCTCGATACCGGGGACAGCTTCAGCTTCCCCAGCAATCGTCCGCATCGCTACCGCAATCCGGGGCGGGCCAAAACGGTGGTGGTGTGGGCCATGACCCCGCCCACCTACTAGGCGTCAAGCGCGGCGCGCAGATATCGGAATTTGAAAATTAGCTAGGCAGATTATTCAGATATGGATATGGTTGGCAGACCTTCAAAGCCGGTATTGACCGGGAGTTGCCGATGACCAAACCGCTGCCGTCCCATGCTCGTGTCGTCATCATCGGCGGTGGGGTGATTGGCTGTTCCATTGCCTATCACCTGACCAAGCTGGGCTGGACCGACGTCGTGCTGCTGGAGCGCAAGCAGCTGACCTGCGGCACCACCTGGCACGCGGCGGGCCTGTTAACCACGCTGCGAGATACCGAAGCCCAGACCAAGCTCGCCAAATACACGCAGGACCTTTATCGCCGGCTTGAAGCCGAAACCGGGCAGGCCACCGGGCTTATCCAGTGCGGTTCCATCCAGTTGGCCATGACGCCGGAGAAGGCGCATGAAATGCGCCGCGGTTGCGCCATGGCGCGCTCCTTTGGCGTGGAGAGCCACGAAATCACCGCCGCCGAGGTCAAGGCCATGTGGCCGCTGGCGGATGTGTCCAACGTGCAGGCGGCGTTTCATTTTCCAAACGACGGCCGGGTCAACCCGGCGGACGTCGCCATGGCGCTCGCCAAGGGCGCCCGCATGGGCGGCGCGCAAATTCTCGAGCAGACCAAGGTCATCGGCATCGAGCAGGCCAACGGCAAGGTCACCGGCGTGCGCACCGACCGCGGCGATATCACGGCGGAGTTCGTGGTGAACTGTGCCGGCATGTGGGCCCGCGAGGTCGGCAATATGGCGGGCGTAAACGTGCCGCTGCAGGCCTGCGAGCACTACTACCTGATTTCCGAGTCGGTCGCCGGGGTGCACAAGATGCTGCCCATCCTGCGCGACCCCGGCAATTCGGCCTACATCCGCGAAGAGGCCGGCAAGATCATGGTTGGCTACTTCGAACCCGTGGCCAAACCCTGGGGCATGGACGGCAT
>JALRCR010000231.1 GCA_023257255.1 Gammaproteobacteria bacterium | reverse complement strand
GTAGTCGCCAAACGGCAGCACGCGAATGCCGGCCTTGTGCATTTTCTGCATGGCCGCGCAGCCGGCTTCGAGCTCGCGCTTGTTGCCGATGTGGGTAGCGACTTCCTCGGTAATGCCCCAGGCGCCTGCTTCATAGGTGGTGTTGTAGCGTGCGGCAATCGCCGGCGTCACATAGTGCTTGTGGGCGTTTTTGGCGAGCAGTTCGATGGTCGCGTCGGTCGCGAAAGTCGCGTGATTGATGAACTCCACGCCGTACTTGATGCACTGTCGCACCCCGCTGTCGGCGTGCGCATGGGCGGCCACGCGTTTCCCGAGATTCAGGGTCGTTTCGCAGATCGCACGGACCTCGTCTTCGGTCATCGGGTTACATTCGCCGCCCACCTTGCCGAAGGTAAAACTGTCGCCGGCATTGTTGAACTTCACGATGTCCACGCCTTCGCGAATCATCTGGCGGATGGACTTGCGAAACTCTTCCGGCCCGTTGCACACCAGCCCGATCGACGGCACAAAGCGGTCGAGGCGCGAGTCGTCGCCCACCCCGCCGCTGACGGTGTACTCCGGCGTGCAGGCGCGAATGCGCGGCCCCGGAAACTCGCCCTTGTTGATGGCGTTGCGCGCCACCAACTCCAGCCGCGGCTTGGCCGAGGCCATGCCAATGACCGCCGTGAAGCCATAGTCGAGATAGGTGGCGGCATTGCGCATCGTCACCAGCAGGTTTTCTTCCACCGGCAGCGCGGTGATATCCGCCAGACTCACCGCGTTGTTGTAGGTGAAGTGGCAGTGCGGGTTGACGAGCCCGGGCATCAGCGTGCCGCCGCCCCCGTCGATGACCTCAACGCCGGACTCACGCGGCAGCGCCTTGCGCCCGCTCGCCACCCGCGTGATGCGGTTTCCTTCGACCAGCACCTCGCCCGGCTCGCTTTTGGACTTGGTGCCTTCAAACACTTTCACGTTGGTGAACAGCGTGGCGCTCATCGGCTCTCCCCTTGCTTGCGCGGCCCTCGCGGTCCGCATCTCTTCGTTGTGTGGTGGCTGATTATGCCGTGTAGAACTCGCGCATCGCCGCCACGACCGGCGCGGCCTGTTCCAGCATGGTCCAGTGCCCGCAGTCGGCGAGTTCCAGATGCGTCGCCTGCGGCAGCGAAGCCGCCAGCGCCGCGACAGATGCCGGCGGCGAGGTGGCGTCTTCATGGCCGGCAATCAACAGACTGCGGCAGCGGATTTGTGCCGGATCGGCCCGCACGCCCGCGGCGAGCGCCCGACAGTGTGCAGCGTAATCCGCCGCGCGCTGGCGTTGAATCAGTTCGCGCACAAAGCCGGTGACCAGCGGCTGCCGCTCGCGCGTGACGGGCGCCAGCGCGCGTTCGCACAAGACCTCGGCAATGGGGTCCATGCCGTCCTGCAGGGCGGCGTCGGCGCGCGCGCGCAGTGCCGGACGCGCGGCCTCCGGCGCTTCCGCCAGCGGCCCCAGCAGCACCAGATCGCGCACCCGGGTCGGCGCCAGCGCGGCCAGATGCTGACACACCACCGTGCCCATCGAATGGCCGGCCACGTGCGCACTGTCGATACAGAGCGCATCCAGCAGCGCGAGCAGATCTGCCGCCAGACTTTCGATGCTGACCGCCGGATCGGACGCCGAGCGCCCCGCGCCCGGCAGGTCCGGCACGATGAGCTGCATCTTGCCCGCGAAGGCCGCGACCACCGGTGCCCAGCTGTTCGCCGTCCCGCCCAGGCCATGCACCAGCAGGAGCGGCGCGCCGCTGCCCAGCACGTCCACCACCATCCGTTTGCCGTTGATTTGATAGTCCATGCGAGTTGCCCCCTAGCGCACCGGGTTAGTCATTTCGCCGATGCCGCTGATCGCAATCCGTACGCGATCGCCGCTACGCAGGAACTTCGGCGGCGTAAAGCCGACGCCCACCCCGGCCGGCGTGCCGGTGGCAATGACGTCGCCCGGACGCAGCGTCATGCTGGCGGAAATCGTCTCGATGATGGTCGGGATGTCGAAGATCAAATCGCGCGTATTGGCGTCCTGACGCAGTTCATCGTTGACCCAGCAGCGCACGTCGATATTGCCGGGATCGACTTCATCTGCCGTCACGATCCACGGCCCCATCGGGCAGAAGGTGTCGATCGATTTACCCAGCAGCCACTGCTTGTGTTTCACCTGCAGGTCGCGCGAGGTGACGTCGTTGATGATGGTGTAGCCAAACACATGGGCATACGCATCAGCCCGCGCGATGCCGCGTCCGCCCTTGCCGATGATGACGCCCAGCTCGGCTTCGTAATCGATGTCCTGGCTCAGCGACCAGGGCGGCAGGATCTCGTCACCGGCGGCGATGATGCAATCCGGCGCCTTGGAGAACACGATCGGCGCGTCGGGGATGGCGTCGGTCGGCTTGGTGGAGGCGTCGTAGCCGCTGCGGGTGAACTCGGCCGCGTGGGCCGCGTAGTTCTTGCCAATGCAGAGCACGTTCTTCGAGGGCTGCCGGATGGGCGCCAGCAGGCGCACCTCGGACAGCGCGACGCGCTCCCCGCTGAACGCCGGCTCGCCGCCGGCGAGCAGCGTCTCGATGAGCGCGATCATGGCGTCGCCGCCGGTCGCGCTCGCGTTGATGAGGTCAAAGCCGTTGCCGGCTGCATTGAGTCGCCCGAGGCAGGGCGCGTTGCGGTATTCGAAGCGGGCGAGTTTCAAGGCGATCTCCTTGGCAAACACTGGGGGGCGATGGGCGATCTGGCCTGAACCATTTGGATCGCATGGCGCTGATGGTAAGGTGCGGACAATTCGGTACTCAAGCGGGAATATTGGGCTTGAACAAACCAATTGGATCGGAAAAACACGCGGCAGATCCCCTACCCGAGGGCCGCCTGCAGCGCTTTCTCGACGAGCAACTCGACGAGGGCCACTACGCGCTCGGCATGAAGCTGCCGGCAGAGCGCGAGTTCGCGGCGCGCTTTGCGCTTTCGCGCGGCAGCGTCCGGCGCATCATCGACGATTACGTCGCGCGCGGTCTCCTGCGCCGGGAAGCCGGCAGCGGCACCTATGTCGCGGCGCTACCGCATCTGGCGCGACGGGAGCGTCTTCACAAGGCCGCCATTCTGAACGTCAGCCCGGCCGAACTGATGGAAGCGCGCTTGCTGTTCGAGCCGCTGCTGGCCGGCCTGATCGTGCGTCATGCCACCCGCGAGGACTTTGACCGGATGGCGCATTGCCTGCAGGAAGGCGAGCGCGCCGACAGTTTTGAAGCCTTTGAATACTGGGACGGCGCGCTGCACGAGGCGCTGTCCGCCGCGACTCACAACGCGTTTTTCATGCTCTGCCTGCGCAATATGAGCGAGGCGCGGGAAAACGGCGAATGGGGGCGACTGAAACAGCAGGCGCTGACCTCAACGCGGCGGCGGCGTTACGAAGCACAGCACCGCAAACTCGTCGCCGCGCTACGCGCCCGCGACGAGGCCACCGCCACCGCGCTCATCCGTGAGCATCTGGAAGAAGTCCGCCGCAATCTCTTCGGCGGCTGAACGCGCGGGTCTTCAGGGGCAGGGCACGACCTTGCGCAGCGTATCCCGCGCCCACAGTTTCTGGCCGTCCGGCGTCTTGCCGTCGCTGTGCCAGACCTCGCTGACTTCAAGACAAAACGAGCCCGCGTTCTCCACCACCGGCACGCTATTGGCCGGCTGTTCGCCACCGACCTGCAGAAAGGGATTCGAATTCTGGTAGTTGGGGACAATGGTCTTGCCGGCGCAAGCCGACAGCAGCAAGGCGCTGCCAAGCACACATATTCTGAACAACATGAACACTCCGAGGGCGAAAAAAGAAGCCGCCGCAGCGACGGCGGACGCGGATTGTCCGGACTGCGCTGCAGCGCGTCAATTCGTGCGATCAGGGTCTGTGCATAAAGCCGCTCTGGCATACTCCGGCCGGACGCGCCGCGCGTCCCATCGTCAATCTCGCAGAAGGAAGCCTCATGAAGCTCTACTACTCACCCGGCGTCTGCTCGCTCTCGCCGCATATCTGCCTGCGCGAAGCGGGGCTCAGCGTTGAACTCGTCAAAGTGGACATCAAGGCCCACACGCTGAGCGACGGCGCCGACTACTACAGCGTCAATCCGCACGGCTATGTGCCGATGCTGGAACTCGATGACGGCGAGCGCATCACCGAAGGCCCGGCCATCGTGCAATACGTGGCGGATCAGGTGCCCGAATCCCGTCTCGCGCCGCCCGCCGGCAGCCGCGAGCGCACCCGCATGCAAAGCTGGCTCAATTTCATTGGCACCGAACTGCACAAAGGCTATTCGCCGCTGTTCAACCCGGCGGCCGGGAGCGAGTTCAAGCAGTGGCAGAAGCAGCGCCTGACCGACCGCTACACCTGGGTGGCCAATGAACTGGGCGGCAAGGAGTACCTGCTGGGCGATACCTTCACCTGCGCCGACGCCTATCTCTTCACCACGCTGGGCTGGATGGGCTTCGTGGGGCTGGACGTGGCAACTTGGCCGCGACTCAAGAGCTACCGCGAACGCATCGCCGCGCGGCCGCGGGTGCAGGACGCGATGCGCGCCGAGGGCCTCATCAAGTAAGCCTCAGTCGTAGCGGACGGCGAGCACTTCCAGCCAGACGACGCTCGCCGCCCGTTGCCATTCGACTTCATCGCCAACGCGGGCCCCTAGCAGGCGCTGACCTAAAGGGGAACGCCAGTTGAGCAGGCCCTGCTCCGGCGCAGCTTCGTCCTCGCCCACCAGCCGCAGTTCAAACCTGCGCCCGTCGGGCTCGAGCAGACTCACCGTCGCCCCGAAGCGCACTTCTGCGACCGGCCCTGACGGCGGATCAACGGGCACGGTTTCCTGCAGCAGCGCGGTCAGTTCCTGCAGGCGCAGGCTCTGCTGACGAAACGCATCGCGTGCATCCAGCGGCACCTCCTCCGGCTTCTGCCCGCCGACCTCATGCAGCAGCGCCTCATGCGCCGCACGGGCGGCGTCGTACCCGCGCCGCGTGATGTAACAGGGCTGGATGCGCGGCGCGCGGCGCAGCGGTTCGTCGGCCTCTGCGCCGTCACCTTCCTTGACGAACGCGCGGCTCACCGGGGCTGCGCCCTAGCGCGGTCCATGTTCGGTCAGTTCACTGTCCCAGGCGGGCTC
>JALRCR010000230.1 GCA_023257255.1 Gammaproteobacteria bacterium | reverse complement strand
GCGGCCACGCCTTACCGAAACCTCGCGCACCTTGTCGGTCACGTCGACCACGACCTCGCCAGCCAGGGCGTAAGTGGCATTGTTCAGCACGCCCTTGACCGGATCGTCCAGCGTGAAGAAGTCGCCCTGGCCGGACAGGAATAGGTCGAACCCGAGCCCGACGGTGGTCCCCATGTCAGGCCCTCGCAAACACCGGACCGCTGGACCGCTCGAACAGGGTGATTGCCTCCACGACGGACTTCCCGATGGCTCGAGGATCGCCCACGCCGGCATTGACGTTCACGACATAGGTCGGCGCAGCCGACGCGGCCGACAAGGTAGGCGAGGCCAGGTCGCCGTTCGGGATGATCGAGCCCGAGATGCTTGGCACGAACAGTTCAGGCCCGCGCTCGCCGACGATGTACGGCGTCCCGGCCGACACCGGACCGCCCACTGCCCTGCCGTCAGGGCCGCCGAACGTCGGCGGCGTGCCCACGTTGTACTTGTAGTTGACCGTGACCGTGATGGTCGTGTCCAGCTTCGATGCGACCCACTTCGAGAACGACTCCGCAGCCGCGCCGATCTTGCCCTTCGCCTCCGAGATCATCTGCGTCGCGGACTTGCTGCTGGCGTCGCGGCGTTGCCGCTCCCACGGGCGATGCACGGCGGACCTCCTGCAGGGGCGCTCGTGCGTTTTGAACGGCATTTGTGGGAGGGGCTTCCTGCCCCGACTGAGGCTGTCGTGGGCTAGCTGCTGGCGTCGCGGCGTTGCCGCTCCCACGGGCGATGCACGGCGGACCTCCAACTGGGGCGGTGGCAATCCGTGTAGGCGCGGCGCCCGCGGCCCGTCTACAGCCGAGACGGCTGGTCATCCTCGTCAGCCCCCACGCTCGAATACCCGCTAGGCCCGCCCCGGTGTCGGACCCATCGGCTCGGCCTCGGCCATGGCGTCTAGCGCGCGGTCCAGCAGCTTGCGCGTTTCGCCGGCGGTCAGGCTCAGGGGCGCGTGGATGATGCCGGTCCGCACCGCCAGCGCCATCGCCAGCGCCTGCAGAATGTCGCCGTTCGCCACATTGGGCAGCACGCTGATTTCCCGGCTTAGCGTGCGCAGCAGGCTGTCCAGCAGTTGCCCCACGGTGACCGCCGAGGCGGTGTCCGCGTGCAGCGGGAAGTTGATGTCCAGCACCGCGCCGGTGGCGGTGGTGGCGCGATAGGGCAGATGTTTCATGGTGGTCTCCAGCAAGTGGCGTGTGGCTATCGATACGCACAGGCGCCCCGGTCGGGCTTTGTGCTACGGTCGGCGCTCCATCCCTAGCGAGTCGCGCCCGACCATGCAGGATTCTGCAGTTTCCTCGTCTCTTAATGCCGTGCTGAGCGCCAAAAGCCGCTGGCAGGCCCCCGAAATCGAAACGTTTCTGGGCGCCTCCCGCCTGCCGCTGCGGGTCTCCTCGATCGACACCGAGGGTTTCCCGCACATCACCTCGCTGTGGTTCCTCTATCGCGACGGGCGCTTCTACTGTTGCACCCAGCGTCAGGCGCAGGTCTGTCAGCATCTGCGGCACAACCCGCGGGTGGGGATAGAACTGGCGGTCAACGCGCCGCCCTATCAGGGCGTCAGTGGGACCGGGACGGCGCAGGTGCTGGCGGCCGGTGCGGCCGAACTGCTCGATACCCTGATTGACCGCTACCTGGAAGGCCGCGACCCTCGGCTAGGCCAGTGGCTGCGCTCGCGCGTGGCCAGCGAAGTGGTGCTCGAAATTACCCCGCAGCGCCTGACCAGCTGGGACTTCAGCCGACGCATGAGCGCGCCGTCCCGCGCCTAGGCCCGCCCCTGTACCCGCACCCAGCGGGGCGTGATGCAGATCGCATATTCGGTCGGGATCTGGGCCCGCATTTTTTCGGCCACCGGCCCCTGCGGGTCGTCCAGATAGCGCTCGATCATCAGGTTGGTCACCCGCGCACCGTCGGCCAGATCAAGCCGCGCATTGCCCTGCCCGCGCAGGATGCGCCACGGCTTGCCGCGCAGCGTGACCTCGAACGCACAGCGCGGGTTGGCGGCGAGGTTACGCCGCATCAGCGTGCTGGCCTGGGTGATGCACCAGAATTTCTCTTCGGCGTAGAGGAACCAGAGGGTAGAAATCAGCGGATAGCCGTGAGGCGAAATCGAGGCCAGCCGGACCGGCTGCGACAGCCCGTGCAGCAAGTCGTCGATTTGAGTGGCATCCAGCGAGCGGACGCGAGGGCGGGCGGCGTGAGTCATGGGGCAGTGTGATTCCTGGGCTGTGCGGCGGGTCCGGCTTGCGCGCGGCCGCCGGGAGGGCAGCAGCGTGCAGGCGGCATCGACTTAAAAGACGATGGGCATCTCAAGGTGGGTGTCGTAGATGAAGTCGCGATGCGCGCGCAGCGCCGGCGTCAGCGCGGCGGCGACCCGCGGGTCGCGATTGCCGTAGGCGCCGCGGAAAGCGTCCGCCATCGGGCAGCGTTCGGGCGGCATGGGGTCGAGCAGGCCGCAGGACGCCGCCCAGTAGATGTCCAGCGCCGATAGCCGGTCGCCAATCAGATAGCGCCGACCCGCCGCCTGCTGGCTCGCCAGCTGGTCGCTGAAGCGCGCCAGGATTTCGGTGATCAGCACCGCAGAGCGCTCCGCACCCGCCGGCGTATAGCCGTATTTCTGCCCCAGAAACTCGAAGAACCCGCGCTGCGGGTCGTCCGCCGCCAAGACCTGCAGCGGCTCGTGCACCATCAGCAGCCGCTTCAGCCACACCAGTCCCTGCTCGCCCAGCAGCTCGTTGGCCATGCCGAACATCGTGATGCGGTCTGCGCTGCTGGCCGGAATCAGCGGCGGTTCAGGGTTCAGGCGCTCGGCGAGATGCAGTTGTTCCAGCCAGTTCGAGCGCGGACGCTCGTCGTTCCAGGCCACCACCGGCGCGCTGGACTGGCCGGTCCACGCGATGAGTTCACTTTGCGTGTCGTGCATGCCGATGGCGAGATCCGAGGCATCGGCATTGGCGCTTTTCACCGGCGTGTAGCTGAGGCCTTTGACGTGAAAAACGCCTTTGCAGGACTCCCGCCAGGGCCCCGGGATCGGGTAGGCGCCGAGCACGATGCGCAGCCCGCTCATGCGGCGCGCCGCTTCGATCGTGATGTAGTTCAGTGTGACGTCGGTCATCTCGATGGCCATCTCGCGCGCCCCTCCAGCCTTGTTCTGATGGTCACAGAATCGCCTATCGCCACGCCGGATGCGAGCGCCGGCCGCTGGTCGCGTGGCTGGCTGATCGGCGTCAGTTGTCCGCCAGTCAGTCCTGCTACACAGACAGCTCTGCTGACGACCCGGAAAGGACTTCCTGCCCATGCGCTGCGTGTTGCCTCTGCCCAGTCGCGAAGCCGCGGGGCGCGCCCTGGCTACCGCGCTGGGGCCGCAGTGCGTGGGGCCGGACGTGCTGGTGCTGGCGCTACCGCGCGGCGGGGTGCCGGTCGGCTTCGAGATCGCGCAGGCCATGGGCGCTGAGCTCGACCTTTTGCTGGTGCGCAAACTCGGCATGCCTGGCGATCCGGAACTCGCGCTGGGCGCCATCGCGGCCGGCGGCTTTCGCGTGCTCAATCCGGATCTGTTGGCACTGGCCGGGCTGGACGACGTCGCGCTGGCGCGGCTGGAGGCGCTAGAAGTCGCCGAACTCGAACGGCGCGCGCTGCGCTATCGCGGCCACCGGGCGCCGCCGGTGTGGCGCGGGCGCCGCGTGCTGTTGGTCGACGATGGCATTGCCACCGGCGCCACCATGCAGGCGGCCGTCGCGGCGGCGCGGGCCGGCGGGCCGGCGCAGCTGTGGGTGGCGGTGCCCGTCGCCTCGCGCCATGCCTGCGCCGCGCTGGCCCCCAAGGTCGACGGTCTGGTGTGTCTCGCCACTCCCGAGCCCTTCGGCGCCGTCGCACAGTTCTACGCGGATTTTCCCCAGATTCAGGACGAGGCCGTCGTCGCGCTGCTGGCCCGCGCGTGGCGGGTCGAGCCGGCCGCCGCCGGCCAGACCTTGGCCAGCAACCCACCAGGACGGGGCAAGCAGACCCCATAGGAGCGTGATGGATGATCGACGAGCGCAGCGTGTCTGATGCGGTTGCCCCCGGGGCCGCCCGAGAAATGCTGGTCAGTACCGGCCGGGTGACGCTGGCCGCGGCCTTGACCCTGCCGGCGCTGCCGCAGGGGCTGGTGATTTGCGCCCATGCCAGCGCTAGCGAGCGTTTTAGTCCGCGCAATCGCCGGTTGGCGGCGGCGCTGTACCGGGCGCAGCTGGCGACCTTGTTGCTGGATTTGTTGACCCCGGCCGAGCAGAACGTGGACCGGGACACCGCCCAGCACCGCTTTAACGTGCCCCGGCTGGCGGCGCGCCTGATCGATGCCGTCGACTGGAGTCGGCGCGAGGCGCCGCTGGGCGAACTCCCGCTGGGACTGTTCGGCGTGCATACGGGTGCGGCCGCCGCTCTGGTGGCCGCCGCCGAGCGCCCGCAGGGCGTGGCCGCGCTGGTGGTGTGCGACGGCCGCGCCGATTTGGCCGGAGGCAGCCTGTGGCGGGTGCAGGCGCCGACCCTGATGCTGGTGGGCGAAGAGGACAGTTCGGCGCTGGCGCTCAATCGGCAGGCGGCGGCCGAACTGGCTGCGATCAACGCGGTGACCACGGTGGCCGGCGCTGGCACTGCGTTCGGCCTGCCGGCGGCGATCGAGCAGGTCGCTATGTTGGCCGAAGCCTGGTACCGACTGCACCTGCGGCGTGCCGTTCTGGCGAATTCGCATTGAACGGCGCGCCAGACAGCGGTCTGCGCGTGTTTGCGCCGGGTACCGGCAAGGTGTTCGGGGCGGCGGTTGCCGGCGTATTGGGGCAGCCGCTGGCGGCGCTTGAAGAGCGCGACTTTGAAGACGGCGAGCACAAGCTGCGCCCGCTGGAATGCGTGCGCGAGCGCGACGTCTATCTGGTGCAGGCCATTTACCGCGACTGGCGACACAGCCCCAACGACAAGCTGGTGCGCCTGCTGTGGCTGGCCGGCGCGCTGCGTGATGCCGGCGCGGCCCGCATCACGCTGGTCGCGCCGTATCTCTGCTACGCGCGGAAAGACCGGCGCAGCCAGCCGCGCGACCCGGTGTCGTTGCGCTATCTCGCGCAGGTGGTGGAGGCCA
>JALRCR010000022.1 GCA_023257255.1 Gammaproteobacteria bacterium | reverse complement strand
GAGCGGGTACTACTCCAAGGCGGACGAAATCGAAGCCTATCTGCGCGACAGCGCAGAGGCCTTTGGCGTGGTGCCGAACATCCGCTTCAGCACCGAAGTGCTGGGCGCCCGCTGGGATGAAACCGCCGCCCACTGGGCGGTGACGGTGAAACATGCCGACGGCACGCAGGAAGTCCTGCACACCCCGGTGCTGGTCAGCGCCACCGGCCAGCTCAACCGGCCCTCGGTGCCGGACCTTGAGGGCCTGGACAGCTTCGCCGGGCCGGCCTTCCACACTGCCCGCTGGCCGCGCGATCTGGATCTGAGCGGCAAGCGGGTGGCGGTGATTGGCACCGGCGCGAGCGCCATGCAGATGGCGCGGACCACCGCGCAGGTGGCGGAACATCTCAGCATTTTCCAGCGCTCGCCGCAGTGGGCGGTGCCCAGCGACACCTACCACCGGCTGGTGTCGGACGACAAACGCTGGCTGTTCCGGCATGTGCCGTTTTATCTCGGCTGGTACCGGTTTTCGCTGGCCTGGCGCTTTGGCGATCACCTGCTGCGCACGCTGGAGCGCGACGAGCAGTGGCCGCATCCCGAGCGTGCGGTCAATTCTCGCAACGACCGCCACCGCGAGCGTCTGACCGCCTACCTGCAGGCCGAACTGGCCGACCGCCCCGATTTGGTCGAGAAGTCCCTGCCCGACTATCCGCCCTACGCCAAGCGCATTTTGATCGACAACGAATGGTTCAAGACCATCAAGCGCGACAACGTGAGTCTGGTGACGACGGCCATCGCGCGCATCACGCCGACCGGCGTGACCACTACCGACGGCGCGGAACATCCGGCGGATGTGCTGGTGCTGGCAACCGGCTTCGAGGCCATGCGCCTCCTGTGGCCGATGGATATTCGCGGTGTGGGCGGGCGTTCGCTGCACGAGGTGTGGGGCGACGAAGACGCGGCGGCCTATCTCGGCATCACGGTGCCCGGCTTCCCCAACTTTTTCTGTCTCTACGGCCCCAACACCAATCTTGCGCACGGCGGCAGCATCATCCTGATTGCCGAATGCCAGTCGCGCTACGTCATGGCCTGCCTGCAACGGATGCTCAGCGAAAACCTCGCTGCGATCGACTGCAAGCCCGAAGTCTTCCGCGACTACAACGCGCGGATTGACGCTGCCCACGCCAAACTGGTGTGGACCAGCCCGACGGTCAACAACTGGTATCGCAACAAGGCGGGGCGGGTGGTCTCGGTGATGCCGATGCGCCTCGTCGACTACTGGCGGGAAACGCTGGCGCCGAATCCTGCGGATTTCATCGAGACGCGCCGCGCCGGCTGAGCAAGCGCCGCGGTAGCGGGGCGGCGGTCGCAGCCGGCACGGCCGCCACAAGAATTGCCGGGCGCCTCGGCGGGCGCTTGTCCGCGCTGAATCCAAGCCTTGCGCGGCGGGTCCTTGCGGCAAAAGGCGGTAAGGGAAGAACGCCCTCGCGGTCGTTAATCAGGCCTCTTTGAGCACCGTCTGCATCACCGGCACGCAGGCGTCGTCGGTCATGATCTGCGTTTCGCCGTCGCCGATCAGGGCCTGCAGGTTCATGCTGCGGCTCGCCATTGCCGCCAGCGCGGCGGTGGTTTCGGCGGCGAGTTCCACCACGGTCAGATTTTTCAGCCGCGCCAAGGCGCTCGCGTTTTTCTGCCACCACAGCCCGACCGTGCGCCCGCCATAGGCATAAACCAGCACCTGCGCGGCCCGCCCGCAGTGGCGCCGGAGCAGGGCTTCGTCCGGTAGCCCGATTTCAATCATGCGTTCGATGAGGCCGGTGGCGTCTTTCTGCCACAACGCGGGCTCTTCCGAACTCAGCCCCTTGCCAAACTCAAGCTGCTCGCTCGCGTTCAGCGCAAAGGCCAGGACCCGCACCATCAGGCGCTCGTCGGTTTCGGAAGGGTGTTGCGCCAGCGTCAGCGAATGCAGGGCGTAGTAGTGCCGGTCGAGGTCGTTGACCTGCAGCGCGGCCTTGAAGATGGTGGCTTTCAGCGCCATGCGGGGGAGCTTTCAGTAATGCGGCGGGCGTTCCGCAAGGGGATCGAAGGGCGTGGCGTCTTCGGCGGCCTCGGCCAGCGCCGATTCCAGCCGGTCCTGCAGTTTGCCGAGGCGCTGGCGCAGCGTCTCGATTTCGCGCTGCTGGCGATAGAGCTCGTCGCTCATTTCCTGATTGGCGCTTTCCAGCCACGCGAGACGCAGTTCCAGTCGCTCCAGACGTTCGTCGCTCATCGGGCGGTCTCCGCGCGCAGCGCTTCGAGGATCGCGCCACCAAGGTCTCGCGTGCTGCCGCGCCCGCCCAGATCCGGCGTCAGCGGCGCGTGCTGCGGGCCGGCGGCCAGCACCGCGCGAATCGCATTCAGGATGGCGTCGTGCGCGGCGCGATGACCGAGAAAATCCAGCATCAGCGCGGCTGACCAAATCTGCCCAACGGGGTTGGCAATGCCTTTACCGGCGATGTCTGGCGCCGAGCCGTGGACCGGCTCGAACAGACTGGGGAACAAGCGTTCCGGATTCAGATTGGCCGAGGGCGCGATGCCGATGGTGCCGGTACAGGCCGGCCCCAGATCGGACAGGATGTCGCCGAACAGATTGCTCGCCACCACCACGTCGAACCAGTCCGGGTGCTGCACGAAATGCGCGGTCAGGATATCGATGTGGTACTGGTCCACCCGCACGTTCGGGAATGCCGCCGCCATCGCGGCCACGCGCTCGTCCCAGAACGGCATGCTGATCGACAGCCCGTTGGATTTGGTCGCCGAGGTCAGGTGTTGGCGCGGCCGGCTGGCGGCGAGCTCGAAGGCATAGCGCAGCACGCGGTCCACGCCGTGGCGCGTCATCACGGTTTCCTGCACCACCAACTCCCGCGGCGTGCCGGCAAACATGCGCCCGCCCATGTGGCTGTACTCGCCTTCGGTGTTTTCGCGCACCACCAGAAAATCGATCTCGCCGGGCTGGCGATTGGCCAGCGGACAGGGCACACCGGGCATCAGCATCACCGGGCGCAGATTGACGTACTGATCGAACTCGCGACGAAACGTGATGATCGAGCCCCACACCGACACGTGATCCGGCACGCTCGCCGGCCAGCCCACGGCGCCAAAGAAAATGGCGGCGTGACCGCCAATCTGGTCTTTCCAGTCGCTGGGCAGCATGTGCCCATGGCGCAGGTAGTAGTCGCAGGACGCAAAATCGAAATGATCGAAGGCGACCGGAATATCAAACGCCGTGGCCGCCGCTTCCAGCACCCGTAAGCCTTCTGGCACGACCTCGCGGCCGATGCCATCCCCGGCGATGACGGCGATGCGCTGCACGCTCAGGCGGCCGCCGCTTGCGCCGGGGGCGGCGTGACCTTGTACAGCGCGGCCGCGTTGTCCCACAAAATCTTGCGGCGGATGGTGGCGTCGACCCCGCCCAGTCCGCTATCGATGCGGGCTTTCACGTCATCCCCGTAAAGCGACGTGGGGTGCGGGAAATCCGTTTCGAAAAGGATGTTGTCGACGCTCATGGTTTCCAGCAGGTGGCGCGGTGCGGTCTGCTCAAACCAGTAGCAGGCGTAGACGTTGCGGCGGAAATATTCCGATGGCAGGAGCTCCAGCTCCGGGCGATCTTCGCGCACCCGGTTGCCGGCGAACTGATAGTCCATGGCTTCCAGCACGAAGGGCAGCCAGCCGATGCCGGACTCGACCGAAACGAAACGAATTTTCGGGTAGCGCGCCAGCACGCCGCTCATCAGGAGGTCGCATAGTTGGCGGCCGTTGTTGAGAAACAGTTCCACCGAGTAGCCGGCAAAGGCCGCCATCCGGCCGTAGGTTTTGACCTTGTCGCGCAGCAGGCCGCCTTCCATGTTGCCCGAGCCGATGTGAAAGCTGATCGGCAAATCGAGTTCCACGGCGACTTCCCACAGCGGGTTCCAATGCGCGTTGCCCAGTACCGGCATGCCGAACGACTGCGGCTCGCCGGTGAACAAAATGCCGCGATGCCCGTCGGCCGCGCAGCGGCGGATTTCGCGCACCGAAGCGGCGACATCCCAGAACGGAATGGAGGTGATGGGCAGCAGGCGCCGCGCGTCGGCGCTGGCCCACTCGGTCTGCCAGTCGTTGTAAATCTGCACGCAGGTCAGCATCAGTTCGGGATCGCCGAGTTTGAGAAACTCCTGCGCGCCGAAGCCGCCCACATTGGGGTAGAGCACCATCGCCCAGATGCCCACGCTGTCCATGTAGGCGAGGCGGGCCTGAGCGTCGAAGGCCCCGGGATGCATGTCGGCGTAGCCCTCGGGCGGCGACTTGAAATCACCCCGACCAGCGGTGGCGGTCAGGCCAATCGGCGCCATGCGGTCCTTACCCACAAACCAGCATTCGCGGCCACGGGCGTCGGCGCCTACCCGCGGCACCCGGTCGCGCATCGAGGCCGGCGCGCGGCGGGTCCACAGATCGGCCACTTCGGTGATGTGGGTGTCGACGTCAATGATGCTGTACGCAGGCATGAGGACCTCCGGCGGAACGGTGGAACGTAGAAGCGAAGCGAGAGGCTACCCGGATTTTGGGGTCAGAGTAAAAACTCGAGTTTGGCGAGTTTGGCGAGTTTGGGGTCAGAGTAAAAACTATTCAGTCCTGCGCGGGCCTCAGATATTTCTTCGAGTTTTTACTCTGACCCCAAACTCTAGTTTTTACTCTGACCCCAAATGTGCAGACGCTCAGAAGTTTTCGGGTGCGGGCGCGAGATTCGACCAGAACTGCTCGTAGGGCCGACTGCACAGCTCGACGATCGTGCCCCAGGGATCCTGACAATAAACCGCCTTGTATTCCTTGTTCTGGTAGAGCTTCCAGACCTTGCTCAGCACCTTGCCGCCGTGCGCCGCAATGCGCTCGGCGGTGGCTTCGATATCCACCGCGGTCAGGCAGAAGTGAAAAATGCCGGCGCGCCAGTACTCGAAGGTATTGGCCGGCACGGTGGTGGCCGGTTCGATGAACTGGAAGAGTTCGATGCCCACACCGTCGGCGGTGGAAAGATGCGCCATTTTCACCGACTGGAAACGCTCGCCGAAAATGTCTTTCACCACCTGACCGAAATGCGAGCCGTCGTTCACCGCATCCACCGGCGGCACCAGCAGGTAACAGCCCAGCACCTCGCAATACCAGCGGGTCGCCGCTTCGATATCCGGAACAGAAAGGCCAATATGGTTCATGCGCATGGGTTGGTTCATGTCGTTGCTCCTCAG
The DNA here is from genome assembly GCA_023257255.1 of Gammaproteobacteria bacterium. Taxonomy (GTDB): domain Bacteria; phylum Pseudomonadota; class Gammaproteobacteria. The sequence continues at coordinate 24,672 of JALRCR010000022.1, read as the reverse complement.
GGGGTGGGTTGAGAGTAGGACAGGCGGACGTGGCTCAACGATACACCGGCAGCGCGGCCAGACGCTGGCGGATGTCCCGCAGCATGTCGCGATAGGCGCCGGTATCTGCCGCGCCATAGCGGCGCTGGAATTCCGTGGCGCCCAGCCGCTCGGGCAGCCCGGCGAGCGAAGGCAGCCAGGCGTCGTCGGCCACGGCGGCGGCGGCCTGCGTCTGCAGCCTGCGTGCGGACTCGGCGCTGGCGGTCGCTCGCTGGCCAAACAGCGTGCCGGCTTCATCGGCCAGCAGATCGACGAAGCTGAAACCGCTGCCGCGCCGGGAATCCTCCAGTTCCTTGGCAGTGCCCATGGCGCCGGCGAGCGCATCGCCGCCGGCGGCGGCCAGCAGCGCGGAAATCAGGAAATGGCGCACCAGATCGCTGCGCCCCTGCAAGCGCACCGGGTGGGCGATCGGCTGCGGCCACTGCGCTGCATCCGGCATGAGCAGCGCCAGATTGCGACCGGTCACATAGTGTGTCAGCACCAGCAGCAGCGCTTGATTATCCGCTTGCGGATCGCCGCCATCGGCGCTGCGCGCGGCGGCCACCGCGAACAGCGGCGCGGCCAGTTCGGGCAAACGCACCGCGCCCGCGTGCCGGGCACACAGCGCGACCAGTTCATCGTTGAAGGCGCGGATGCGCGCCTGCTGGCTGGGCGAAATCAGCTGCAGGCGCAGGGCGTCAACGATGCTGCTCTGCCACTCATAGCGCAGCATGACTTGCTGGTCCGTGAACGCCACCGCGCGCACCAGCGAACCGGGTTCACCCAGTCCGGCACGCTCGTAGAAGCTGCGCAGCGCCCGGGCCGCCAGGCGGGAGGCCAAGGGTGCCGGCACCGGCAAATCGCCCAGCTTGAGCGCGACAATCTCTGGCAGCCGGTCGGTCTGGTTCAGGCCCAGCTGCAGGTTGAGGTAGGTGCCGGGCACGACCGGCACACGCAGGCTGAGCCGGACGTCCAGTCGGCCCGTCGCCAGGGCGACACTGGCGGCCCCGTCGGGCAATAGTCGCGCCAGATGGTCGAGAACCAAGGCCAGTTCGTCGCGGCTGATCACCAGACTGCGCTCTTCCCCGTCGCGCAGGCGACGGGGATCGTAATCGTGCAGCAGCGCACGGGCCCGCGCCGTGCGCACGGCGTCCAGATGCGGCGGCGCGAGCACCGTGGGTGCGCCGTCCAGCGCCAGCGTCGACAGCAGCACCGCGGCCAGCAGACACAGCGCGAGCGCGCTCAGGATAAACCGCAGCACCGGGAGGGCAGTCGCTCAGCCGCCGGACGGGCGGGTGCCCGACGCCATGGCGTCTTTTAGCGTGATTTTCTGCGGAAATTCGGCGTAGGCGGCTTTCAGTTCCAGCAGATGCTGGTCGGGATCGCGCACGTAAATCGAGGTACCGAAGCCGGTCGCGCCATAGACTTCCACCGGCCCCGACACCACCGCCACACCGTGCTCAGCGAGATGCCGGCGCACGGCGGCGAGGCTGCAATCCAGCATCAGGCAGAGATGCAGCATTTCGCGCGCGTCGGGCGGCGCAAAGCTGCTGCCGGGCGCCGCGGTGAGGTCAATCAGATTGCGCCCGCAACGCAGCTGGTAGATCTGCAGGTCTTCGATGATCCGCTCCAGCGACAGCCCCAGCACGTCGACGTAAAAGCGCAGGCTGCGCGCGATGTCGCTGACCCGAAGCACCACGTGGTCGATCCCCCGGAAACGAATCGGATGCGTATCGGCCATGGCGGCGGCTCCCCAGAAAACGGTACCGCACGCTACTGCGCGCGACGCCGGGCGTCCACCCTCGGCCCGATGCGCGCGAGCCGCTATGCTGGGCGGGTCTGAGCATCAACGGCGGAACACAGCATGGATCACAGCAAGCTCGATCGGGTGGTGGCCGAAGCCCGGCAGGCCCGCGAACAACGGGAACGCGACTACCGGGCGCAGGCTCTCAAGATGTACCCCTGGATTTGCGGTCGCTGCACGCGCGAATTCACCCGCGCCAATCTGCACGAACTGACCGTGCATCACCGGAATCATGACCACGACTACAACCCGGCCGACGGCAGCAACTGGGAGTTGCTGTGCCTGTACTGTCACGACAACGAACACCAGCGCCTGCTGGAAGCCGGCAACAGTGCAGGGCCGGGCAAGTCGGCCAGCCCGGCCAGCGCCACCGGTCGACCGTTTTCCGCGCTGGCCGACCTGCTGAAGAAGCCGCCGGCCTGAGCGCGCGCGGCGAGCACGCGACGGTCTGGCAGCTTTACGTGCTGCGCACGCGGTCGGGCGCGCTCTACACCGGCATTACCACCGACGTGGCGCGGCGCCTGCGGGAGCACGCCGGCAGCCCACGTGGCGCCCGTGCCCTGCGGGCCAAAGGACCGCTCACGCTGGTCTATTCGGTTTGCGTCGGCAGCCGCAGCGCGGCGCTGCGGCTGGAGTATGCGTTCAAGCAACGCTCACGCGCCGCCAAGGAATCCCTGCTGGCCGAACAGCCCACGCTGGCCGCGCTGCTGAACACTTTGGGCCAAGCGCCCGCTGGCGACGCGCCGCGCTAAACCAGCCGCGCGCGCTCCGGCACGCGGTACAGCAGATAGCAGCCCAGCAGCAGGACCGCCGACAGCAGGCACCAGGCGCCCGTCCACGAGTGCGTATGGTCGACGAACCAGCCGAACAGCGGCGGCAACACGATGATGCTGGGATACATGATGCTCATGCCCTGACTGACCGTGCGGCCCTGCCGCGCAGAGCCGCCCAGTTCCACCAGCAGCGCGACCCAGTTGCCGTGCCAGCCGAGGGTATTGAAGGCATAGACCACCACCAGCGGCGCGATGAGCCACAGCGAGGTGTCCGCCGGCAAGATGCCCAGCACCAGCGCGCCCAGCGCGGAAATCAGATTGGCCAGCAGCAGCGCCGGCTTGCGGCGGCCGCCGAAAAGCCGGTCGCTGCCCACGCCCCACAGGATGCGCCCGGCGGCGCCGGTCAGCTGCGCGGCCATCAACAGCGTGGCCGAGACGGCCACCGGAATATGCTGGGTTTCCCGCAGGAAAATGGCGAGATAGGTGATCAGGGTGAACTGGCCCAAGGTCAGCAAGCCGCCCGCCACGCCCAGCGTGATGATGTGACGCCCGGCCTGCGGCACGGGCGGCTCGGCCACGGCCCGTGCGGCAGCGGCGTCTGGCGTGGGCGGATTGCGATAGGCGAGCAGGCAGACGGCGGCCGTCAGCAGACAGCCCAGCCCGCCCATGGCCAACGCGACCCGCCAGCCGGCGGTCAACGCAATCGCGGGGAGTAGCGCAGCGGCCAGCGCGCCGCCGAGCGGAATGCCGGTCTGCCGGATCCCCATCGCGGTGCCGCGCAGCGCCGGTGGAAACCAGCCCATCACGGTCTTGCTGCCGGCGGGGGTCGGAAACGCGCCGCCCACCCCCGCCATGAACAGCACCGCGAGCGCCGCCGCGAAGCTGCTGGTCCCCAGCATGGCAAAACAAAAGAGGCCGCAAATGAGGTTGCCGCCGACCAGCGCGGTCCGCTCGCCTTTCACGTCCACCACCCAGCCGGCCACCAGCATCATCGACAGTGAGCCGGCCATCAGGGCCGAGTTGAACAGGCCCACCTGACCGCGGGTGAGACCCAGATCGCCTTGCGCGAACGGCGCCAGCGTGGGCGCGCCCTGCACGATGACCGAGACGGCGACCTGCGCCAGCAAGGCCAGCGACAACATGCGCCAGTGGGCGCCGGCGGACGGCGCGTTCAGAGCTGCTCTGCCCGCCAGCGCACGGGGCCGAGGCGCACGTAAATATCGTCACGCACCCCGTCCGGCCCGCCCAGCGCGGCCAGATAGTCCGCGGCATCCGCAGCCTCCAGGTAGCGATTGACGAGGGGAACGAGTTCGGACGTCCAGTCGATCGGCGCGCTCGACAGCACGCGTCCTTCGAGGCTGACGTAGCGATACGGCCGGCGGGTGTCTTGCACACAGAGGCTTAGACGCCCGGCCTGTCGCAGCAGGCGCGCCTTGCGCGAATCGCCCGCCATCCACAGCCCGACCTCAAGTCCGTCCCAGGCGTACCAGACGGGAACCAGCAGCGGCGCGCGCGCGCCGGCTTCGATGGACAGCATCGCGACATGCGGTGCGGCTAAAAAAGCGCTGCGCTCGGCAGCCGATAAAACGTGCGCCATACCACAAATCCAGAGAGGGAAAGACCGCACTATACCGGCTGCGTAGCGCTCGCCGGCAGTCGATGCGGGCGGTCGATCCGTTATGATCGCCGCATGACAGCACCACAACTTCGCCGCGGGCTAATACCCGCCTTGGCGCTGCTGATGTTTTTCGGCAGCCAGGTCCCGCTTGCACACGCCCATGCGGTGGTGGTGAAAGCCATTCCGTCCGATCGATCGACGCTTGCCAGCGTGCCGCCGGAAATCGTGTTGCAATTCAACGCGACGCTGGAAAAGAAACTGGTGCATCTCAAACTCGAGCGGGCCGACGGCAGTTCGCAAAGCCTCACCGACCGCGCCTCCGAACCGGCCATCGTGCGCTGTACCCTGCCGCAGGATCTCATCCCCGGCGCCTACACCCTGAAGTACAAGGTTCTGGCCACCGACGGCCACGCCACGCAAGGCGTCCTGCGCTTCACGCTCAACGCCGGACGCTAGCCCCATGATTCAGCTTGCGGGCTATTTTGCCGTGCTCCTGCACGCCATCGCGCTGGCCGGGATGGCGGCGAGTCTGGGCGGTCTGGTGTTTTGCGTGCTGGTGCTGCGGCCGCTGGCCGGCGACGCCCATCCCGGCGTTGCCGCCGTGCTGCGGCTGGGCCGCATCGGGATCTGGACCGCGGTGCTGTGTTTCCTGGCAGTGATTCTGCTTGCGCCCTGGGGGCTGGCCGAGGACGACCACAGCTGGCCGATCATGGAATATCTCGGCACCGGGTTTGCACAGATGAGTCTGGTGCGGCTCGGCCTGGGGGTGGTGTTTGGAATCGCCCTGAGCACCTTGGGACGCCAGGCCACAGCGCCCGCGCGCTGGGTGCTGGCCGGCGCAACCGGCCTCGCCTTCGCCCTCAGCGGCGCGTGGCTGGTCCACGCCGTTAGCCGGCTGTCGGAAGTGGTGCCCCTGATGCTCGCCACCCTGCTGCATCAGTTTGCCGCGCTGATCTGGGTGGGCAGCGTGTTTGCACTGGTAGCCTGCGCGGGCGCTCGGCGGTCAGAAGACCCGCTGTGGCCGCAGCTGCTGGCGCGTTTCTCGCCGCTCGGCATGGCCTGCGTAGCCGCGCTGGTCGCCGCGGGGGTGTTCGTGGCCACCCGCTATGTCGGCGACTGGGCGTCCCTCATCGGCACCAACTACGGGATTATGGTGCTCGCGAAGCTGATTTTGCTGGCGATCGCCCTGACGCTGGCCGCGCTTAACTTCCACCACACCCGCCGCTGGCGCGCCGGTGGCAACCCACAGGCCGTGGGTCGCGTCCTGCCGATTTACATCGAGGCGGAGCTGGTCGCCCTGGTAGCGGTGATGCTGCTGGGCGCAAGCCTTGCCGCCACCCCGCCGGCCACCGATTTGACCGGCGAGCGGGCTTCGCTTGCCGAAGTCATCGACACCCTTGCGCCCAAAACCCCGCGACTCTTGCCGCCTACCCGCGAAGCGCTGATGGCGGACCATGCGTCGTCGCTAGACTTCTTCAATCCCGCCACCGAAATGGACAAGGCGCACAGCAACTTCAACCACAATATCTCGGGCCTGTTGCTGCTGCTCATCGCCGGTGTCGCGGTGTTGGATCGATTGAAAATCGCCCGCTGGGCGCGGCACTGGCCGCTCCTCTTCCTGCCGTTTGCGCTGCTGTTGCAGGTGATTGTGGAACCCACCGGCTGGCCGCTGGGCGACGAAGGCTTTTTCGCGCCGCTCAAAAATCCCTCCGTGGTTCAGCATCGGCTGGCCAGCCTGTTGCCGCTGTTCATCGGCCTGATGGAATGGCGGGTGCAAACCGGGGCGCTGGCCAATACCCGCTGGCGCTATACCTTCCCGAGCCTGTGCTTCCTCGGCGCGGCGGTGCTCTTGACCCATACCCACGTGGCCACCGGGCTGAAGGCCGAGTTTTTGATCGAGGTGTCCCACGCCGGCATCGCGCTGTTCGCGGTGCTGGCCGGCATCGGCCGCTGGCTGGAACTGCGCCTGCCGCCGCCCGCCCCGCGCCTGACCGGCGTGTTGTGGACGGGCAGCCTGATGGCCATCGGCTTCCTGCTGCTGTTCTACCGCGAAACCTGAGCGCGCCGCGCGTTGCCCGCCGTGCCGGCGTCCTTTAGTGTGCCGGTCGACCCTCATTCCCCGCATGGAGACCACGCATGTACAGCTTGCCCGCCGGCTACCCGCAAGACGCCTTCGCCGTTTTTGCCTTCCTGAAAGACAAAAAAACGCTCGACACCGAGGATTTCATCGTGCTCGCACTGGTGGAGTCGGTCGGCGAACTGTTCTACCAGACCTTGGCGCGTGGTCTGGATAACGCCGAGGCCCGCAGCCTGATCGAGCGCAATGCGGCAGAGGAGCGTGGCCACGCCCACCGCATGCTCAAAGCCCTGCGCCTGCGCGGCGGCGGCGAGTTCGAATTGCCGGCCATCGAAAACAACCCGTTCTTCGCACTGGCGCCCAAGGAAGTCCCGGTATCCACCGACCTGTTCGGCGTCCTCGAGACCGCGGAAACCGACGGTGACGCGCAGTACCAGCGCTGGGCCGACGGCGAGCCGAATGCCGAAGTGGCCCAGCTGCTGCGCTTGAACGGCGTGGAAGAAACCCGCCACTGCGAGCGCGTGCAGCAGGTCAAAGCGCTGCTGGAAGCCGCCTGAGTCCTGCCGGCGTGGCCTCGCTGGAAGCCGATTTCCGCGCCTTTGCGCGTAACCCCGGCAGCGTGCTTGACGGCGCGCTGCTGGTATCGCGCGTGGTCCATCCGGCAACCGATGCCCAGTGGTGCCGCGGTCAACTGGCGAGCCTCGCCGCCCGGGTGCCCGAGCCGGCGAGCGCTGAAGGCCTGCTGATCAGCCTGCGCGAGGCGGGCTTCAAGGGCGCGACCAGCTACTACGAACCGGCCAACAGCGCGCTCGCCCTGCTGTTATCCGGCCAACCCGGCATTCCCATCAGCCTTGCCGCGCTCATCATCAGCGTGGCCGATCTGCTGGGCCTGGCGGCTGAGGGCCTGAACTTCCCCGGCCATTTCCTGCTGCAGCTGGATGGCCTCACGGTCGACCCGTTCACCCTGCAGGCGCTGACCGAGGACGAACTGGCCGATCGTCTCGCCAGCACCGGCGTAGCGCCCGAAGTCGCGCTCAAACCGGCGTCTGCCAGCGACATGGTGCTGCGGATGCTGAACAACTTGCGCGGCCTGGCCGTCGCGGGCGGGGACCATCAGCAGGCGCTGACTATCTGTGACTACCAGCTGTGTCTGGCCAACGACGCCTTCCCGGTGCTGCTGGCGCGCGCCGAGAGCTGGTTTGCGCTGGGTTCGGAACAACAGGCCGCGCGTGAACTGGAACGCGCGCTGCCGCTGGCGCCCGGGCCGGAGGTCGCCGCCCAGCTCACGCAAAAGCTCCGCGAGCTTTCGGCCAAACGCCGCACGCTGCACTAGGCGGGCGCGGCTAGATCTGCAGACACAGCGTGGGATTAAACCCGGCCTGCTCGCCGGTGCCGAGATAGCCCAGCGGATTAGCCACCACCCTGCACCCGCCAATGGTGTAGTCGCTGGGGCAGTGCAGGTGGCCGTGCAGCCAGAGCTGAACCCCCTCCGTCAGATGCTCCAGCGCACTACAAAACCCGGCGGTGCCCGGGGTCAGGCCGTAGCGCGGGTCGTGGCTGCGCAGGCTGGGCGCGAAATGCGACACCACCACGGTTTTGCCGGCATGCGGCTCGGCCAGTTTGGCGGCCAGCCACTGCTGGGCGCGAAGCGATTCCTCGCGCATGGCGGCCGCATCAAACAACTTGCCGTGGCGGCGCGTGCGGGTCCGCTCGAGATAGAAGTTGGCGGCGTGAAAGGCTTTCTCGCGCTCCCGCAGGTTGTAGCTCATCGAGCCCGGGATGTGCGCCGGTCGATCGGCAAAGGCGTCGAAATCACTCCATAGCGTGGTGCCGAGAATGCGCACGTCGCCCAGGCGGTATTCGCTTTCATCCAGCCAGTGAATGCCCAAGCCCTCGCAGGTCCGACGCAGTTTCGCGCGGCATTCGTCGAAATCGAGACCGTCGTATTCGTGATTGCCAGGCAAATAGAGGACCGGCACCGGCCAGTGGCCGAGGCGCGGGGAAAAGCGGGTCAGGCTCCAGTCGGTGCTGCCAAACCGACCCATGGGACTCTCGGGACGCGCGCCGATGTCGCCCGCCAGCACCAGCAAATCCGCCCCCGGCGCAGGCAGCGGGCGGAACGCCGGATCAACTTCAAGGTGTAAATCGCTCATGAGCTGGATGTTCATGGGCCGCAGTATGCCAAACTACCGGCCCGTACCCGCTGGTCGGGACTCACCGTCGGGCCGCCATGCGTGCCCGCAAGCTCGGAGCCTTTGCTTGGCAAGTACGTCGGACATGGACGCTCACGCCACACCCTCAGACGCCGGCCTCTGGGCCGATCTGTGTCGGGTCGCGCAGCGCTTTGTCCTGACGCTGGACGCCGCCACGCTTATCCACAGCATGACGGTGCTCGACGCACGGCAGGGCGTGCCCCCCGCGGCCGCCACCCGGCGCTGCGTGGGACAGCGCCTCGCGGCCCTGCTCCCCGCCGGTAACGCCGAGGAACTGTCCAAGGCCCTGCGTCAGAGTCTCGACAGCGACCTGCCGGTACGCTGCGAGGCCTTGCCGGTGACGGCGGGCGAGGTCTGGGTCTGCACCCTGAGTCCAATGCTGGGCAGCGCCGGTGACGCGCGGGTCTGTTGCCTGTGCGAGGCCGTGAACAGCGACGCGCTGACCGCCGAACGCAGCGCCGCGACGGTCACCGCGCAGCGTCTGGAAGAAGGCATGGCCTATGCGCACATGGGCTGGTTCGAGCGTGATCTGGCCACCGAGATGAGCATCGGGTCGTCTTCGTTGGCGCAGATTTACGGCCTTCCCAACAGCACCGGTCCCTGGCACGCCGACGACATCCGCGCGCTGATGCTGCCGGACGACGTCGAGCAGCACCGGCGCAGCGTCGCGAACGGTCTGCTGACCACCACTAACGACACCGAAGCGCGTTCCGTGCGCTATCGCATCCAGCGTCCGGACGGCGAGATTCGATATCTGGAAGTGCGCTACCGAAATCTGGTGGAACACGAACGCCCGCGCGCCTCCGGCTTCGTGCTGGACGTCACCGAGACCGCGCTGGCCGCGCAGGAATTACAGGGCTACCGGGACTGGCTGGAGCTGGCGGTCGAATCCGCCGGTATCGTGTTGTGGGAGCGCAATCTGCGGACCGGCGCCCTGCGCACCTCGCCCAACTGGGCGCGTTTCTACGGTCTGTCCGAACCGGACACCGACTGGACTTTCGAGACTTTCCTCGCCCAGTTAATGCCGGAAGACAGCACCGTCCTGCGCGACGCGCAGGAGGCGCTGTTGAGCAGCGGCAAGCCCTACGCGCCGATGTTCCGGGTCCGCGACGCCAAGGGTGTCATCCGGCAACTGCGCTCCGCCGCTACCCTGGTGCGGGCCGAGGACGGCACGCCCGTGCGGCTGGTTGGCTGTACCTGGGACACCACCGCCGAGGCCAGCGCCGAGGCGGCGCGCCTGTTGAGCGACGACCGTCTTAGCCAAATCGCGCGGCTGGTGCCGGGCATGGTGTTCCAGTTCCGGCAGAAGGCCGACGGCCAGTTCGACATGCCCTATGCGAGCGAAGGCATCCGGCAGATTTTCGGCGCGACCCCGAGCGAGGTGCAGCGCAGCGCCCGGCCGGTGCTGGCGATGATTCATCGCGCGGATTTGGATGAAGTTCAGCGTCAGCTCCAGGTGTCCGCCGAGACCCTGCAGCCCTGGCAACAGGAATTCAGGCTGCAGGGGGGCGAGGGATCGCAGCGCTGGGTCTCTGGTCACGCCAATCCTTCCCGCGAGGCAGACGGCGCGGTCGTCTGGCACGGGCACCTGGTCGACGTCACGCATCGGCGCGCGGAAGCGCAGCGGCTCCGGGAAAGCGAGGCGCGGCTGAACGTCGCCTTGTCCGCCGCGCGCATGACCTTCTGGCAATGGGAACTTGCCACCGACAACTTCATTCGCTCCCGGGCCGACGGCCGGCGGCGGCCGCAGGGCCGCGAAGCGAGCCCGATGGACCGCATTCTCGAACTGGTGCATCCCGACGAGCTGGCGCAGCTGTCGGAAACCTTTGCCGACATCGCCGCCTCGGGCAGCCGGCAGTCCTTCACGCTGGAACACCGCCTGAAATGGTCGAACACCCGCGAAAGCTGGGTGGAAACCCGCGCACGCGGCCTGTTCGACGACGATGGGCAGCTGGTCGCGTTTTCCGGCGTGACCATCGACATCAGTCAGCGCAAGGCGGCTGAACGCGACCGCGAACGCCTGCGCGTGCAGCTGACGCAGGCGCAGAAAATGGAATCCATCGGCATGCTGACCGGCGGCATCGCGCACGACTTCAACAATATTCTGGGCAGCATCCTGGGCTATGCCGGCCTCGCCCTGCAGCGCTTCGGTAACAGCAGCCCGCCCAAGCTGACCGAATATCTGAAAGAAGTGGTCGGCGCCGGCGAACGGGCGCGTGAGATGGTGGCGCAGCTTCTGGCCTTCAGCCGCGGCGAGTCGGTGGAAGTCCAGGCGACACGGCTCGGCCCCATCATCGAACAGTCGCTGAAAATGCTGCGCCCGGCGATGCCGAGCAGTATCAACATCCAGACCCGGCTGGCCGCAGAGCTGCCCGAAGTGCTGGCCAATCCCGTGCAAATTCAGCAGGTGCTGGTCAATCTCTGCGTGAACGCGCGCGACGCCACCAGCGGACTCGGCACGATCAGCGTTGGCGCCGAGCGGGTGCACATTGCGGGGGCGGTGTGTGCGTCCTGTCATCAGAACTTCGAAGGCGACTACGTGGCCTTGACGGTGAAAGACACCGGCGCCGGCATTGCGGAGTCCGAGCGCCTGCGGATTTTTGAGCCGTTCTTTACCACCAAGGCGCAGGGCAAGGGCACGGGCATGGGGCTCGCGATGGTGCACGGCGTGGTTCACCGCCAGGGCGGCCACATTCAGGTCGACAGCATGCTGGGACGGGGTACGACGTTTCGGATTCTGGTCCCCGTTTACAGTGAGGCCGCTGCACCCGCACCCAGCGCCCTGCCGGCCGCCAACGCCAGCGCGCAAGTCCCGGACAACGCCCAAATTCTGCTGGTTGATGACGAACCCACGGTGGCCGGCTTCATGCGCGAACTGCTGGAGATCTCCGGCTACCGCGTGGCGGCCTACACCGAACCCCAACAGGCCTGCGACGCTTTTCTGGCCGCCCCGGACGACTACGATCTGGTCGTCACCGACCAGACCATGCCCGGACTGACGGGCGACCAGTTGGCCTCGCGGCTGATCGCGCGCAAGCCGGGATTGCCGATCATTCTGGTCTCTGGCCACAGCGCGGTGATGGACGAGGACCGCGCCGCTGCGCTGGGGATCCGCGCCTTCCTGCGCAAACCGCTGGACCACGCCGCCCTGCTCAACCAGATAAAGGCCGCGCTGCCGGCCGGACTCGGCCCCGCCTGAACGGCTAGGGCACGTCGCCGGGCGGCAGCCCGGTAGACGTACGCTCCTCGCGCAGCACTTCGCCCTCAATCACCACGCCGCGCGGGTTATTGCTCGACCCGGTCCGCGGCTGGCGGACGCCGCGCAGTTTCCACCACCAGCGGAGGGCAAGCGCGCCGCTGGTGGCGATTAGCGTCAGCAGGGCGACCAGCGAGAACGCCAGCCCCACGATGAATGCCACCACGCCCAGCACACCGGCCAGCAGGCGCTGAAACAGGCCGATGAGTCCGGTCCGCGGCCGCAAGCCGTCAAACCGCCGCATGGCGGCCTCCGGCAATCTGGAAGCAACGCGTGCACACGGCGCTAGCCCTGCCAGCGCGCGGCGCGTTTTTCAGCAAAGCTGGCCAGCCCTTCGGCCGCCTCCGGGGTTTGGCGTTTAGCCGCGTGCGCGGCGACGACGGGTGCCCAGCAGGCGTCGTCAGCGTCCTGCCCACCAAGCGCAAGACCGAGCATCTGCTGCTTCGTTTCCGCCACCGCGACCGGCCCGTTCGCCAGCAGCAGGGCCAGCACGCGCTCGCCGGCGGCGGCGAGTTCGGCGCGCGGCACGACCTCATGCACCAGCCCAATCCGACGGGCCTCGCCAGCGTCGAAGCGCTCGCCGGTCAGCGCATAGCGGCGCAACTGTCGGACGCCGATCGCGTCCACCAGTTGCGGAATGATGATCGCCGCGGTCAGCCCCCAGCGCACCTCGGTGATCGAGAACAGCGCGTCGTCGGCCGCCAGCACCACATCGCAGGCCGCGATGATGCCGGTCCCGCCGCCGAAGCAGGCGCCCTGCACCAGCGCAACGGTCGGCACCTTGAGGGTATTCAGCCGCTGGACCGCCTCAAAGGTGCGCCGGCTGGCGGCCTGATTGACCGCGGCAGACTGCGGACGCACGGTGTTGATCCATGCCAGATCGGCGCCTGCCTGGAAATGTCGTCCCTCGCCGCGCAAAACCACCGCGCGCAGGCCGGGCGCGCGCGCAAGTTCGTCCATTGCGGCCAGCAAGGCCTCGATCAAATCGCCGTTGTAGGCGTTGTTGACTTCAGGTCGGTTGAAAGTCACGGTGGCGACGCCTCGCGCGTCCAGCGCGGCGTTCACAGGGGCTTGCGACACGCGATGTTCTCCTTCCAGCGAGCAAAGTTCAGGGGCCGCCATGGTGCGCCAGCGGCGGCCCGGCGACCAGCCGGCATCTCAGGGCTGCTGACCGCACTGCTCGCTGTCCAACTCGCCGGATGCCAGCCGCCGCCCGCTCCCTCGATTGCGCAAGGGCCGCCAGAAAACGGCGCCCAATTTCCGGACTGCGCGGCCGGCAGCCGCCCGGGACCCGCCGGGGCCAGCGACACACTGAGCACCCCGGAAGGCGTGCGCTACAACCTGCGCGCACCCTTGCGCTATCAGCCGGGACACGCGCATCCGCTGCTGGTGGTTTATGCGCCCGCCGGCCACAGCCCGCGGGCCAATGAAGCCTTGACTGGACTGACCGGCGCCGCGACCGCGCGGGGCTGGCTGGTCGCCTATGCCGGCGCCAAACCGATGGCCCTGCCGTCGCTGCAGGCGCTGGCCGGCTTGCCGCGCGCCATTGCCGCCCGCTGGTGCGTGGACCCCACGCGTATTTACGCGACGGGTCATTCGGACGGCGGCACCATCAGCACGGCGCTGACGGTGCTCCCGGACCTACCGCATCCATTTGCTGCCATCGTGCCCAGTGCGGCGGGCTTCACGGCGGCAGATCTGAAAGCCTACGCCTGTCCCGCGCCGCGCCCGGTGCGGGTCCTGCATAATGAGGGCGACACGCTTTTTCCGGGCTACGGCCGGGAAGCGGCCGACTGGTGGGCCCAGTGCAACGGCTGTGGTCTGCCCGGCACACCGGATGCGGCAGGCTGTCTGCATTACGGCCACTGCCCCGCCACAGCGCCGGTCGAGTACTGCGAAGGGCCGGGGGACCATCGGCATTGGCCGGCGGCACCCGAGGCCCTGCTCGACTTTCTGGCTGCGGCGCCGCCGCGCGCTCCATGACTTGCTTGCCGGAGGTCTTGCTGATGCCAAAAATTGCCCTGTTACTCGCATTCTTTTGCAGCCTGGCGACACAGGAATGCTTTGCCCACGCGCGCCTGAGCCGCGCCGAACCGGCCGCCCGCAGCACGCTGAATGCGGCGCCGACGCGCCTGCGACTGAGCTTCAACGAGGCCGTGGAAGCGAAGTATTCCAGCGTTGAACTGCGCGGCCCGTCCGGCGCGGTCAGCGGCCTGGGCCCGCTATCGGCACCGGAGGAACGCACCCTGGAATTAGCGCTGCCGCCGCTGCCTGCGGGGCGCTATGACGTGCACTACCGCGTGCTCTCGGCCGATGGCCACGTCATCGAAGCCGACTATCGTTTCAGCGTGCAGGACGCCCCGGCCGCGCGATGATCGATCTGCTGGGCGGGCTGGCGCGCTGGCTTAGTCTGGGTTGTGGCCTGCTGCTGCCCGGGCTTGGGGTCTGGGCGCTGCTGGGCCCCACGGAGACCTCCCTCCGGCGATGCGGGGGGCTGCTGACGGTCGCCGGCACGCTGGCGCTGGGGCTGCTGCTGGCCACCCAGACCGCTGCGGCCACCGGACGCAGCGCTGACTTATGGCAGCTTGCTGCCTGGCTGGCCTATGTAGAGGACACCCATGCCGGACGCGCCTTGGGCTGGCGCCTGCTCGCGCTGCTGGCGGCTGGCGGATTGCTGCAGCTGGCGGCGCGCCTGCCGCCGGGGCGCAGCCTGCTGCTGGCCGGCAGCCTAATGGCGCTGCTCAGCCTGTGCGGTGCCGTATTCAGCGGACATGCGGCCTCCTTGGGCGGAGCGTGGCTGGCAGTACACGCCCTGCATCTCGCCACGGCGAGCCTCTGGCTGGGCGGCCTGTACCTGCTGTGCGCATTGCCGCCCGAGGCGCGCCACACGCTGCCCGCCCGCCTGCAGCGCTTCTCGGGACTTGCTCTGCCGCTGATGGGTTTGACGCTCGCCAGTGGCCTGACGCTGGCCTATGGCTTCCTCGCCACGCAGTTCGCCGGTCTGGTGGCTTCCGTGTGGGGCGCGTGGCTGCTGCTGAAACTGTTGCTGGTGGCCGGCGTGTTGGGCATCGCGGCGCGCCTGCGCTGGTCCGCCCTGCCCCGCTTGCGCCGCGCACAGGACAGCGCGGATGCCACGCCCCTGCTGCGCCAGTTGCGGCTTGAGTTTGCGCTGGCGCTGGCGCTGCTCGGGGCCGCGGCAGGTCTCGGTCTCAGCCCGCCCGGCGGTCATATCGAGATTAGCCAATGGCCATGGCCGTTCCGCTTTACGCTGGATGGCACGCTGCCAGAACCCGGCACGCTGGGCACGCTGACCGCGGGCGGCGCGCTACTGATTCTGGGCATCGCCGCGCTGGCGCGGCGGGGCGGGCTTGCGCTGACTCGCACCGGCGGCGCGCTGGGGGCGCTCGGCACCGCGGTGATGCTGTATGCGCTGGCGGTGCCCGCGAGTCCAGACACCTATCGCCGCCCGAGCATCGCCTTTGATGCGCTGTCGATCGCCAACGGCGCGACGCACTACGCCGCGCATTGCGTCGCCTGTCACGGCGCGCAGGGCAGAGGCGACGGCCCGCTGGCCGCCGGGCTGCCCCGCCGCCCGGTGGACCTGCTGACCGAGCCGCATACCGCCCGCCATACCGCTGGCGATTTCTATCACTGGCTGCTGGCCGGGATCCCGGAAAGCGGCATGCCGGCCTTCGCGCAGACGCTGGATGAGGATGCGCGCTGGGACGTGATCAACTTTCTGCACGCGCTGAATCGCGGCTACGAGGCGCGCATCCTGCAGCCCCGCGTGATGCCGGGACAGCCGCAGGCCCGTCTGGTCGCCCCTGATTTCAGCTGGCGCACGCGCGACGGGCAGGCCGGCTGGCTGACCGATTGGCGCGGCAGCCGCAGCGTCCTGCTGGTGTTTTATCGTTTGCCGGCCAGCGCCGCCCGGCTCGCGGCGCTGTCGCGTGCCGACTGGGGCGCCGCCCCGCCGGCGGTGCTGGCGATCCCGCTGGACGGTCAGTCCGGCACCGGCTTGCCGTTTGAAGTAGTCGATAACGCGGCGGCTATCGCGGGCGCCTACGGGCTGTTCCGGCGCACGCTGGGTAATCCGGATTTATTCGGCAACGGCACCCCGCCCGACCATCTGGAATTGCTGATCGACCGCTTTGGCTATCTCCGCGCGCGCTGGATGCCGGCGGAAGAGGGAGGCGAGAGCGTTGCGTCTGCAGAATGGCGCGGCGAGCTCGCGCGCCTCGCCGATGAACCGCAAATCCTGCCGCCCGCCGACGCCCACGTGCATTGATCTGCCGGTCTAGTGGTGCGCGCTGTGGTCCACTGAAGGTGCCGGCGCGGGGGTTGATTTAGCGGGCCCAAAGCGCGCGGTTTCAGCCTGCGCACCCGCCAGTTTCACGAACAGCACCACGGTGTCGGTTGGCGCCAGCGTAATCGGCGCGACCGGCTTCAGCGCATTGTCGCCCGCGACTTGCAGCGCCACTTCCTGCCGACCGTCGGCCCGCTCCACCGCCAGCGTGCCTTCGGCGTCGTTGGTGGCTTGCGGCTGCCCCGCGTGGTTCGTGACGTAGACCATCGGCGACGGCGCGCGCACCAGTTCCAGATGCAGCGCGCCGGCCATCCGCAACACGCCGCCGTGCGGCGTGCTCTGACGATCCATCCAGGCGTCGTCGTGTGCCGCGCCGGGGCCGCCAAGCCCGGCCAGCAGCGCGCCCAGCAGCAGCGCGCTAGACCGTCTGCCCACGGCGTCGCTCCGAAAAGAGATAAAGCGCTACGCCGCCGGCGATGATCGCCGCCGCCCATAGCCAGGGCTCCAAATGGCTGCGCCCGGCCGCCACGCTGAACGGGAAGCGCGAGATGTGCTGGCCGGGAGCGGTTCCCGCGCTGACCAGTCCCACAAATTTGCCCGGCGCCTCGAAGCGGTGGTCGAAGGTCACGGTGCCGCTGGTGTACACCTTGGGCGGCACATGCAGCACGGTGATCGCCTCGAGATTCGATTCGTCGCCGGTATCGCGCACGATGCGCACATCAATCGGCACATCGCGCAGGGCTTCATCCAGGGCATCCAGCGCAATGACCGTGTGGCCGACGCGTGGAATGTCTTCACAGAACTCATTGGCGCCGGTGACTTCCGGCTGATAGCCGGTGAAGTGCATGGCGTAAGGGCCAAGCGTGAGCTTGCACATATCCTTGTCCATGCTGAGCCCCCCGTGCGCCAGCACAGGCCGAGGGTGCACCAGCGCCAGCGCCAGCCACAGGCCGCAGAGCGTCCGCATCAGCATGTCGCTAGCTGCCAATGAACACGGGCACGATGGCGCCCGAGAGGTTCGCGATATGCCGCTCGCCGGCATCGTCGAAGAAGAACAGCAAACCGCCAACGCGATTGTCCGGGTCGGTCAGCAGGCTGGTCAGGCGCTCGGTTTCCCACACGGCGTCCGTTGCTTCAATGTCAACGGTACGGGTTTCACCCGGTGCGATCGGCGCTTTGTCGTGGAGCGTCAGTCCCGTCCGCGGCAGCAGTTCGGCGGGATAGCGGGCATCGACCTGCGCCATGGCGGCCGGCAGCTCGTGATTCACAAAGCGCAGGCCGGCGGTCATGAACTCGCCCATTTGCACGGGATGCGGCAGCGGGTTGTGGATGACCAAGGTCATTTTCATGGAGCGGCCCGGCACGTCGTAGGTCGCGCGCTTCACCTGAATGTTGATTTCGTGCTCGTCCTTGGGCAGCGGGTCGATCCGGAACTGGCCGGCCTGCAGCGGGATGGTGCGGGGATAGCGGTTCTCCGCCCAATGCGCGCCGGCGAATACCGTTAACACGGTGCCGGTCAGGAAGGCAGCCGCCCACAGGCGATCGCCGCGTGTAACCAGCGCCGCTTCGTGCCCTTCGTGCAGCGCGCGATAGCGCGTCATCAACAGCGGACGACGCAACCACCAGCCGGCAAACACCAGCGCAGTCAGCAGCCAGAATCCTTCCCAGCGCACGACATTGGCCACGCCCCAGGTTTCAAGGTCTTCGATCTTCGTGCCGTCGAGCGTGGTCAGCGGCAGTTTGAAATCCCGGTGATCGCCGCTGATCTCAACCCAGCTGCCAGGCCCGAGCAGCGGCCCTGCGCCTTCCACGTTCACCATGGGGTGCACGTGATGCCGGCCGGGAATGCGGCCCTTCAGCACGGTCTTGAACTCGTAGTCCCGGTCCAGCACGAGCTTGCCGGACTGAATAGCGGCGTGACCGTTGAGGTAGCTTTCGGTGCGCGCCAGCACCGGCCCCGGGGTGCCGTTGCCGACGAACACGCGGTCGGGCTGCGGCAGGTTCATGGGCCAGTCTTCGAACAGCCGGAAGCGACCGGTGACGACCACTTCGTCGTTGACGGCGATTTTGTCGGCGCTCCACTTCACGTCGTAGAAATGCGCGGTGCGCATGCGCAGGAAGGGCTCCTGATTGCGCTCGCCGTGCGCCAACGCGGGCAAGACAACAACCACGCCCAGCAGCAGGCAGACTCGACTCAGCCGTTTCGCCCATTCAGCGCGCATCGTGGCTCTCCACCGGCGCCGTGGCGGCGGTCTGGTCCGGCGCCATGCCAAACATGCTCCGCCAGCGGTTAGGCAGGGTCGTCACCCTGGACAGCAGCATGCCGATGTGCCACCACAGCAGATAGGTCATCACACACACAAAACCGGAGAAGGCGGAGGCTACCCAGGCCGAGTGCCCGCCGAAAGTGCGCAGCGTGCCGCGCTCGATGAAGCGCAGGTATTCCGGCGTGGCGGTGCGGGTGAAGGTGTAGCCGATGTAGTCCCCGACCGACACCAGCGTGCCCATGATTTCGACCGGCAGGCGATAGGCCGCCAGCATCGGCCAGTTCGACGGGTAGAACAGCACGGCGAAACCCATGCCGCCAATCACGGCCGTGAAAAAGAAGTTGCCGGTCAACACCAGCACGCAGTCCAGGACCAGTGCGCCCGGAATCATCAGCACCGGCCAAATCAGGCTGAACGGAAAATAGGACCAGAGATGAAAGCCGAAGATGCGCGCGATCCACGCCCCCATCATCAGGCAGGTGATCGACAGGGTGGCGCCCAGCGGGATCCGGAATTTCTCCCACAGCACGTACTGCAAGGCGGCGGGAAAAGTAATGGCGACGATCGGCGTCAGCGTTACCCAGTACTGGCGGTCTTTCCAGTCCACCCAGAAATCCCAGTCGCCCGCGAGCAGCTGGAAGTGCAGGTGAAACGCCGCGGTGACCGCCAGCGCAATGATGATGCTGATGATGACATCAAGGCGCGCCGAGAGCTGGGCGGCCCAGCGGCTCCAGCGCACGCCGTAGATATCAACGAAATCTCCCTCGGCCGGTGGTTTGTTCGGCGCGGTCATGCTCGTGCTCCCCGAACGCTGCGTGCAGCGAATGTTTTCTTATTGTTGGACTTGCCGTCGCGCCCCCCGGCGCGACGGCAGGCGCATCAGGCGGCGGAGATGTGCTGCGCGGCGGCTTCGATTTCAGCCCGCCGAATGGCGTCCAGCAGGTGCTGCAGAATCTGCACCAGCAAACCACCCAGCGCGAGCACCGACCAGCCCAACACCACAAAACCCCAGTGCAAGGGCGCGGAGAAATATTCTTCCATCAGCCAGAACGCGTGGCCCCATTCGTTGTAGCCCAGATTGGGCAGGATGAGGAACGGGCCGCCGACCGCCAGCATAAACGGCAGGGAAAGGCGTTCCGCGAACTTGGGCAAGCGGGTCATGGCGTAGAGCAGCGAGCCCACACCGAACAGCACAAAGAGCGGCATGGTGCCGTAGAACAACACGATGTGGCTGGGCGTGAAGGCGGTGTCGCGCACCACCGTCTGGTGCCAGGACGCATCCTGTTCGGCAAAGAAGCTGCCGGTGAAGTACACCGCGAAGGCGTACACCAAAATGAAAAAGATCAGATTGACGTAGCGGCGAATTTCTTCGCGCGGCGCGAGTTGCGACATCTGTCGGTCGCGCGTGAACCAGAGCCAGGACCACAGGCCCGCCCAGCTGGCGGTCAGGATCACGAGTTCGGCTTTGAGGAGATTCATCCAGTAGGTATCGAACGCGGGCGCCGTGGCATCGAGCCCGGCGCTCCAGCCAAACACCTGCTGATAGAAGCGATAGGCGAGCATCAGACAGAACACGCCGACCACACCTAGCACGACTCCGCGCCAGGTGATGAACGCGCGGGTCGACCAGTCCTGGGTCGAGAACAGGGAAGCGGCTTGGGGCTTGGTCATGGAAGTACTCCGGTGACAGTCAGGTGCCTACCATAACGCCGCTTGCGGGCGGAAACCACGGAAAAATCAGGCTTTTGCGAATCTTTTTAATGACGCAGCGCAGCGAAATTTTCCGCCCTTCCGCAGGCTTCGCGAGCGGCGCGAGTTTGTTACGCTCCGGGCTTCGCGCCACGTTCACTGACCAAAAACAAGGGGAGGTCCGCTTATGGACATGCAGCAACTCGACGATCTGGAAGCCATCAGACAGCTTAAATCCCGCTATTTCCGCCTCATGGACACCCAGCAGTGGGAGCCCTGGCAGGACTGCTTCACGCCGGATATTTCGGCCCTTTACGAAGGCGCACCGCGCGCGCGCCCCGACCTGCCCACCGACATCGGCTGCGAGGGACGCGCTGCGCTGGTCGCCGGCGTCAGCGGGTTGATGCAGGGTGCGGTGTCGATGCATCAGGGCTTCATGCCGGAAATCGAACTGACCAGCGCCACCACCGCCAAGGCCATCTGGGCGATGTTCGACTACGTCCGCCTGCCGACCTGCCACTTCAAGGGCTGGGGCCACTACCACGAGGACTACGTGAAAATTAACGGCGCGTGGAAGCTGAAGAAGATTCATCTCACCCGCTTGCACACCGAGGAGATCTGGGTCTAGCGGGTCGCTCGCGGTGCCGCGCCAGAACGGCACGGCACCGCGGTCACCTTATTTCACCTCGACCTTTTTGATCTCGATGGTGTCCTGCGGCACATCGCCGAACGGCCCCATGGTGGTCGTCGGCACGCCGACGATGCTGTCCACCACGTCCATGCCCTTGGTCACTTTGCCGAACACCGCATAGCCCCAACCCGGACCTTCCGGCGCGGTGAAATCGAGCATCTGGTTGTCGACGACGTTGATGAAGAACTGCGCGGTCGCACTATGCGGGTCGCCGGTGCGCGCCATGGCGATAGTGCCGCGGGCGTTCTTCAGGCCGTTGCCCGCTTCGTTCTGAATCGGCTCGCGCGTCGGCCGCTGCTCCATCGCCGGGCTGAAGCCACCGCCCTGCGCCATGAAACCCGGGATCACGCGGTGAAAGATTGTGCCGTTGTAAAACCCGGCTTTGGCATAGCTCACGAAGTTCTCGACCGTCTTCGGCGCCTTCGCCGCGTCCAGTTCTAGTTCGATCGTGCCCTTGGTCGTTTCCATCACCACCTGTACCGCCTGCGCGGCAAGCGGCATGGCGCCCCAGCTGGCAAACAGCAGACTGGCCGCTGCGATCTGTTTTTTCATCCTGTGGTCTCCCTGCTTGATTGAGGATTGAAGGTGGCGCGGACAATAACCCATTCGCAAGACCGCCCGCAGGGTCGACCGGTTCCCGCTCAGGTGCCGCGCGGCTTGGCGCGATGGGTGGCGGTCGCGGTCCAGGGGTCGTCCGGCCACGGATGCCGCGGGTAGCGGCCTTTCATTTCCTTTTTGACTTCCGGGTAGGTGCGGGCCCAGAAGCCGCGCAGATCCTGCGTGACCTGCAGCGGCGTTTGCCGCGGCGACAGGAGATGCAGCACCACCGGCACCCGGCCTTTGGCGATCCGCGGCGTGTCCGCCAGACCGAACATCTCCTGCAGTTTCACCGCCAGCACCGGCGCTTCGCCCAGCGTGTAGGCGAGGCGGCGGCGCTGGCCGCTGGGGACTTCAAGGTCGACCGGCGCGAGTTCGTCGACCTGCCGCCGCTGGCCATAGTCGAGGCGATTCTTGAGCGCGTCCGTCAAGGCCGATGCCTGCAGTTCTGAACTCCGCGCCATGCCTGTCAGAAGCGGCAAGAGCCACTCCTCGGCGCTCTCCGTCAGCTGTTCGTCATCCATCGCCGGCAAGCCCAGCTCCGGGCACCAGCCGCGCAGGCCCTGCACCCGCGCCTGCCATTCGCGCAGCGCGGGCGTCCATGGCAAAGCCTCAAGGCCGAGCGTCATCAAACCTTCAAACAGCAGCCGCGCGGTAGCGGCGTCGCGCGGCGTCGCGCGGACCTGCTGCTGCAGCACGATGCCGGCAAAACGATGCGTCTCGCTGGCTTCCACCGCCCGCGTCTCGCGGTTGAATCGCAGTTGCACGGCGCGCTGCCACTGGTCGGGGAAAGCGGATTCGAGATAGCGCCGCGACACCGGCGCGGCGCGCTGGATCAGGCTGTCCTTGTCCTCCTGCCGGAGCTCGGCCACCACCAGCCAGGGCTCGCCGTGCAGACTCGACTCCGGATGCAGGCGCGCGCCGCGGCCGTTGCTGAGTTGATAGCGCAGCAGGTCACCACTGTCCTGCAGCGCGATGCGGTCCGGATAGGCCAGCGCCAGCACTTCGCCTGCATCGTGCGCGTCGGGCGCGGTGTCATCCGCCAAATCGAGGCGGCGGCGCCACTGACGGGCGGCCTGCTCAATCGCCGCCAACGCGCCGCGGTCGGCGTCTGGTCCCGGCGGGCGGCCCGCGCGGAAGGCGGCCAGCGCCTGCAGGCGCGGCCGCAAATCGTCGTTACGCCGAGCCTCGCCGCGCAGCGGGTCGCGGGTTTCCAGCAGCGCGGCGACATCACAGGCCAGGGCGCGTTGCGCGGCCGGCGCGCGCAGCATGGCGTTGGCGAGGCGTGGGTGTAGCCCCAGACGCAGCAACGCTCGCCCATGACGGGTGAGCTTGTTTTCAGTATCAAGCGCAGCTAACTGGCGAAGCAGATCCTGCGCCTGCCCCAGTGCGCCCGGCGGCGGCGGGTCGAGAAAGCGCAGGCCGCTCGCGCCCCAGGCGGCGAGTTCCAGCGCGAAGCCCGCGAGTTCGACCTGCTGCATTTCCGGTCGGGTGGCAGGGTCCAGCCGCTGGCTTTCCGGCCACAGGCGATAACAACGCCCGGGCGCCACACGCCCGGCGCGGCCGGCGCGCTGCGTCGCCGAGGATTGGGCAACGAGCACGGTTTCCAGCCGGCTCATGCCGCTCGCAGGGTCAAAGCGCGGCTCGCGCGCGAGCCCGCTGTCGACTACCGCCCGCACGCCGGGCAGCGTCACACTCGACTCCGCCACATTGGTCGCCAGCACCACGCGACGTCCGGCGCCCGGCGCCAGCACGCGGGCCTGATCTTCCACCCGCATCTCACCGTGTAGCGTGCACAGCTCTGCCGGAAGTCCCGACAGCAGACGCTGCGCCCGATCAATTTCGCCCTTGCCCGGCAGAAAACACAGCACATCGCCCGCCGTCTCGGCGAGCGCCTGCTCGACCGCGCGGCGCAGTTGCAGCTCCGGTGTTTCCCGCGGACGGCCGGCGAGATGCACGACCTCAACGGGGAAGCTGCGACCGGCGGAGGTCAGGCGCGGGGCGTCCAGAAACTGCGCGAGCCGCGCGCCGTCCAGCGTGGCCGACATCACCAGCAGGCGCAGATCCGGGCGCACCCCGGCCTGCACGTCCAGCGCCAGCGCGAGGCCCAGATCGCTCGCCAGATTGCGCTCGTGGAATTCGTCGAACAGCACGGCGGATACGCCGTCCAGCAGCGGGTCATCCTGAATCAGCCGCGTGAGAATGCCCTCGGTGACGATCTCGACCCGGGTCTGCACCGAGACCTTGCGCTCGAAGCGGATCCGGTAGCCCACCGTGCCGCCGACCGGCTCGTTCAACTGCGCGGCCATAAAACCCGCCGCCGCGCGCGCCGCCACGCGCCGCGGCTCGAGCATCAGGATCCGTCCGCTGCACCAGGGCTCGTTGATCAGCGCGAGCGGCACCTGAGTGGTTTTACCAGCGCCGGGCGGTGCTTCCAGCACCAGCCGCGCATGCGTCGCCAGGCTCTCGCGCAGCGCGGGCAGAATTTCTTCGATGGGATAAACGACAGGACTGGTCATGACACAGCGGGCCCGAGGCAGCAGGCCCGCATCATAGCGAAGCGCGTGCGCCCTGCCCCGGCTCAAGCGGGACGGGACGCGGCGCTAGACCTCAGGCGGCGCGCGCGGCCTGCTCGGTGAGACGCTGGTTGACCGCACCCAGGATGGCGCGCAGCGACGCATCCACGATGTCGCTGCTACGCCCAACGCCGCAGTAGCGCTGGCCCTCAAGGCTCAACTGCACATAGGCGACCGCGTCTGCATCAGCGCCTGCCGCGCGGCTCATCGTGTGCTCGTTGTACTCGACCAAGGTGATGCGATGTCCGCTGTGCTGTTCGAGCGCGGCGACGAAGGCGCCGACCACGCCCGAGGCCCGACCGTGCAGGACGGTGGTCGTGCCGCCCTCACGCAGGTTTGCCTGCAGCCGGTCTTCGTCGTTCTCGCGCGTCACCTGATAGCCCACCAGTTCGTAAGGCGCCGGCTTGCCCAGATAGTGCGATTCAAAGAGCCCGACGATGGTGTCGGCCTCGACTTCCGTTTCGCTGCGCTCCGCCTCACGCTGCACGACCGGGCTGAAGTCGATCTGCAACCAGCGCGGCAGCTGGTAGCCGGCTTCGTTTTCCAGCACCCAGGCCACGCCGCCCTTGCCGGACTGGCTGTTGATGCGGATGACTTCCTGATAGGTCCGGCCGAGGTCGGTCGGGTCGATCGGCAGATAGGCCACCGCCCAGGGCTCGTCGCCTTTGCGCTTGGCGAGGCACTTGCGAATGGCGTCCTGATGACTGCCCGAGAACGCGGTGAACACCAGTTCGCCGGCGTAGGGGTGACGCGGGTGGAGGTCGATCTGCGTGCAGGCTTTGACCAC
>JALRCR010000229.1 GCA_023257255.1 Gammaproteobacteria bacterium | reverse complement strand
CAGACGTTTTCGAACAGCGTGCGGGTGGTGGTGTCCGAGATGTGGCGATAACCCGGCAGCTCGTGCGGGAAGGAGCCCATGTCGCAAGCGCCCTGCACGTTGTTTTGCCCGCGCAGCGGATTCACGCCCACGCCTTCGCGGCCCAGATTGCCGGTGGCCATCGCGAGGTTGGCGATGCCCATCACCATCGTCGACCCCTGGCTGTGTTCGGTCACGCCGAGGCCGTAGTAGATCGCCGCGTTACCCGCGGTGGCGTAGAGGCGCGCCGCGGCGCGCACGTCGGCGGCCGGCACGCCGGTGATGGCTTCGGCAGCTTCCGGGGAGTGGGCCGCGTCGGCCACAAACTCGCGCCAGGTGGCGTAGCTTTCATCTTCGCAGCGCGCGGCGACGAAGGCTTCGTTCACCAGACCTTCGGTGACGATCACATGCGCCAGCGCGTTGATCAGCGCGACGTTGGTGCCGGGCTTAAGTTTCAGGTGGTAGTCGGCTTTCACATGCGGGCCGCGCACCAGACTGATGGTGCGCGGGTCGGCCACAATCAGCCGCGCGCCGGCGCGCAGCCGATGCTTGATGCGGGAGGCAAACACCGGATGACCGTCGGTCGGGTTGGCGCCGATCACGAAGATAACGTCCGCGTGATCGACCGAGTCGAAGTTCTGCGTGCCGGCGGATTCGCCCATGGTCTGTTTAAGCCCATAGCCGGTCGGCGAATGGCAAACGCGCGCGCAGGTGTCGACGTTGTTATTGCCAAAGCCGGCGCGCACCAGTTTCTGCACGAGATAGGTTTCTTCGTTGGAGCAGCGCGAGGACGTGATGCCGCCCAGCGCGCCCTTGCCGTATTGGGCGGCGATGCGCTTCAGTTCGCTGGCGGCGTAGGCGTAGGCCTCGTCCCAGCTGACTTCGGTCCAGGCGTCGTGAATGCTCTTGCGAATCATCGGCGAGGTAATGCGATCGGCGTGGGTGGCGTAACCAAACGCGAAGCGGCCTTTCACGCAGGAGTGGCCGTGGTTGGCGTGACCGTCCTGGTTAGGGATCATGCGAACCACTTCTTCGCCTTTCATTTCGGCCTTGAACGAACAGCCGACGCCGCAGTACGCGCAGGTGGTGACGACGCTGTGTTCCGGCTGGCCTTTTTCGATCAGCGTTTTTTCCGACAGCGTGGCGGTCGGGCAGGCCTGCACACAGGCGCCGCAGGACACACACTCGGATTCCAGAAAGCTTTCGCCGGCGCTGGGCGAGACGCGCGATTCAAAGCCGCGGCCTGCGATAGTCAGCGCGAAGGTGCCCTGCACTTCTTCGCAGGCCCGCACGCAGCGCGAGCAGACGATGCATTTGCTGCTGTCGAAGGTGAAGTAGGGATTGGTCTCGTCTTTGGGCAAGTCGAGATGGTTCTCGCCGGCATAGCCGTAGCGCACTTCGCGCAGTCCCACCGCACCGGCCATGTCCTGCAGTTCGCAGTGGCCGTTGGTGGGACAGGTCAGGCAGTCGAGCGGGTGGTCAGAGATGTAGAGCTCCATGGTGTTGCGGCGGAGCTTGGCGAGCGCGGGCGTCTGGGTGCGAATCTTCATGCCCTCGGCGACCGGCGTGGTGCAGGAGGCCGGATAGCCACGCATGCCGTCGACTTCCACCAGACACAGTCGACAGGACCCGAAGGGCTCCAGCGATTCGGTGGCGCAAAGTTTGGGCACGCCGATGCCGGCTTCAGCGGCGGCACGCAGGATGGAACTGCCGGCGGGTACCTGACAGGCGCGGCCGTCGATGTCGACGCTGACCAGTTGGGTCGAAGCGCTGGCCGGTGTGCCGTAGTCGTGGTCGGTTTTTGAAAGCATGCTGAGGTCCTCTGATCGTCTGCCGGCGTCAGGCGCTTTGCGCCAGCGCAGCCGGGGCCGCTAGGCCGAAATCTTCGGGGAAATGCTTGACCGCGCTTTGCACGGGCAGCGGCGTCAGCCCGCCCAACGCGCACAACGAGCCATGCGTCATGGTGTCGCAGAGGTCGTTGAGCAAGCTCAGTTCGCGGGTCTTGTTGCTCGCAGCGAGCAGGCGGTCCATCACTTCAACACCGCGGGTGGAACCGATGCGGCAGGGCGTGCATTTGCCGCAGGATTCGAGCGTGCAGAACTCAAACGCATAGCGCGCCATCTTCGCCATGTTGACGCGGTCGTCGAAGGCGACCACGCCGCCGTGGCCCAGCATGCCGCCGACGGCGGCGAAGGCTTCGTAGTCCACCAGCGTGTCGAACAGCGAGGCCGGTAAATACGCGCCCAGCGGACCACCGACCTGCACCGTGCGCAGCGGCTGCCCGCTCGCGCTGCCGCCGCCGAAGTCGTAGAGCAGTTCGGAAAGTTTGAGCCCGAAGGCTTTTTCAACGAGGCCGCCGCGGGCGAGATTGCCGGTCAACTGCAAAGGCAGCGTGCCGCGCGAACGACCCATGCCGAAGTCCCGGTAGTACTCGGCGCCGCGCGCAAAGATGACCGGCACGGTGGCCAGCGAAATGACGTTGTTGATGACGGTGGGTTTGCCGAACAGTCCCTGCACCGCCGGCAGCGGCGGTTTGAAGCGAATCTGCCCGCGCTTGCCTTCCAGACTTTCGAGCAGCGAGGTTTCTTCGCCGCAGATGTACGCGCCGGCGCCGAGGCGCACTTCCAGATCAAAGCGCTTGCCGCTGCCCAGCACGCTCGCCCCCAGCACGCCGGCGGCGTAGGCCCGCGCGATGGCTTCGTTCAGCGTCTGCCAGGCGTCGGGATATTCGAAGCGCAGATAGATGTAGCCCTGCGTCGCACCCACCGCGATCCCGGCGATGGTCATGCCTTCGATCAGCGTGTAGGGGTCGTCTTCCATGATCATGCGGTCCGAGAAGGTGCCGGAGTCGCCCTCGTCCGCATTGCAGACGATGTACTTCTGCGGCGACTCGGTATTGAGCACCGTGCGCCACTTGATGCCGGTGGGGAAGGCGGCGCCGCCGCGACCGCGCAGGCCCGAGGTGGTCAGCGCGTCGACGATCGCGGCGGGCGTCATCGCCAGCGCGCGTTCCAGTCCCGCGAGCCCTTCGTTCGCGCGGTAGTCGTCCAGCGACAGCGGGTCGGTCAGGCCGACGCGGGCAAAGGTCAGGCGCTCCTGATTTTTCAGATAGCCGATCTCGCTGGTCAGGCCCTGACGCAGCGGGTGCGGCGCGCCGCGATCGAAACCCGCATCGAAAAGACCCGGCACATCGGCCACGGTGACCGGCCCGTAGGCGATGCGGCCGGCCGGGGTCGCCACCTCCACCAGCGGCTCCAGCCAGAACAGCCCCCAGGAGCCGTTGCGCACCAGCCGCAGCGGCAGCTGGCGGCGGGCGGCTTCATGCGTGATGGCGGCGGCGACTTCATCGGCACCGACCGATCGGGCGGCCGAATCGCGCGGAACGTAGATGGTGATCATGGGGCCTCCTCCGCCAGCACCAGCGCGTCGAAGCGGGCCGGCGAGACCCGGCCGTACAGGCGCTCGTCGATCAGGATGGCCGGCGCGCAGGCGCAATTGCCCAGGCAATACACCGGCTCCAGCGATACCGCGCCGTCGGCGGTGGTGTGGTGGAAATCAACGCCAAGGCGCGCCTTGGCGTGGGCGGCAAGCGCCTCGCTGCCCATCGACTGGCAGGCCTCGGCCTGACAGATGCGCACGATGCGCATGCCGGGCGGCTCGGTGCGAAAAAAGTCGTAGAAGGTAATCACCCCGTGCACTTCGGCGCGCGAGAGGTTGAAGGTCGTCGCCAGCAGCTGGGTGGCCTCGGCGGGCACATAGCCGAAATGGCCTTGCACGGCGTGGAGCGCCGGCAGCAGCGGACCGGGCACGGCCTTGAGCGGTTCGAGCAGGCTGCTCGCCACGGCCTCGTTCCAGACCGGCCAGCGGGCGGCGGCGCTCATGGCTGGCCCCGGCGGGTGGCGGTGCGGGCCAGCGGCCCGAGGGTGTTCATCTTGGCTATCCCCACGATGGCAATGCTCCAGAGCATGGTCGAAATTCAGGGCAAACACGGCCGGCCCGCGTCAGGTCGGCGTGCGTTGGCGTGGCATTGCGAGGAAAGCGGCGGTCGGCTTCGGGCCTGCCGGCACCACCGGGCAGGTTGGCCGGTGCGTGCGGGTGGGCCGAGCGGGTGCAGCGCGGGGCGCGACGCACGGGCTCGGGAAGTCAGCGCCTGATGCTCGTCCGGCCGACGCAGCATCTGCACCTTCATCGCCAATCGCCGCAGATGCCGGACAAGGTCCGGCGGCGATCGGTCCACTACATAACTCAGTCGTTTACGCCGATGCGTGAAGAACGGACTTGAGTTGGCTCGGAGTATAGGAGCGCAGGCGGGCGGATGGAAACAGGACGGGCGGTGTCAGTCCGGGTTGGCGCGCAGAAAGGCCAGCCGGCCTCGCAGCCGACGCTGCCATTCCACGCCCAGACCCGAAGCTTCGGCGAGCGCGGCGAAGGCCTCGAGCGACGGCCGGTGCTCGGCCACCAGTTCAAGGCAGCGGGCGAGGCTCAGCGCGGGATTGGGGCGCTCGAGCAGCAGAAAGTCGTCGCCCAGTTCAACCGCACCCGGCACCCGCACGCGCAGATACCAGCCCTGCAGGCGCGACGCCGCGATGTAAGTCGCGAGCCCCGGCAGTTCGAAGCGTGAATCGATTTTCGTGCAGGGATTACGCGGCTCGGTGATCTCGACCTCCGCGCTGCCAAGGCGCCAGCGGTCGCCCACGCAGACGGCGTCTTCAGTCAGCTCAGGACAGGAGAAGTTCTCGCCGATCGCGCCGGGGTGCGCGCGGCCGGCGAGTTCCGGGAAGCGGGCAATCAGACGGTCGTAATTGGGTACCGCGAACTGGTGCAAGGCTTTATCTGGCCCGCCGTGGTAGCGGCGGTCGGCCTGCGCATCGCCACCAAGCCCCGCCCGGGTCACCGCCGCCCGCGGCAGCGGGGTTTTGATGATCGCGCTGCGCTCGCCGCCCGGCTGCAGCACGCCGGGCTGTCCGGCGTAGAGCCCGATGACGGGATAGCGATCTCGCATCGTTGAGTAAGCCTTGGCGTTAGTGTTGGACGGTTCGACAGTCCCGGCCACTTCCTGCCGGACATGCTCATGCGTAAGCCTCCCGTGGGAGCGGCAGCGCCGCGACGCCAGCTTTCAGTTCGCGACCACCCCAGTCGGGGCAAGAT
>JALRCR010000228.1 GCA_023257255.1 Gammaproteobacteria bacterium | reverse complement strand
GGGCCCTCCATCGAATCCGGCAGCCACACGTGCAGCGGCACCTGCGCCGACTTGCCCATCGCGCCGACAAACAGCAGCAGACAGGTCACGGTCATCAGCGACAGCGGGTGGCCTTCGATCAGGGTGATGCTGGTCTCGGCCAGCGACGGCGCCTTGGCGAACACTTCCGCGTAGTCCAGCGAGCCGAAGTACATCAGCACCGCCGCGATACCCAGCAGGAAGCCGAAGTCGCCCACGCGGTTGACCAGAAAGGCCTTCAGGTTGGCGTAAATCGCGGTATCGCGCTTGAACCAGAAGCCGATGAGCAGATAGGACACCACGCCCACCGCTTCCCAGCCAAAGAAGAGCTGCAGGAAATTGTTGGACATCACCAGCATCAGCATGCTGAAGGTGAAGAGCGAGATGTAGGAGAAGAAGCGCTGATAGCCCGGGTCCTCGTGCATGTAGCCAATGGTGTAGATGTGCACCATCCACGAGACGAAGGTCACCACCACCATCATGGTGACGGTCAGCGGGTCGATCAGGAATCCGATGTAGAAGTTGACCCCACCGGTCGCGAGCCACTGGTAGAGGTTGACGTTGAGCGGCGCTTCGCCGCCCAGCACGATGCGCTGGAAGACCACGCAGGACAGGACGAAGGACACCCCGACCCCGAGGATGGTCGCCAGATGAGCGCCGGTGCGGCCCACGGCGCGCCCGAACAGGCCTGCAATGATGGCGCCCACCAGCGGGGCCAGCACGATGTAAAGACAGAGCTCTTTCACGCTTTGCTACTCGTTTCTTTCTGGCTGAGGCCCCGGCCTAGCCGCGCATGGTGCCGATGTCTTCGACGTTGATGGAAGCCCGATTACGGAACAGCACCACCAGAATCGCCAGACCAATGGCCGACTCCGCTGCCGCCACCGTCAGGATGAAGAACACGAACACCTGCCCGGCCACGTCCTGGTTGAAATGGGAAAAGGCGATGAAGTTGAGGTTGACCGCCAGCAGCATCAGTTCGATGCACATCAGCAGCACGATGACGTTCTTGCGGTTGATGAAGATGCCGGCGACGCTGAGGCAGAACAGCGCCGCGCCCACGATGAGGTAGTGCGCGAGGGAGATCATGTGTTTTTCTCCGCGTCCATCTTGACGATCCGCAGGCGGTCGTTGCGCTGGACCTGCACCTGACGTTCGGGCTTGGGCGCCTTGGTCTGGCGGGTATGCCGCAGGGTCAGCGCGATGGCCGCAATGATGGCAACCAGCAGCACCACGGCGGCGGCTTCAAACGGCAGCAGATACTGCGAGAAGAGCGCCCGGCCCAGCGCCTGCGTGTTGTTGTAGTCCGGATCGGCCGGGGGTGGCGCGGCCACGAACTCAAGCCCGAAATGCCGCGGCCCGACCACCAGCGTGATCGACACCATCATCAGCACCGCGAATACCACCGCGACCGGCACATAGCGGGCAAAACCTTCACGCAGCACGGCGATGTTGATGTCGAGCATCATCACCACGAACAGGAACAGCACCATCACCGCGCCGACGTAGACCAGCACCAGTGCGATGGCCAGAAACTCGGCTTCCAGCATCATCCAGAGGCCCGCGCTGCCAAAGAACGCAACCACCAGCGACAGCGCGGCGTACACCGGATTGCGCACGGTGATCACCATCGCGCCGGCCGCTATGACCAGCGCAGAAAAGGCGTAGAAGAGAATCTGCTGGAGCATCAGGGTTTTACCGTTTCAGGATGGCTGCGCCATCGGAGAGGGCGAGGCAGGCGCTCATCGGAACTTGGCCTCGGCCGCGCGATCGGCGGCAATCTGGGCTTCCATGCGGTCGCCGTGGGCCAGCAGTTTGGCCTTGGTCATCAGGAGGTCGCCGCGCTGCTCGCCGTGGTATTCGAAATGCCGGGTCTCGACGATGGAATCCACCGGGCAGGACTCTTCGCAGAAGCCGCAGAAAATGCACTTGGTGAGGTCGATGTCGTAGCGTGTGGTACGCCGGGTGCCGTCATCGCGCGGCGCGGACTCAATGGTGATTGCCAGCGCCGGACACACGGCCTCGCAGAGCTTGCAGGCAATGCAGCGCTCTTCGCCGTTGGCGTAGCGACGCAGCGCGTGCAGACCGCGGAAGCGCGACGACTGCGGCGTTTTCTCTTCCGGGTACTGGATGGTGATCTTGCGGTCGAACATGCGGCGGCCGGTGAGTTGCAGGCCACGGGCCAGTTCCACCAGCGTGAGGCTTTTGAAGTAGCTGACGACGGCGTTCATGAGTAACTCCGGGCGATCACTTGCCGGCAAACCAGGGCGGCAACTGCCACACCACGGCCGCACCGATCAACACAATCCAGACGATGGTGATGGGCAGGAACACTTTCCAGCCCAGACGCATGATCTGGTCATAGCGGTAACGCGGAAAGGTCGCGCGGAACCACAGGAAGCAGAACAGGAAGAAGGCGGTCTTGAAGATGAACCAGTGAATGCCGGGGCCCAGCAGGCTGCCGATCACCGGAATCTCGGCCAGCGCCGCCGGCAGCGGCGAGAGCCAGCCACCAAAGAACATCACCGCGGTCAGCGCCGAGATGAGGATCATGTTGGCGTACTCGGCGAGGAAGAACACCGCGAAGGCCATGCCCGCGTATTCCACGTGGAAGCCGGCGACGATTTCGGATTCGCCTTCGCTGACGTCGAAAGGCGCGCGGTTGGTTTCCGCCACGCCAGAAATGAAATAGATGAGGAACAGCGGGAACAGCGGCAGCCAGTACCAGTGCAGCAACCCGCCTTCTTGCGCCTTCACGATTTCGCCGAGGTTGAGGCTGCCGGCGGCGGTCAGCACCCCGACCAGCGCGAAGCCCATGGCGATTTCGTAGGACACAATCTGCGCCGCCGAGCGCATCGCGCCCAGAAAGGCGTACTTCGAGTTGCTGGCCCAGCCCGCGATGATGATGCCGTACACGCCCAGCGACGTCAGCGCGAGGATGTACAAGAGGCCTGCGTTGATGTTCGCCAGCGTCATTTCGGCGCCGAAAGGCACCACCGCCCATGCAGCAAGCGCCGGGCCCAGCGCCACCACCGGTGCGATCAGGAAGAGGAAGGTATTGGCGCCGTTCGGCACCACGATTTCCTTCGACATCAGCTTCAGCGCGTCGGCAATCGGCTGACCCCAGCCGCGCAGGAAATCGATTCCCAGCAGGCTGACGCGGTTCGGGCCGAGCCGTACCTGCATATAGCCAATGACCTTACGCTCGGCGAGCGTGAGGTAGGCCACGCAGCCCATCAGCGGCAGCACGATGATGACGATCTTCAGCAGGATGATGAGCACCGTCACCAGCGGCGCCGGCAGGAAGGCCAACTGGCTTGTGAGGAACTCGGTCATGCCGTCACCCCGCTGGTGGCCGCACTGACGCCAAGGCGCGTGGCGGCGGGCAGTTGCTGCGCGAGACGCGAGGTGGCCTTCACCCAGACCACGCCGGCCGGCACGCGCGCGTCGGCCAGAATCTGCGAGGCCGCGCCCTGCCCGTCTGCGGTCAGGGTGACGCTGGCGCCGTCGCCAAGCCCGAGTTGCGCCAGCGTGGCAGGCGCCACGCGCACCCATTCGTCGGCGCGCTGCGGCATCTGCTGCAGGGCACCGGCGCGGCGGACCAGGCCATCCACGGCGTAGAGCGGCAGCGTCACCAGCAGTTCGAGACCCGCATCGGCAGCGGCGGCCGCGCTCAGCAGCGGGCGCCGCACCGGCGCCGCGACGCTGACATTACCGGCAAGCGCGGCAAGCTCGCGGGCAACTTCGTCGCACTGCACGGCGTCGAAGCCATCAAGTCCAAGTTGTTCGCCGAGAACCCGGAGGATTTTCCAGGCCGGGCGGGCGTCGCCGGGCGGCTTCACCGCGGCGTTGAAGTGCTGCCAGTGGCCCAACGCGTTGACGAAAGTGCCTTCGTTTTCCGCGTGCTGCGCGATGGGCAGCAGGACGGTGGCGACGGCTTCCAGCGCCGGCGTGCTGAAGGCGCTCAGGGCCAGCACGAACTGGGCACTGGCCAGCGCCGCGCTGGCGGCGGCGGGCTGCGCTACGTCGGCCTCGGGCTCAAAGCCCAGCAGCAGGTAGGCGCCAAGTTTTTGCGTCCACTGGGCCTGTGCGTTCGCGCCGGTGGCATGCACCGCGCTGCCGCCGGGTCCGCGATGCGGCACAGCGCCGGCAAGCCAGGCCCCCGCGCTGTTCGCACCGGCGGTGATAAGGCCGGTGCGGCTGTTGGTGGCAGCCGCAATCGCATCCACCAGGGCCAGCAGCGCGCCGCGCGCCGGATGGCGGTCGATTTCGCCGCCAACCACGATCAGGGCATTGGTCGCGCCGGCCAGGGCTGCGGCCATGGCGCTGTGGGTGGCGTTCGGCGCATCGCCGGCGACATCGCTGTTCCCGGCCGCCCGGGCGATGGCCGCCAGCGCGCCGGCATACTCGCCGGGCCGCAGGCTGAGGCGTCCGGTGAGATCGAAGTTGTAATCCTCGGTCAGCGTGTCCAGCACGAACACTTTCGCGCCACGCAGCGCGGCCTGCCGGATGCGGTGATGAATCAGCGGCTGGTCGTGACGCGGATAGCCGCCCACCACCAGCACGACATCTGCGGCGGCCAGTTCAGCCAGCGAGAACCCGAGGCCCGGCGCGGCCGGTTCGGCGGCGTCGCTGCTGAAGTCCTGCTGGCGCAGCCGATGGTCGATGTGCGCGCTGCCCAAGCCCCGCACCAAGCGCTGCAGCAGGAAGAATTCTTCATTGGTGCTGGACGGCGACGCCAGCGCGCCGAGGCTTTCGCCGTGCAGCGCAAGGCCGTCGCGGGCCGCTTTGAAGGCGGTGTCCCAGTCGCAGTCCTGCCACACGCCGTTCACTTTCACCCGCGGCGAGAGCAGGCGCTGCTCGTGGCGCAGCGCCTGATAGCTGAAGCGGTCGCGGTCGGCGATCCAGGTTTCGTTGACGTCTTCGTTTTCCGCCGGCACCACGCGCTTCACCACCTGGCCCTTGAGGTGGGCGTTCAGGTTGGAGCCGAGGCAGTCGTGCGGCGCGATCACCGGCCGCGCCTGCAGTTCCCAGGCCCGGGCGGAATAGCGATACGGTTTGGAGGTCAGCGCGCCGACCGGGCACAGGTCGATGACGTTGCCGGAGAGTTCAGAGGCCATGGCGTGTTCGACGTAGG
This sequence comes from Gammaproteobacteria bacterium, assembly GCA_023257255.1. Lineage (GTDB taxonomy): Bacteria > Pseudomonadota > Gammaproteobacteria. The sequence continues at coordinate 148 of JALRCR010000228.1, read as the reverse complement.
TGCCGATTTCCATGTGCTCGCCGCGGCCGGTGGCGCCCAGTTCGCGCAGGCCGGCCACTTCTTCACCGAAGCGCACGCAGCGCGTGCAGTGGATGCAGCGGCTCATCTCCTCCATCGAGATCATCGGGCCGACGTCCTTCGGGAAGAC
>JALRCR010000227.1 GCA_023257255.1 Gammaproteobacteria bacterium | reverse complement strand
CCCAGTGTTCAATGCCCGGGATCGGCAAACCGAGCACGGCCCGCACGTGCAGGGCAAACTCGGACAGGGCCTGCCCCACCAAGGTCACCATGCCGGTGTCGTGCGGTCGCGGCGAGACTTCGCTGAAAATGACCTCATCGCCGCGGATGAAAAGCTCTACGCCAAACAGGCCATGACCGCCGAGCGCGGCGGTCACCCGGGCCGCGATATCTTCGGCGCGCGTGCGGGCCACCTCGGTCATCGGCTGCGGCTGCCAGGACTCGCGATAGTCGCCGTCGATCTGAAGATGACCAATCGGCGCACAGAAACTCGTGCCGCCCACGTGGCGCACCGTCAACAGCGTAATTTCGTAATCGAATTCGATGAAACCCTCGACGATCACACGCGGCACGGCGGCGCGCGCGCCCGCCACAGCGCTGGCCCAGGCCCGGGCTGCGGTTGCCGCATCGCGCACCACCACCTGCCCCTTGCCCGATGAACTCATCACCGGCTTGACCACACAAGGAATGCCGATGCGGGCAATAGCGGCCTCGCACTCGGCCGCAGAGCCGGCAAATTCATAGGGTGAGGTCGGGACGCCCAGTTCTTCCGCCGCCAGCCGGCGAATGCCTTCCCGATCCATCGTCAGGCGCACGGCGCGCGCGGTCGGCGCGACGCGCCAGCCCTCGGCCTCAAGCCTCAGCAGACGGTCGGTGGCAATGGCTTCTACTTCAGGAAGAATCACGTGTGGGCGCTCGGCCCGAATCACCGCTTCCAGCGCATCGCCGTCCAGCATGTTGATGACGTGAGCACGGTGCGCCACCTGCATCGCAGGCGCGTTGGCGTAGCGGTCAACCGCGATGACTTCAACGCCCAGTCGCTGCGCTTCGATAGCCACTTCCTTGCCCAGTTCACCCGCCCCCAGCAGCATCAGGCGCACGGCGGTATCGGTCAGGGGCGTACCCAGCAGGGGCGCCGGGGAACTGGTGTCCGCGCTCATATCGTCAGTACCGGAAAGTCGAAGCGTTGCAGGAGCCGCGCAGTATCCGGATCGCCCTGCGGCAGTGCAACCGGCTGGGCGGCGAACTCGCGACGCTCACCAAACTGCGCGCGCAGCCGGTCAAACACGGCGCTGCCATGGCGCGCGGTTTCAGCACGAAAAATCGCGCTTTGCGCGAGAGGATCAACGCAATGGCGGACGGCCGCGCGGACGGCTGCCCAGCCGCGCTGGCCGCCCAGCTCGAGCGTCGGTGCCGGCGGATAGCCCGCCAAGGCGGCGGGCTGCACCCGCGCCAGATACACCGCCAGCGCGTCCCGTAACTGCCAGGTGCCGCGGGCCCGGGCCTCGCGGGCGTGCCCGGCAATATGCGGGGTCGCGACCTCGGCCCGCGCCAGCAGGGCGGGCGCCACGGCCGGCTCGTTCATCCAGCAATCGAGCACCGCACGCAGGCGACCGGCGGTGAGCGCGGTATGCAAGGCGGTCTCATCGACCACCCCGCCGCGGGCCGCGTTGATCAGCAAAGCGCCCGGGCGCATCCGGCCCAATTCAGGTGCCCCCAGCAGGTGACGCGTTGGCCACGGGCCGTCATCTCGCAAAGGCACATGCAGGCTCACGATATCGGCGTCGAGCGCCGCCGCCAGCGTCACAAAGCCCTGCTCGCCTTCGACCGCGGCGCGCGGCGGGTCGCAGGCAATGCAACTTACCCCTGCGGCCGCCAGCAGGCGCGCGGCGGCGCTGCCGGCGTGACCAAGCCCGATGATGCCGCAGCGCAGTCCGTCCAGCGCTTGCGCCGGGTGCAGGGCCAGCACGCAGGCGAGCACATATTCCCCCACCGCGCGCGCGTTGCAGCCCGGCGCGGCCGCAAACGCGATGCCCCGCCCGGCGAGGTAGTCAAGGTCGATATGGTCAGTGCCGGCGGTCGCGGTGCCGACAAAGCACACCGGACTATCGGCCAGCAGGGCTTGATTGACGCGGGTGACGGAACGCACCAGCAACACGTCGCAATCGGCGAGATCAGACGGCGCCAGTCTGCGTCCGTCTACCAGCGACAGTTCGCCAAAGTCGCCGAAGGCTTCGGCCGCATCGACCATCACGCGGTCGGCGACCAGTTTCATGAGCCGGCTAGCCGCGCCCGGGCGAGCGGCTGGCTCAAGGCCGGCCGTCGACGTCCGCGCCTTCCTTCTGGATGGGCAACAGGTCCTGACGGGTCGCGCCCAGCGCGAGCACCGAGGCGCTGGCCACATAAATCGACGAGTAGGTGCCCACGACAATACCGATGATGAATGCCGTCGCAAAGCTGTGGATCAGCGCGCCGCCCAGGAAATACAGCGACAGCACGGTCAGCATCGTCACCACGTGGGTGTTGATGGTGCGGGAGAGCGTCTGGTTGAGCGAGGTGTTCATCACCTTCACCGGCTCCGCTACACGCATGCTGCGAAAGTTCTCACGAATCCGGTCAAAGATAACGATGGTGTCGTTCAGCGAATACCCCATGATCGCCAGCACCGCGGCCAGCGCGGTCAGGTCAAACTCGAGCTGGCTGAGCGAAAAGAAGCCCATGATGACCAGCACGTCGTGCACCGTCGCCACGATCGCGCCCACCGCGAACTTGAAGGTAAAGCGCAGCATCACGTAGATCAGAATGCCGACCATCGCGATCAGCGAGGCGATGAGGCCGTCCTCAGCCAGTTCCTCGCCAACCTGCGGCCCCACGAACTCCACGCGCCGGACTTCAGCCTCCGGCAAGAGCTTGTTCAGGCGCAGCCCAATGTCCTTGCTCGCGGCCTCTGCGCCGGTCGCCGCTTCCGAGGGCGGTAGCCGCAACAGCACGTTCTCGGGCGAACCGAAGTTCTGCACCACGCCGCCGTGGAAGTCAGACTTTGACAGCGTCTGGCGGATTTCTTCGAGCTTCGCCGGTTCTTTATAAGCAAGTTCGACCACCGTGCCGCCGGTGAACTCGATGCTGAAATTGAGCCCGATGGTGAACAGCGACACGATGGCTGCAACGTTGATCGCGCTCGACAGCCACAGGCCCAGGCGCCGCCACTGCATGAAGTCGTAATTGGGGGTTTTCCACTGAAGCATTTGCCGAACTCCCGGACTCAGACCGACAGGCTTTTCAGCCGGCGCCGGCCGAACATAAGGTTGACCATGGCGCGCGTGCAGGTCACGGCGGTAAACATGGAGGTCAGGATGCCCAGCGACAGCGATACCGCGAAGCCTTTGACCGGGCCGGAACCAAAGCTGAACAGCACCACGGCGGCAATCAGCGAGGTGACGTTGGAGTCCAGAATGGTCGCAAAGGCCCGCTCGTAACCGGCATGAATGCTGGCCTGCGGCGTCATCCCGCGGCGCATTTCCTCGCGGATGCGTTCATTAATCAGCACGTTGGCGTCCACCGCCATACCCACCGTCAGCAGAATGCCGGCGATGCCGGGCAGGGTCAGCGTGGCCTGCAGCAGCGACAACAGCGCGATCAGCAGCACCACGTTCAAGGCGAGGCCGATGTTGGCGATCAGGCCAAACATCCGGTAGTACACCAGCATATAGATGCAGACAGCGATGAAGCCGACCACGCAGGACATAAACCCGCGGTCGATGTTGGCCTGACCAAGGCTCGGGCCCACGGTCCGTTCTTCGATGATTTCCATCGGCGCCGCCAGCGCGCCGGCGCGCAGCAACAGCGCCAGATCGCGGGCTTCGTCGCCGCTGTCGAGACCGGTGATCTGGAAGCGCTTGCCCAGTTCATCCCGGATGGTCGCGACGTTAATGACTTCTTCCACCCGCCGGCCTTCCACCTGTTCGATGAAGACCACCGCCATCGGGTGACCGATTTCCTCGCGGGTAGAACGGGCGAAGCTGCGCGCACCCTTGCCGTCCAGCGTGATGAATACGGCGGGTTCGCCGTTTTGCTGTTCGACGCCGGAGGACGCATCGACGATGGAGTCGCCGGTCAGCATGACCCGACGTTTGAGCAGAATCGGCTCGCCGGTGCGGCGCTGGAACAGCTTGGAGCCGGCCGGCACCTTGCCTTCGGCGGCGGCTTTCAGGTCGCCGGCCTCGTCAACCATGCGGAACTCAAGCGTCGCCGTCGCGCCGATCAGCTTTTTCGCCTCGGCGGTGTCTTCCACACCCGGCAGCTGCACCACGATGCGGCTGTCGCCCTGCTGCTGGATGACCGGCTCGGCGACGCCGAACTCGTTAATCCGGTTACGCAGCGTGGTCAGGTTCTGCTTGATGGCGGTCTTGCGGGCTTCGCTCACAAACGCAGGCTTCGGCGCGAGGCGTATCGGGAAATCGGCGACATCGCCGCCATCGGTCAGCAGCAGGTCCGGGAAATCCTTGCCAATCAGGTCGACGCCGGCGGCCTTGGCCTCGGCGTTAAGGAAGGTCACATCAACCCCGCCAGATGGCGCGTGGGAGACCGCCCGGAAGCGGATTTTCTTTTCACGGAACGCGCCGCGCAGTTCGGTGATGAAGCGCTCTTCGGTCTGTTTGCGCACTTCATCGACGTCCACCTGCATCAAGAAGTGCACGCCGCCGCGAAGATCTAGGCCCATATACATGGGCTTGCCGCCCATCGCACGCAGCCACGCCGGGGTCGCCGGCGCCAGATTCAGCGCGACCAGATATTGCTTGGCATCGATCGCCGCCTGTAGCGCCGTCATGCCGGCGGCGCGCGCTGCGTCGTCCTTGAACCGGATGAGGAGCCTGTTGTCGCTTAGTTCGCTGGATTTCGGGCTGATGCCGGCTTTGTTCAGCGCATCGGCGAGGTTTTTCTCGAAGGCCGCATCGACCGGCGCCGCGCGTCTGGCGCTAACCTGCACCGCCGGGTCAAAACCATAGAGATTGGGCAACGCGTACAGGGCGCCAAGCACCGAAATCGCGAGCACGAGCAAATAGCGCCACAGCGGGTATTGATTCTGGGTCATCGCTTTTTCAGTGATTGCGCGGCGCCGGAGGCGCCGGGATCAAAGTTCCTTAAGGGTTCCCTTGGGCATGATGGCGCTGATCGCATGACGCTGAACCCGCACCTCAAGATTTTTGGCGATTTCCACCTTGAGGAAAGTGTCGCCCACTTCCGTGACGCGCCCGAGTAGCCCGCCGGTGGTCACCACCTCATCGCCCTTGCTGAGGCCCTTCACCAGATCCTGATGCTCGCGCTGGCGGCGCATCTGCGGCCGGATCAGAAAGAAGTAGAACACCACGAAGAGCGCTATCAGCGGCAGAAAGCTGAGCAAGCCCTGTTCGGGAGTGGCGGGCGCGGCTTGCGCCCAGGCGTCGCTGATCAGGAAAGACATGGTTACCCCTCAGGAAAATCGGCCGGCATTATGACACAGGGTCTAGGCGGGCAGGCATTCAGGTTTCGGGTGCCTCGGCCCCGGCCCGCGCCC
>JALRCR010000226.1 GCA_023257255.1 Gammaproteobacteria bacterium | reverse complement strand
TCACCAGCCCGTGTATAAATCTTTTCCCGCGCCATAACGAGTTACACGCTACTTGCCGTGGCTCATCTGCGCCTCACCCCACAACTACTCTCGGGTGATGGCATTCAACAAACCGCGCACATTGCAGGGCGAAATCGCTGCACTTGAGCGCGAGGTCGATCAACACCGTCGCGACATGGCCGAAATCGAAGGCAACGACGGCGTCGCCCACGGCAATGTTTCAGACTGGCTAATTACTAGTGGTCGCACGCTCATCGACAAAGGCGACGAATTGCTTTCGCTACTCACGCTCGACCCCGACTTCGGCAAACATCGCGACGCATTCATGCGCGAACTAAAAACATTTCGCAAGTTCTACAAAAAGTGGTCCGACAAAAACTCCGACTAATTACTAATTAGTCGTCAGCCACGCCGTCGGCGAGATAATCGCGGGGTGAATTAGCGAAAGGGTTTGTCGCCGAGAATCGTGGCGCGGTGCATCACACGGCCGGCGTTGAGACCACTACCGGCCCGCTGGGTCAGGGCATTGCCAACGGCGTTGGCATGGCGCTGGCCGAAAAAATCCTCGCCGCCCAGTTCAACCGGGACGGCTTTCCGGTGGTCGACCACCACACCTATGTGTTTCTGGGCGACGGCTGCCTGATGGAAGGCATCTCTCATGAGGCCTGCTCGCTGGCCGGCACGCTGGGCCTCGGCAAGCTGATTGCGCTGTACGACGACAACCAGATTTCGATCGACGGCAACGTGGCCGGCTGGTTCACCGACGACACCCCGGCCCGCTTCCGCGCCTACGGCTGGCAGGTCATCGAAAAAGTGGACGGCCACGATGCCGCCGCGGTTCACGCCGCCCTCACCGCCGCCCGCGCCAATAGCAGCCAGCCCACGCTCATCTGCTGTCGCACGGTCATTGGCTTTGGCAGCCCCAACAAGTCCGGCAAGTCGGCCGCCCACGGCGCGCCGCTGGGCGAAGCGGAAATCACCGCCACTCGCGCGCAACTGGGCTGGTCGCACGCGCCGTTCGAGATTCCGGCCGAGGTCTACGCGGCGTGGGACGCCCGCTCGCGCGGCGCCGCCCAGGAAGCCAGCTGGCAGACGCTCTTTAACGCCTATGCGAACGCCCACCCGGCGCTGGCCGCCGAGTTCACCCGCCGCAACGGCGCCGACCTGCCGGCCGAATGGGCGACGACCGTCGCCGGCATTCTGGACGAGGCCCAGGCCAGCACGGCGGCCAACGCCACCCGCAAGTCCTCGCAGCTCGCGCTGGAAAAACTGGGTCCCCTGCTGCCGGAGTTCGTAGGCGGCTCGGCCGACCTTGCAGAATCCAACCTCACCCACTGGGCGGGCAGCCGCACGGTGACGGCCGCCAACGCGGGCGGCAACTACGTGAACTACGGCGTACGCGAGTTCGCGATGGCCGCAGCCATGAACGGCCTGTCGCTGCACGGCGGGTTCATCCCTTACGGCGGCACGTTTCTGGTCTTCTCAGACTACGCGCGTAACGCCATCCGCATGGCGGCGCTGATGAACCTGCGCGCCATCTACGTGCTGACCCATGACTCGATTGGTCTGGGCGAAGACGGTCCGACGCACCAGCCGGTGGAACACACCGCGTCGCTGCGCCTCATTCCCAACTGTGCGGTGTGGCGCCCCTGCGACGGCGCCGAAACCACCGCCGCGTGGATTGCCGCCGTCGAACGCCGCGACGGCCCGACCGCGCTGGTGCTGACCCGTCAGGGCCTGCCGCCGCAGCCGCGCAGCCGCACCCAGCTGGGCGACATTGCCCGCGGCGGCTACGTGCTGCTGGAGCCCGCCGGCGCGCCGGAGGCCATCCTGATCGCCACCGGCTCGGAAGTGAGCCTGGCAATGGATGCCGCACGTACCCTGAACGAGGCCGGGCACCGCGTGCGCGTGGTGTCGATGCCGAGCACCGACGCCTTCCTGCGGCAGGACGCGGCCTATCGCGACGCCGTGTTGCCCTCGGCGGTGCGCCGCCGGGTGGCGCTGGAAGCCGGCAGCGCGGACTACTGGTACCGCTTCGTCGGCCTCGACGGTCTCGTCATCGGGATGGACAGCTTTGGCGCCTCGGCCCCGGCCGGTGCGCTGTTCAAACATTTCGGTTTCGCCAAAGACGACGTACTGGCGCGCATCACCGCTTACCTCAAGGCCTAGGCGCGGCATCGGGCGCATCATCAAGCACACAATCAACGACGCAAGACAGTCAACGCAGGAGTGAACCCCCCATGAGCATTCGAGTTGGTATCAACGGTTACGGTCGCATCGGTCGCAACGTACTGCGCGCGCTCTACGAATCCGGCCGCACCGGCGAACTCCAGATCGTGGCCATCAACGATCTGGGCGACGCGCAGACCAACGCCCACCTCACCCGCTACGACACCGCCCACGGCAAGTTTCCCGGCAAGGTCGACGTGGACGGCGAGTACATGGTGGTCAACGGCGACAAAATCCGCGTGCTGGCCGAGCGCGACCCGGCCAAGCTGCCGTGGGGCGAGTTGAAAGTGGATGTGGTGTTTGAGTGCACCGGGCTCTTCACGACCCGTGAAAAAGCCGGCCTGCACCTGAAGGGCGGCGCCAAGAAAGTCATCATCTCCGCGCCCGCCAGCGACACCGTGGACGCCACCGTGGTGTTCGGGGTGAACCACAAGTCGCTGAAGGCCTCGGACGAAATCATCTCCAACGCCTCCTGCACCACCAACTGCCTCGCGCCGCTGGTCAAGCCGCTGCACGAGAAAATTGGCGTGGAGTCGGGCCTCATGACCACCATCCACTCCTACACCAACGATCAGGTGCTGACTGACGTCTACCACAAGGATCTGCGGCGGGCCCGCTCGGCGACCATGTCGATGATCCCGACCAAGACCGGCGCGGCCGCGGCGGTGGGTCTGGTGCTGCCGGACCTGAACGGCAAGCTCGACGGCCTCGCGGTGCGCGTGCCAACCATCAACGTCTCGATGGTGGACCTGACCTTCCGCGCCAGCCGGCCCACCGACAAGAAGGAAGTCATCGCGATCCTGAAAGAAGCCGCCGCCGGCGAACTGAAGGGCGTGCTGGAAGTGAACGACGAGCCGCTGGTGTCGATCGACTTCAACCACAACCCGGCTTCGTCGATTTTTGAAGCCTCGGAAACCAAGGTCATCGACGGCACGCTGGTGAAGGTGATGTCCTGGTACGACAACGAGTGGGGCTTCTCCAACCGCATGCTCGACACGGCGCTGGCGCTGATGAAGGCGAGTGCCTGAGATGCTGGCGATGTCGGGGCTGGCGCTGGCCGGCAAGCGCGTGCTGATTCGTGAGGACTTCAACGTCCCGCTGAAAAACGGCCACATCACCGACGACACCCGGCTCCGCGCGGGTCTGCCGACGCTCAAGGCAGCGGTGGCGGCGGGCGCGCGGGTCATCGTGCTCTCGCACCTTGGCCGCCCGAAAGAAGGCGTGTTTGACGAGGCGTCTTCGCTGGCACCGGTGGCGGCCGCGCTGAGCGGCCTGCTGGGGCAACCGGTGCGGCTGGTTCGTGACTGGCTGAACGGCGTCGACTGCGCGCCGGGTGAAGTGGTGCTGTGCGAGAACGTGCGCTTTGAAGCGGGCGAAGAAAAAGACGACGAGACGCTGGCGCGCAAAATGGCCGCGCTGTGCGATGTGTTCGTCAACGATGCCTTCGCCACCGCGCACCGCGCCCAGGCCTCCACCCACGGCGTCGCGAAGTTTGCCCCCGTGGCTTGTGCCGGCCCGCTGATGAAAGCCGAAATCGACGCCCTGAAGGCCGCCCTGCACGCACCGAAGCGCCCGCTGGTGGCGATCGTCGGCGGCTCCAAGGTCTCGACCAAACTGGAACTGCTCGGCAATCTTGTCGCGAAGGTCGACTATCTCGTCATCGGCGGCGGCATGGCCAACACCTTCCTCGCGCCAGCGGCGCGGAAATCGGCAAGTCGCTGTGCGAGAACGACATGCTGGACACCGCGCGGCGGATCATGGCGGCGGCCCAGGCGCGCGGCGCGGCGGTGCCGCTGCTGCTGGACGCAGTCTGCGGCAAGGAATTCTCGGAAACCGCGGTGGCGACCACCAAGCCGGTGGCGGCCATCGAGCCCGACGACATGATCATGGACATCGGCCCGGCGACCGCGGCGGCCTTTGCCGAGATTCTGGAATCGGCCGGCACCATCGTGTGGAACGGCCCGCTGGGCGTGTTCGAGTTCGATCAGTTCGCGGGCGGCACGAGAGCGCTGGCGGAAGCCATCGCGCGGTCCACGGCGTTCTCGATCGCCGGCGGCGGCGACACGCTGGCCGCGATCGCCAAGTTCGGCATTGCGGATGAGGTGTCCTACATCTCGACCGCGGGCGGCGCCTTCCTCGAATACCTCGAAGGCAAGACCCTGCCGGCGGTCGCCATCCTCGAGCAGCGCGCCGCCGGCTGAGCGCGCTGTTTGCGCCTGAACCCGCGCCCGACCGGGCGCGGGCCCTCGCGACTACTTCTTCGACGCGGCAAAAATGCTCTGGATGGAGGCGTTCAGCGTGTTGTTGAATTCATCGTCCGTCTGCTGCGCCGAGAGCCCTTCGCTCAGCGCGCGCGAGAAGCTCGCCACCATGTCGGTCTGACGGGCGAGGCGCGCATTCGATTCCTCATCGCGGCTATAGCCGCCCGACAGCGCCACCACTTTCAGCACATTGCGGTGACGAATGCAGTCGAGATAGAGGTTGTCTTCTTCCGGCAGGGTCAGCTTCAGGATCACCAGATCGTTCGCCGGCAGCGCGTCTAGCCCTTTCAGCAGCGCGGCCTTCAGCAGCTTTTCCGCCGCCGCCTTGTCCGGGCAGTGGATGTCCACTTCGGGTTCGACGATCGGCACCAGCTTCTTGGCAATGATCTGGCGGGCCACTTCAAACTGCTGGTCGACCACCTGCTGGATGCCGCCGGCGTTGGCCTTCTGCACCACCGAGCGCATCTTGGTGCCAAAAATGCCTTTGCTTTTCGCCTTGTCGAGCAGGGCGTCGAGGCCGGGGTTGGGCTTCATCAGCTGCACGCCGTCCACTTCGTCGGCCAGCCCCTTGTCGATTTTCAGCATCGGCGCCACGCGCTTCACGTTCCACAGATAGTCCGCCGTGGAGCGGCCTTCGATCTCGCGGTCCATGGTGTTCTCGAACAGGATGGCGCCGATGATGCGGTCGCCGTTGAAGGCCGGGCTGGTGATGATGCGGGTGCGCATGGCGTGGACCATGCGGTACATCTCTTCTTCGCCGGAATAGGCGGTCTCCGGCACGCCGTACAGGCGCAGCGCCTTCGGGGTACTACCGCCGCTCTGGTCCAGCGCGGCAATGAAGCCGTCACGGTTGCCGAAGTGGTGGAAGAGCGAACTCGTCGACACTCTCGCTCGACGTAGTACACGGTCGACATTGAATCCGAG
>JALRCR010000225.1 GCA_023257255.1 Gammaproteobacteria bacterium | reverse complement strand
TTTTGTGGGAGGGGCATCGCCCCGACTGGAGCTTTCGATGATTTGGCGCTGTCGGCTCGGCGCGTGCCCCGCGATAGTCCCCCGGCAGATTTTAAAAACCCTTCGCGCCCGGCAACCGCGGCTTGCCAATCGCAAATCCCGGGCTATCGCGCAGCAATCTTGACGCCGCAGCCTTGCGGCCCGCGGCCCGGGCGGCAACAATCCAGCCCTCATTTCACGGAGACCGACCATGCCGCTCAACATCAAAAAAGGGATCAAGGAACTCTGCGACGAGGCCATGGCCGAGATCGAAACCCTCACCGTGGAGGAGGCGCAGGCCCTGCACGGCCAGGATGGCGTGACCTTCATCGACATCCGCGACCCGCGCGAACTGTGGCGCGATGGTGGGGTGCCGGGGGCGATCAACGTCACCCGCGGGATGCTCGAGTTCTGGATCGATCCGAAGAGCCCCTACTACAAGGAATTCTTCAATTCCGGCAATAAATTCGTGTTTTTCTGCGCCGGTGGTCTGCGTTCCGCGCTCGCCACCAAGACCGCGCAGGACATGGGCCTGACGCCGGTCTGCCACATCAAGGGCGGCTTTGGCGCGTGGAAAAAATCCGGCGCAGCGGTCGAGCCGGTCGAGCCGAAGACCACCGGCTAAGTCTGCCGCGACGAGCGCGTCACTCGCCGGCGGCGAGGCGGCGCGCCATCTCCTGCAGGGTATCGTCCAGCGCGCGCGCCGTCGGCTGGCTAAGCCGCGCAAGGTGGAGTTCGCGCTGCATGAATTCCATCTGCTCACGCCGCGTGCTGCGAACGCTTAAAGCCCGTCGCGCCAGCCCAAGTCGCTCGGGCAAGGGCAAATCTTTCCACTGTCGCGACACTGCCCCCAACTGCAGCCCCCGGAAGTCCATCACCGTGACCGGCGTTCTGCCCTGCGGCCAATAGCTGCCGCCCTGCCGGCCCTCTTCCCCGTACGGCCGCTGTCGGTCCACCAGCTTCAGCACGCGGTCGCGAATCCGCCGCCCGGTGCGCGCAAAGCGGTGACAACGCGCGACGATTTCGCACAGATGCGCCTCGGTCACCGGACCCATCTCGTCGATCACCGCCAGCGCAAACTCGCGCAGCCGGCGGTTGTAAGCGGCATCGTAAAAGCTGTCCTGATCAAGCTGCTTCTGCACTTCGGGCAACAGACCGGCATAGCTCTGCGGGCCGCTCGCCGTGTCCTCGGGGTTCTCCTCCTCATCCGGCGCCGCGTCCTCCACGTCGTCGGTCTCATCCTCCGACGGACCTTCAGCGTCCAGCGTTTCATCTTCCTCCGCATCCGGCACGACGGCGTCTTCCGTCAGCGGCGCGGCGCTCAGGCCAAAGAGGCCCAGCTGGCCGGTTTCCGGCGCCACATCGTCCGCCGGCAGCGCCGGGATAAGCGCAGGCGGCGCGGTCAACAAGGCCTGCAGACGCGCGTCCAGCGTCTGCTTCAGCCGCGCAATTTCACGCGCCGGATGTCCAAACCAGTCGGTCGACCAGATCCGGTGCAATTGCCAGCCCAACCCCGCCAGCACCTGCCCGCGCAGCCGGTCGCGGTCGCGGGCAGAAGGCGCGCTGTGAAAGCTCGCGCCGTCGCACTCCACGCCCAGCAGAAAGCCATAGGGCCAGTCCGGATGCCGCACCCCGATATCAATGAAATAGCCGGCGACGCCCACCTGCGGCACAGCCTCGAAACCCAGCGCGCGGATCTGTTCGGCGACAAAGTCTTCAAAGTCAGAGTCCGGCGCACGTCCGCTCAGCGCGCCGCCGTGCAGCCGCCCGCTGCCGGCATATTCCAGCCAGGCCCTGAGCATCGCAGCGCCCGGATTGAGCCGGTCCTGCGCGGGAAAATTAGCCGGCGTCATCGACGAAAAGGTCACCAACTGGTCGCGCGCCCGACTCAGCAACACGTTCAGCCGGCGCCGTCCGGCCTGACCGTTAATCGGCCCGAAGCGGGCGTGGACCGGCCCGCCAGGCCGCTCGGGGCCATATACGGTGCCGATGAAAATCACGTCGCGCTCGTCGCCCTGCACGTTTTCAAGATTCTTGATGAAGAACTTCTCCAGGCCTTCGCGCTGCTGCTCCCAGTGCGCGACATAGCGGCGGGCCAGCGGGTCGTCGGCGAGCGCGGCCGCCAGTTCGCTTTCAATCAGCTCACGCTGCTTCTGGTTGAGCGTGACGATACCGAGCGAGCGGTCGGGCCGCTGGCGCATGAAGGCCAGCGCGTGCGCCACCATCACCTGCGCTTCGATCGGATTGACGCTGCCCTGGTAACAACCGGTCACCGGCACCAGCCGCACGCCCATATCGGGCCGCGCCTCCGCCGCGGCTGGAAACACCACCAGCCCGTTGTCGTAGATCTCGCGGTTGCAGAACTGGATCAGCGCGGAATGACGCGAGCGATAGTGCCAGCGCAGGCGGCGCGCGGGCCGGAACGCGCCGTTCGCCACTTCGAGGATGGATTCCTCCACCGGCGCGCCGTCTTCGCTCTCGTCATCCGTCTCCAGCAGGCGTGAAAAAAACGAGGTCGGCGGCAGCTGGTTGGTGTCGCCCACCACCATCACCTGCTTTGACCGCGCGATCGCGCCCACCGCGTCTTCGGGCGGCATTTGCGACGCTTCATCAATGATGCAGAGATCAAACTGCAAGCCTTCGCGGCGCACGTACTGCGCCACCGCCAGCGGCGACATCATCCAGCAGGGTTTCAGCGCCTGCAGCGCCGCGCCCGCGCGCGCGGTCAGCTGGCGCACCGGCAGCCAGCGTTTACGTTTTTCCGTTTCGTTGACCAGCAGGGCCATCTCGGTCCAGCTTGATTTGGGTCCCAGCCCGCGCCCGCGCGGCGGCGTGGCGTTGCTCAGCAGATGGCCGCGCAGCGCGCGCCGGGCGCCCAGCTGAATCTCGCGGTCGAGCCCGGCAAGCCGCTCGCGCAGCGCGTCCAGCTGCTCGCCGGTGTAGGCCGTCAACTGCTCGCCATGCTCGGCATAGACCGCACGGGCCAGCGCCCGCAGCAGCACCGCCCTGAAGGCGGTGGCCAGCGCCTCGGGACGAATGCCGGCCCGAAGCAGCTGTTCGCAGACTGGGAGATCTGCCGCCACCGCCTGCCGCTGCGCGGCGTAGGCCAGATTGGCCTGCAGCCCGTCGCGGTCCTCCGCGGCGGCATGCAGCGCTTCCGCCCGCGCCGACGCCTCGCCGGGGGCAAGACTGACCGGCGACTCGCGGGCCACGCGGGCTTCGATCGCCATCAGGCGGCGCTGCGCGGTTTCGTGCTGCGCCAGCACCGCTTCCCCGGCGGCCACCGCCCGTGCCGCGTCGCCGGCCTGCAAAATCTCGAGCCAGTGCGCGCGCGCGCCGTCGAACGCGTCGAGCTGAGCAAGCGCCGTCAGCTCGGCGCTCAGCGCGTCGGTGCGCGTGGCAGCGCCAGCAAACTGCGCCCCCAGCAAGCGCGCAAGCGTCGGCGCCGCCACCAGCGCCTGCTCCTCGGCGCGCAGCGCGGTGAGGCGACGGGCGGTGTCTTCCAGCACGGCCGGGGCCGCCGGCGCGCCCTGCCACAGCGGGCGCAGGGAATGGAGCTCGGCCAGCACCGAGCGCGCTTCTGTGAGCTTCCCCTGCCGCTGCTCAAGGCGCCGGGTCAGCGCTGGCAGGTCGACGCAGTCCGTCACCCATTCGAGCTGCAACAGGCTGCGCAAGGCGTCCAGCGGACCGGTCTGCAGAAACCGCCGCAGATCACGTTGCGCGCTGCCCGGCAGCCGCTCGTCCAGCATCGCCAGAAACGCGAGCAGTTGTTCCAGCAGCAAAAAGTCCGTGCGGTGGCCGTCGAACAAGGGGCCAAACAAATCGGTGGCGCGCGGATCGGCGCGCAGGATCTCTTCGGCGGCTTTCCATTCACCGACCTGCTGCAGATCGCTCACGGCCACCGCCAGATCAAACGTGCTTCGTCGCGAGCCGCGCAGGTAGGCCTGTTTCGCGCGGCGCCAGGCGGGGCGAAGAGCGGCCAGAGCGCCGCCTGCCCGCAGCGTCGCCGCGTGCTCGTTCAATGCTGCCGGAACGATGGGGTCGTCCAGGTCAAACAGGGCCTGCAGCGCCGCCCGGCGTTCGGCCTGGCGCCGGATGCTGGTCAGCAGACCACGCGCGGCCTGCTGCGCGACGGGCTCGAGCAGGCCGGCGTGGCGCAGCGCCAGCACGCGGGTGTCGTACTCGCGCAGCAGGGCCGCCGCTGCGGCCAAATCACCCAGCGGCAGCTGCGCGATCGCCGGCAGTTCCGACGCCAGTTGCCTGAGGCCGGCGACCAGCGCCGCTTCGCGCGCCAGCGCGGTCTCTTCAGCGGCAATGCGTTGCGTAAAGCCTGCGAACTCCGGCACCGCGCTCCCGGCGCGCGCGGCAAGCCCGGCCAGTTTGCACAGCGCCGCCGGCGCGTCGGGCTCGTCCAGCGCAGGCACCAGCCGCGCGAGCGCCGCGCGCTCAAGCTGGGCCGCCCCGCATCGCGTCAAGAATGCGCGCAGCGCCGACGCCGCATCGCTCGCTACGATCTGCCTGAGCAAACCCAAATCGAGCTTCGGCTGCAGATCGCGCAGCAGCCGCCAGCCCGGCAGCTCGCTGGCCAGCGCCGCGTAATCGAGGCCCTCGGCCAGACCAAGCCCGGCCAGTGCGTCTTCCGCGCGCGCCAGCGCCTGCAAGGCCTCGCCGGCCGCCGCGGCCTGCGCCCGCAGTTCGTCGGCCTCGAAGGGGTTGAGGCGCGTGATGCCGATGCCCCGCCAATGCTCGGCCTGCGTCGCGACCTCGCGCAGCGAATCGGCCAGCGCCGCCACCGCCGCACAGCGCGCCTCCAGCGTCGTCGCGCTGAGGGTGTCGAGTCCGGGCAGTGCCGCGCCGCGGAGGGTCTCGGGCAGGCCCTCGGCCACCGGCGCGAGCGCAATACAGCGCGAGAGAATTTCGTGCACGCTCATGCCGGTCTGCGCAAAGCGCGCGGCCAGTGCGGCCAGATAGGACGCGAGCTGCGCGCGCGTCTCGCGAAACGCCTTCACGCGCTCGAAAAGCGCCGCCGGCGGCGCTTCCGGGGCCAGCGCAAGCCGCGCTTTCAAATGCTTGATGACCGCCGCACGCGAGGCGCTGCCGGCCTGCAACGCGAGCACGAAATCGCCCAGCCCGATCGCTTCCAGGCGCGATTTAACCACGTCAAGCGCGGCCATTTTTTCCGCGACAAACAGCACTTTTTTGCCCGCCGCCAAGGCGCCGGCAATGGCGTTAACGATGGTCTGCGACTTGCCGGTGCCGGGCGGGCCTTCCACCGCCACGCTCTTGCCATCGGCCACATCGACCAGGGTGCTGAACTGCGAGGAGTCGGCGTCGACCACCAGCAGCCGCACCTTGCTTTCGATTGCCGGATCGTCCACCGCGTAATCCGGCGCAAAGCCGCTCTGCCCCGCCT
>JALRCR010000224.1 GCA_023257255.1 Gammaproteobacteria bacterium | reverse complement strand
GAGGTCGCCTACGAGGTGCTGTGCCGCCTACATCATCGGCGTGGGATGACCGCGAGCGCCGCCATGGGTGGGGCCCTGCTGCTGTTCGGTGGCGCCGCCGTTGCGAGCGCGCAGCCCGGCGACGGACGGGTCGACCTGGCGATCGGCACCGCGGGCGTGCTGACCGATGTGCCCATCGACGCGGCCTCGCAGATCGCCGCTGACGTCTGCAAGACCGATGTCGCAGAACTCACCGTGACCGCGCAGAGCGTGGATACCGCCGGTGCGCAGCAGAGCGCGTGCACCAACACCCTCGGCGCGGTCGATTTCCGGCAGAACGGCGTCGAGGAGCAGGACGCCGCGCTGGCGGCCGGCAAGGTGCTGATCAAGGACGCCATCGCGGACATCACCCTGCAGCAGGTGCTGACCCGTCCGGGTGAGTTCGACGTCATCGCCACCCTCAACCTGAACGGCGACTACCTCTCCGACGCGCTTGCTGCGCAGGTCGGTGGTATCGGGATCGCGCCGGGCGGCAACATCAACTACGACACCGGCCACGCGATCTTCGAGGCGACTCACGGCACGGCGCCGAAATACGCCAATCAGGACAAGGTGAACCCGGGTTCGGTGCTGTTGTCGGGCGAAATGATGTTCCGCTACATGGGATGGACCGAAGCGGCCGACATGATCATCAACTCCATGGATCGCACCATCGGCGACAAGATCGTGACCTACGATTTTGCCCGCATGATGGACGGCGCCACGGAAGTGAAGTGCAGCGAGTTCGCCACGGCGATGATCGAACGGCTGTAAGCCGACATGCCTGCGACGACGTCTCGCGCGCCCCTGTTTGAAGCAGGCAGGCTGGTGCGCGAGGCGTTCGTCAAATACAACGATAATTTCGGCCGAATCACCCGCCGGGCCAAACAGCGCTTTGAAGCGCGGGACTGGCACGGCGCCGAACGCGACTTCGGCGAGCGCATCGAGCTTTACACCAAATCGGTCGACCGCGCGGTCGCAGCCCTCACCCGTCTGCTCGGACAGGAAGCGCAGGAACACGCCAAATGGCGCGAGCTGAAAGCCATTTTTGGCGAGCGCGTCGACGGCATCCCGGACGGCGCTTTCTCCAAAACCTTTTTCAATTCGGTTAGCCGCCGGATCCTGCACACGGTCGGCACCGACCCCGACGCCGAATTCGTCGATGTGCGATTCAACCTGCACGACGCACGACGCCACGCGGTGGAATGCCGCAGCTACATCAACTGGGGATCGGTCACCGAAAGTCTGCGGCTGCTGCTGGCCGACTGCAGTTTCGATGTGCCCTACGCCAATCTGGGGCGCGACGTCGGCCGCATCGAAGCCGAGCTCACCGCCTACGTGGCGACGCTCGACACCGCGCCGGGTGCGATTCTGCGCTTTGATTTTCTGCCGGCGGTCTTCTACCAGTCGAACAAGGCTTATCTGATCGGCAAAGCCTTCTGGCGCCAGCACGAAGCGCCGTTGGTCATCGCGCTTGGTCACCACGAATCTGGCGTCGTCGTTGACTCGATCATGATGTCGGTCGACGACATCAGCATCCTGTTCGGCTTCACGCGCTCCTATTTCTTCGTCGATCTGGAACCGGTAGAGGGCGCGGTGTTTTTCATCCACTCGTTGCTGCCGGGCAAGCCGATCGACGAGCTCTACACCGTGCTGGGGCGTTTGCGGCAGGGCAAAACCGAGCGCTACCAGATTTTCTCCACGCATCTGGCCAGTTGCGAAGACCGCTTCATCACAGCGCCAGGCGACCGCGGGCTGGTGATGATCGTCTTCACCCTGCCCTCCTACGATCTGGTCTTCAAAATCATCCGTGACCGCTTCGGGTTTCCCAAGAACACCAGCCGGCATGAGGTGATGTCGAAGTACGAATTCGTGCTGATGCACGACCGCGCGGGTCGCCTGATCGACACCCAGGAGTTCTCGGACATCGAGTTCCCGCTGGACAAATTCGAGCAGGAAGTGGTGGACGAACTACTGGCCGAAGCCGGCGAAACCACCCGTATCGACAACGGCCAGCTGATCCTGCGTCACCTGTACATGGAGCGCCGCCTGCGCCCGCTGAATCTCTATCTGCGGGAAAGTCCGCGCGAAGCGGCCGAAGCGGCGGTCATTGATTACGGCCAGGCGCTGAAAGACCTCGCCCGGGCCAACATCTTTCCCGGCGATTTGCTGATCAAGAACTTTGGCGTCACCCGCCACGGCCGGGTGATTTTTTACGACTACGACGAGCTCTGTCTGGTCACCGAATGCAACTTCCGCGAAGTGCCGGAATCGCGCTTCGACGAAGACGAATTCCGTCCGCGGCCGTGGTTTCACGTCAACTCAAACGACGTTTTTCCCGAGGAATTTCTCAAATTTCTGGCGATCGAGCCCTCGCTCCGCGAGGTCTTCACGGCCCACCATGCCGACCTTCTCACCGTTGAGTTCTGGCGCAACCTGCAGCAGGTGCATCGCCAGAGCCAGAGCAAGGAGCGCAGTACGCAAGGCGCCCACGCCCGCCCCCGGCCCCGCCTCGCCTTCAGCTAAACCTGCGCCGCGCGGCGTGGCCGCCCGGGCCTCAATCGCTATACTAGCCAACCGCACGCCGCCGCCGGCTTGCGCGACACCCTTTTGATGCTGCAAGTCTGGAGATGACACACCATGTTTGAGGTCACTGACGACGCCCGGATCGTCGGCTACCGTCCGCTACTGCCGCCCGCCATCCTGCTTGAGGAGCTGCCGCTGACCGAGCACGCCTCGCAGACGGTTTCGCGCGGGCGCCGACAGGCCGAACGCATCATTCAGGGCGAGGACGACCGCCTGCTGGTGGTGGTAGGCCCCTGCTCGATCCACGACACGCGCGCGGCGCTGGAATACGCCGACCATCTGCAAGGCGTGGTGGAGCGCTTTGGGAACGACCTGCTGCTGGTCATGCGGGTGTATTTCGAGAAGCCGCGCACCACCATCGGCTGGAAAGGGCTCATCAACGACCCGCGACTCGACGGCAGTTTTGATATCAACAACGGCCTGCGCACCGCGCGCCGGCTGCTGCTGGATTTGGCCCACCGCGGTCTGCCTACGGGCACCGAATTTCTGGACGTCATCACGCCGCAGTTCATCGCCGATCTGGTGTCCTGGGGCGCGATTGGCGCGCGCACCACCGAAAGCCAGATCCATCGCGAACTGGCCTCCGGGTTGTCGATGCCCGTCGGCTTCAAGAACGGCACCGACGGCAGCGTTCAGATTGCGGTGGATGCGCTGGGCGCGGCACGCCACTCGCACCATTTTCTGTCCGTCACCAAGCAGGGCATTGCGGCGATTGTCAGCACCTCGGGCAACCCCAATTGTCACGTGATTCTGCGCGGCTCGAACAGCGGCCCCAACCACCACGCGGCGGCGGTAGCCGACTGCGCGGGCGTCCTGAAGAAGGCCAGCATCAACGCCCGCATCATGATCGACGCCAGCCACGGCAACAGCCGCAAAGACCATCGCAATCAAGCCGGGGTCGCTGCGGAAGTCGGTGCCCAGGTGGCCGGCGGGGACCGCAGCATCTGCGGGCTGATGCTGGAAAGTCATTTGCGCGAAGGCAAACAAAACCACTCGGCCGGCACGCCGCTGGTCTACGGCCAAAGCATTACCGACGCCTGCATGTCCTGGGAGATGACGGTGCCGGTGCTGGAAGACCTCGCGGCCGCCGTGCGCGCGCGGCGCACTGCCGGTTGAACCGCCTGCGCAGGCTGTTGGCGGCGCTCGCTCTGGCCAGCGTCGCCACGGTCTGCGCCGCTGGCGTTGAGTCCCCACCCCAACGGGTGGTCTCGCTGAATCTCTGCACCGATCTGCTGCTGCTGGAAATCGCCGGCCCGACGCAAATTGCCGGGCTGACCGCGCTGGCCCGCGACCCTGCCCTCTCGCCCTATGCGGCTGCCGCCGCACGCCTGCCGGTGACCCGCGTACAGGCCGAAGCCCTGCTGGCGCTCGCGCCCGATTTGATTCTGGCCACACCGCAGGCGGCAGTAAGCACGGTCGCGCTCCTGCGACAGTTGGGGCTGCGGGTCGAACTGCTGCCCCCGCCGACCACGGTCGACGAATTGCGCCAGACCCTCCGACGAATCGGCGAACTGCTGGGCCAGATCCCGCGCGCCGAAGCGCTGATCGCGAGCATCGACCCCATCGCCGCGCCGCCGGCTGGCAGCGCCTGGCTGCTACAGGCCGGCGGCCACACGCCGGGCACGGCAAGCCTGGGCCATGCCCTGCTGCTGCAGGCGGGTCTGCGCGATCTGGCGCAGCACACGCCCTACGCGAGCGGCGGCTTCGTACCGCTCGAACGCCTGCTCAGCGCCCGCGCCGACGTGCTGGTGCTGAGTACGTCTACCGGACGCGCCAACTCACTGGCCGAGCAGTTTCTGGCGCATCCGGCGCTGGCGCGCACGTCAGCGCGCCACGTGCCGCTGGACGAGTCGCTGTGGGCCTGTGGCAGCGCGCAGTTTGCGCAGGGCGTGAGCCGCCTGCGCGCAGCCCTGATTGCGCCGTGATGCGGCTTACCCGCCGCCATCTGCTCGGCGGCCTGCTGATCGTCCTGCTGCTGCTGGCTCTGGCCTCGCTGGGGCTAGGCCCGGTGCCTATCAGCCCGGCCCGCGCGCTGGCCGGGCTATGGGGCACGGGTGACCGCGAAGCGGTGCTCATCCTGCGCGAAGTGCGGCTTCCCCGCCTGCTGCTGGCGCTGGCCATTGGCGCCGGTCTGGGCGCTGCAGGCGCTGCCTTGCAGGCCTTGTTGCGCAATCCGCTGGCCGACCCCGGACTGACCGGCGTCTCGGCCACCGCCGCGCTGGGCGCCGTGCTGGTGTTCTATCTGGGCGCCGGTAGCGGCTATGCGCTGGCGCTGCCGCTGGGCGGTCTGGCCGGCGCGCTCCTGGGCACGCTCTGCCTGCTGGGGCTTGCCCATCGGGGGGCCAGCAGTTTCAGCCTGATTCTCGCCGGGGTTGCGTTGGGCAGTCTGGCCAGCGCCGCCAGCTCGCTGGTGCTGAGTCTGGTCGACAACCCCTACGCGGCCTACGAGATCGTGTTCTGGCTGATGGGCTCCCTGGCCGACCGCAGCCTGACCCACGCCGCGCTGGCTGTCCCCTTTACGCTCGCGGGTGTGGCGCTGCTGTGGCGGGCTGCGCCGGCGCTGGATACCCTGGCGCTGGGCGAAGACATTGCCGCCAGTCTGGGCACGGATCTCCCCCGCCTGCGGACGCTGGTGGTCGCGGGCGCCGCGCTGGCGGTGGGTCCGGGCGTGGCCGTTGCCGGCCTGATTGGCTTTGTGGGTCTGCTGGTGCCTCACGCGCTGCGCCCCCTGGTTGGCCATCGGCCCAGCGTGCTGGTGCCGCTGTCCGCGCTGGGCGGCGCGGCCTTAACCTTGCTCGCAGACCTGGTCTGTCGCCTGCTTCCCGCAGGGGGTGAACCCAAACTTGGCGTCATTA